>JAJCZR010000069.1 GCA_029262295.1 Deltaproteobacteria bacterium | reverse complement strand
AATATATATTCTAGTCTAGTTTTAAGATACAAGGACAGGAAAGGTCTCCGCTACATTTTTATCATGATCTTGCCTTTCCCTAAAACCTAATCCCTAACAACTATCTACTAAACCCTTCTTCTCCAAAACAGTCCACCAAATCCCACTATTGCCGGAATAAGCGTTACGAAGAAGTTACTGAGTGCATTTGCCTTGCTTATATTTGCAGGTGCTATTGAACAGCCTCCCCCGCCTCCATCACATTCATCAAGCGCATTAAGCACAATATCTATAAACTCTGAGAAATCTTCATTTGAATTATCTGCTATCACTTCTATCTCCGCCATTGCTATGCCCGCCTGATCCCCTTCCGCACATAATCCGAGTTGTAGATCAAAAGCAGAAGGAAACTCATCTATATCACAGACAATATCCGTATCTTCAAATGACACATTTGCTGTTTCACTGTCACTAAGAACTGTACAATCTCCAATATTCGGGCTTAGATTGGCAAAAAGTGGCCTTGCTTCTGATGGAACATTCACTCGTATCTGACCACCCGCTCCACCATTAACTACATTTATTGATACTGTTACTCCATCTTCATCAGTCACAGAATCTCCAAATTCCACGACAGTATCATCATCGTCGTCGTCATCATCTCCACCTACGTCAGAATCGTCGTCATCATCGTCATCTCCAACTGGATCATCTGTATCACAGGTTACTCCATCTCCTGTAAACCCTTCATTGCATTCACATGTAAAACTTCCGGGGGTGTTTGTACAAACTGCATTTGCATCACAGTTATCTGTGCTTGCTGTACATTCATCTACATCAGTGCATGTTTCACCATCTCCAGTGAATCCTTCGTTACATTCACATGTTCTGCCTGTTGCATCACCAGGTTCACCTTGTAAATCTGTACAAATTGCATTTGCATCACAAAGTGTGCTTACACATGCATCTATATCACTGAACTCCACAATACATGTATCAGAACATCCATCTATATCATCTCCTGCCCCAATGCTTGTTATAGTTCCATCTGCTTCACAATCTCCACTAAATACAGCTGGAAGTGAACTTGCGTCGGGAGTTGCTGTAAAATCTATTCCCGTTGTTCCAAATGGCACTGGATCAGTGGCACTGCATGTTCCCGTATTTCCTTCGCTACAGCTTATTCCTAATCCATCATTATCCGTAATAGTTCCTTCACCATCTCCAATTATATTTACATTCACATCACATAGAAGGGAGTTTGTAAACGTGCAGTTAAGTATATCGGAATCAGAATCTATAACTGCTTCCACAGTGCCTGCATCATTATCTATAACAGGAGCCGGGCTTATATTCTCAGAGCTGCTGCAATCTATTTCCAGTTCAAAATTATCCGGAATATCTTCTGAGGCTGTGATTGTATCCAGCGGAACGATTATGTCTTGATTCTCTGTATCATCTAGTGAAAAAACAGATAAAATTGAATCCAAAAAGTTGGTTATCATAAACCTAAATCCACTTCCACCCTCAGGTTGCGTAAGTTTTGTTATTGATACAGTTCCGGTAGGTTGTGCTTCATATGAACCTATGTCGCAGTTGGTATTAAATGGTCTTGGAAAGTTTCTCTGATCTACTGTTATTGGCTGAGGCATCATTTGCTGATCTGTGCAGTCACCTGTTATTGCATCAATTGCAGGACTCCCTGAGAGAAGAGCTATTGTCTGTGTTGGCCCGCCATTATCTTGAAGGCCCAATGGATCAAGCATAGGATCTGTATCATCTGCGGGGCTCACCCCAATATTACAATCAGCAGCAGTTTCAGAAAGATTATTTCCATTGTCATTTATAGTTGGAGGATTTGCTCCAACAAAACTTGCACAATTATTCCCTGCGTTGGCTGTGTTGCCTGAAACTATTGTACTTTTAATATTGGATAAGCTGCTCTGACCAAAAAAAATGCCTCCGCCGTCATCAGCAGCCATATTCCCCGAAATAGTGCTGCTAGTGATTGTGGTTGTGCTAAGAAAATTGTAAATACCACCGCCATCATCATTAGCAGTATTCCCTGAAATAGTACTATTAGTGATTGTAGCTATACCAGAAGAAATATCAATCCCGCCTCCATCTGTGTTGGCAAGATTCCCCGAAATAGTGCTGCCAGTGATTGTGGTGGTGCCATCATCATTAAGAATCCCGCCGGCATCGCTAGTGGCAGTATTTCCTGAAATAGTGCTGTTAGTGATTGTCAATGTACCATCATCATTGAAAATCCCGCCTCCATCATCAGCCTCATTCCCCGAAATAATGCTGTTGGTTATTGAGGTTGTACCTCTAGGATTGAAAATCCCGCCGCCATCGCGAGTAGCAGTATTCCCAGAAATAGTGCTGTTGGTTATTGTGGCTGTGTCATCATTGTAAATTCCGCCGCCGTCACGAGCATCATTCCCAGAAATAGTGCTGTTTGTGATTGTGATTGTGGCATCATTGAAAATTCCGCCGCCTTCTTGAGCAGCTATATTTTCTGTAATAGTGCTGTTTGTGATTGTGGCTGTGCCATCATCATTAAGAATCCCGCCGCCTACATCAGCAGTATTACCCGAAATAGTGCTTCCATTTAGTGTTAATATTCCTTCATCAACAAGGATTCCTCCACCATCATCGTTTTGAGCACCTAGAATATCTGGGCCCAGATAACCATTTGCAATAGTAGTGTCATTTAATGTCAAATCACCTGTGGAACTTACTTCAATAATTCTAAAATCATCCATTGCACTCATAAGATCGTTAATTGCCTGCGAGCGTTCGATTGTTGATCCGTTTCCTTCAATTGTGATTTCACTTGTTATGATTGGTAGACCATTAGGGCCATTGCCATCCATCTCATCATTGTTTACAGCAGTGAGAGTAAATGTTGAACCATCAAGAATAATATTATCCGCTTCTACATTTCCATTGGCATCATTTATTGCCTGAATAAGATCGTCTACATTTCCTCCACCAACATTAAAATCAGCAGCAATAGCTGGGCTCCCGCCAAGAGCAAGAATAAGAGCAACACCTGCAAGTGAGTGTTTCCATTTTCTTTGCATTGCACGGCGGATTTTTCTTGGAAGGGATGTTAGTTTTTCGTAGTGGGATGAGAAGGTGGAGAATAAATTAGAGTCATTCCCGCAATCTTCAAGCGGGAATCCATTGTTTCTTGTCATTCTTGAGGAGTGTAACGACGAAGAATCTATCTTTTTATTAGATGCTTCGCCTTCGGCTCGAGCATGACAGAATGTAATTCTTCGTTTACTTTGTTCCCCAATCGCCTTTTCCCACGCTTTTAGCAATTCTGTAGTTTTGTTTTTATTTGAGTCTTTGCTCATATCATCCTCCAATCACTTCTATAAAGGATGGCTTTATAAGGATTAAGGCTTGGCGCCCTTTAGGGAAGGATTTTTTTACATCATTTTATAATAGAACAGTACAGTATTTTATTCTGTTTGGTCAAGGATTCTTTAAAGGTAATATCTGGAACTATAAATACATCTCAGGATTTACTAGATTATTACAATTCAATAGTTCGTTAATAATTTAGTCTTTCCCGCCATTCTGGATTCCAAATTAAATTTGGAATGACAATAAATCATCATGAACCTTAATCTTTCCCTAAAACCTACCTCTTACACCATGTAGGAAATGATTTTCCCCCACCTGTGGAAAGCTTTACCTGGTTTTCGCCGTTAAGGTACATCATATATATATCTTTAGAGCCGCCTTTTGTTGATGAAAAAGCGATATAGTGCCCATCCGGCGACCAGGCTGGATTTTCATTTCTGCCGCGTGAAGTTAATACCTGTTCATCTGAACCATCGGGTTTGATTGTGTAGATATTTGCACCTGAGCCTTCAACCCTTACAAATGCAATTTTGTTTACTGATGTTTCTGTAGACCAGGCAGGATCAGTGTTATAACCAGCATAAGTTAATTGCCTGACTCCACTTCCATTAGTATTCATAGTGTAAATCTGTGGTTTTCCTGACTTATCTGATACAAATGCAAGTTTTCTTCCATCAGGAGACCATGCTGGCGATACTTCAATTGCATAAGAAGTAGTAAGTTTTTTTATTCCACTGCCATTTGCATTGGCTATAAAAATGTCGCCATTTCTGCTAAAGGCAAACCTTCTTCCATCAGGCGACCATGCCGCACTTTGATCAAGTGCAAACCCTTTTGTAATTCTTCTTTCGTTTAAACCTGAAGAAGAGTTAATAACATAAATATCCTGATCCCAATTTTTATCGGAATTAAAAATGATCTTTGCACCATCCCTTGAACAGTCAGGGGAAAGAAGGAGTGAATTATGTTTTGTGAGCAGCGAAACATTGTTACCATCATAATCCATCATATAAAGATTTCTTGTCTGGTTACTTCCTAGCACAAATGCAATCTTTGATTCAAAAAACCCGTCAATTCCAGTGAGCTGCTTCATTATAAGTGATGCAAACCCATGTGCAGCGTACCTAACATTGCCGGATGAAACATTGTAGTTTCTTCCAAGCACAGGTGTTTCCTGTTTAACATCAAACACCCTTACCGCAAAAGTGGTTTTATCTGTATTTGACTGAAACTGGCCCGTAACAATGTAATCAACCCCTTTTTCAAAAAGATCGTCAAAATCAATATTTTCATCAGAAGCTGCAAGCACCGAGCCACCATTCACATTAAATAGTGCTGCGTTTTTCAAATCTGCTTTCAGGACATCAGTAAATTTTTTGCCGTTAATGCTAGACTGCCCCACTGCTCTCAGGTTGGGGACAAAAATTGATACTTTCTTTTTAATTGATGACGAAACAGGGGGAAGGTATATCTGAGCGAAAGAACTCCCCGGAAATAGTAAAATAATAAAAAGAATTAATAATGCGGTTTTAGACCTCATGATTCCACCTCGGTTTTTGAATGAAATAAAAGTAATAAAATAATATATCGAACAATTGGCTGAATTAAATTTTTTTAATTTAAAAGGGTTTAGTCTTCAAGCTCAACATTCCAGTATGACATATCAACAAAACTTAAAAATGGTTCCCACTCTTTATACTTTATAGTTCTCATGTGAAAATTGGAAAAAAGGCTCCACTTGGGTTTATTAGGTTTATCGAGAAGCTTCATGCCTGCCTGTTCCGGAGTCCTCCCACCTTTCTTTCTGTTACACTTAACACAACAACACACAATATTTTCCCAGGTACTTTTCCCCCCTAAAGACCTTGGCACCACGTGATCAAGAGTAAGCTCAGATTTTAGATAATCTTTTGTACAATACTGACAGGTATCATTGTCTCTTCTAAAAATGTTTATTCTGTTAAACCTGGGCTGCCTTCTGTAATAGCCATCGTACCTTAGGAGGATAATAACCCTTGGCGCTTTGATAATTGTTGAAACAGTCTTGATACAGTCCTTTTCATCCACAGATCTAATTTCAGACCAGGAATCAAAATCGAATGTTTCATAGTCGTCATTAACTGCTTTTGCAACTCCACCATATAAAAGGATAAAGGCTCTTTTAAGGCTCGTAACCGAGACCGGCACAAAAAATTTGTTTAAAACTAACACAGGGGATGTTAGCATAGTAGCAATCAATTTACCGATATAAATTATTACTTCAAGGTTTATATCTGCACACTAACAATAAATTAATAGAAAAAATATGTTTTTTGTTTTACATTAATAGGCCAAATCAACTTATTTATAAGGAACTAAAATCAAATGAATATTAATACAAACCTTGCAATACAAATTGCGCTTTGTGCTCTGCTTTTTGTTTCCATCTTCTTTCTTATGAGGGCCACATCAAAAGCTCGGGAAAAAATAGAACAACTCAAAAAAGAAAATTAGATTATGTATCCAGAACTTTTTAAAATAGGATCTTTCAGCATTTCATCATTTGGAGTTATGGTTGCCCTTGCCTTCCTTGTTGCCTACTGGGTTTCAGGGAAAGAGTATAAAACAAAAGGGCTTTCAGAAGATCTACATGGCAACATCTTTTTGGCTGCAATGGTGGGCGGAATTGTTGGGGCAAAACTCCTCTATATATTTGAGAACGTAAGCCTGAGCGAGATTTTCGCTAACCCCATCACACATCTTCTCTCAAGGGGTGGCCTTACATACTACGGCGGCCTTATAGGCGCAGTGCTACTTTCTTATGCAGTTATTAAAAGAAATGGACAAAACCTTTGGAAAGTTGGAGATGCCACTGCTCCTGCACTTGCACTTGCATATTCAATCGGAAGAATTGGGTGCCTGCTTGTAGGTGATGATTACGGCGTGCCAACCGATTTGCCATGGGCACTTTCATTTCCAAACGGGCTTCCACCAACTAATGTGGCAGTACATCCAACCCAGATTTATGAAACTGTAATAATGTTTTTCGTTTTTCTATTCTTATGGAAAATCAGAAAGAAAGACAAAACATACGGATGGCTCTTTAGTATTTATCTTATACTTTCAGGGCTTGAGCGATTTCTAATTGAGTTTATTAGAAATACAACCGAAAGCTCTATTCCCGGCTTATCTGTTGCACAGGTGATGGCTATTATACTTATTGCAGTTGGGCTTTATAAATATTTTAGTATTTATTCAAAACAAAAAGCGCAGAATCCCGATTAGTTTTTTTACTAATGAAAATCAACCCAAAAAAGTATCTAACATTTGAGAATGCACTTGCGGCAATCACAGGAATCCTCTTTGCAATAACTTTTTTCTCAAAGTGGTTTGGGATTTTTGGATGGGTATGTTTTGTTCCGCTTTTATATGTGTTGAAAGACAAAAACCCAAGAGAGTCTTTCAGGCTCGGAATGATCACCGGTTTTTTCACAAATATTATCTCTCTTTACTGGCTTGTTGGAACGCTGGCAAGATTTGGGGGCTTTCCTTTGCCTGCGAGCATTTTAATAATTGCGTTATTTTGTCTTTACTCGGCCCTTCAGTTTGGAATATTTGCTTATCTCATCTCAAAGTTAAAACTCAATAAAAAAATATGCATGAAAGATGCATTACTGATCTGCACAATATGGGTGGCAGCTGAATACTTTTTTCCCGTACTCTTCCCGTTTGGGATTGGGAACTCCCAGGCTTTTTATCTTCCAATAATACAGATTGTGGATCTTTTGGGTGTGAAGCTTTTAAGCTTTTTGATTGTTTTTGTAAATATCTCAATTGTATATCTGATATGGTTTTTTAAAGACAGAAAAAAATTTCCAGCGCCTGCACTTTTACTCTCAGTTTTGATATTTATCATTTTGTTTGCTTATGGATACATGAAGATAGCCGAGAGCCAGAAAATTGTGGCAGAATCAAAGAAAATAAAAGTAGGAATCGTACAGGCCAACTTTGATTTCTTTGAAAAAAATCCCGAAAATGAATTCTTCATAACCGAACGGCATCAGGAAATGTCAAAGCAGATTGAGGATGCAGATCTTATTGTGTGGCCTGAAACTGCAATACAGGATTGGTTTCCCCTTTATCTTAAAGATTACAAAGTTCAGGAAAACAGAAAAGTGGTGCCGCAAATGAATGACACTTTTTTTCTGATTGGAGGACTTTCTTTTATCCCCAATGAAGTTTTTAACGGAGAAACTTTTGAGACAGAGTACACAAAGTTTAACACAGCATTTCTAACCGACTCCAATAGCCTTATCCTTGGCACTTATAATAAAGTTAAGCTCCTTATGTTTGGAGAATACTTCCCTCTGATAAATACAAAACTGAAATTCATTAAGAATATTATTCCTGTGATGGGTGATCTTACTCCCGGAAAGAACCTTAATATATTGGAAGTGCCGGAAAAAAATATAAGAATAGGCACACTAATATGTTACGAAGATATACTTCCCTATTTTGGAAGGGAGTTTACAAAGAAAGGAGCAAATATCCTTATAAACATGACAAATGACGCATGGTTTGGAAAGAGCCTTGCCCCATATCAACATCTTTTGGTCTCAATACCAAGAGCAGTGGAAAACAGGCGTTATTTTGTAAGATCAACTAATAGTGGGGTAAGCACTATAATTTCCCCGACAGGAAAAATAGAAGCAAAAAGTGGGATTTTTACCCAGGAAAACCTTGTGGGAGAAGTTGCTTTAATAGAATCAAAGCCGCCGCTTTATGCAAGAGTTGGCGAGATATTCCCCTGGATATGCCTGATCTTAGTGGTGCTTTATTCATTTGGTGGATATTTAGTTAGAAAATATGGAGGTAAGGGCACCTAAAAGCTTTTCATTTTCTTTGGGAGTGCCAACGGTAATCCTGATGCAGTTTTTGAGCCTTCCTTCGTTATTCATATTTCTGATAAGAATATCTTTTTTTACAAGTTCATTAAAAAGAAAATCCGAATCCTCAGTCTTAACCAGAAAAAAGTTGGCATCGCTCGGATAAACCTCAAGACCCGAAATTTTTTGAAGACCAGCTTTTAGATTTTCTCTTTCACTTAAAATAAGCCCAATTTTTTCATCAACAATTTTTTTATTTTCCAAAACCACATTCATTACACTCTGGGAAAGTGAATTAATATTATATGGCATACGAGCTTTATTTAGTTCCAAAACAAGCTCAGGGTTACCAAAAAGCATTCCCAGGCGGATAGAAGCAAAACCAATCTTAGACATTGTCCTTAGCACCATAAGGTTATCAAAATTGTTTATTGTGGAAAGAAAGTCCTGCTCGCAAAACTCAAAATAAGCTTCGTCAATTACAACTATTGCATCAGTGCAGTTTATAATTTCTATAATCTTTTCTCTTGAAAAGGCATTGCCTGTTGGATTGTTAGGAGTGGCAAGGAAAATTAGATCGGGATCATATTCAAAAATCATATTCTTGAAATCATCAAGATCAATATCAAAATTCTCATCCAATTTGGATTCTACAACACTTTTATTTTGGGCAAGGCTTGAAAGTCTATACATTGAGAAAGTGGGCTTTGGAATGAGAACCGTTTCAGATTTTCCTGAAAACACAGTTATGAGCATCTGGATTATTTCATCAGAACCATTTCCAAGTAAAATCCCTTCTTTTGGAAAAGAGTATATTTCAGCAAATTTAGATCTGATTGAGTTCAGATTAGGATCGGGGTACCGGTTGAACTCTACCTTTTGAAGCTCACTACGAATCTTCTCACCCAACTCATCTTCAAGATTATAAGGGCTTTCATTACCATCAAGCTTCACAGCACATTCTATATTTGGCACTGTGTATGCAGAAAGTTTTTTAATATTTAATAGAACTCTATCCTTATTAATAGCCATAACAATAAATCTCACATGTAAAAATAATTTTAGACAACCAGTTTTTATTTAACCTAGAAAAATTTGAGAATTAAAGTGAGTTTAGTCTTCAAGACGTTTTTTCACAGAGAGTGCATGCGCTTCAAGTCCTTCTGAATAAGCAAGGTTTATTACTGCATCACCTAAGGCCTTAAACCCTTTATTTGATATTGAGATAGTGCTTGGCATCCTTATGAAATCATAAACGCTAAGTGGTGAGGAAAACCTTGAAGCACCTCCAGTGGGAAGCACATGACTCGGCCCGGCAACATAATCGCCAAATGGTTCAGTTGACATTTTTCCTATAAAGATAGCTCCTGCATGTTTTATTTTCTTCATAAGGCTTTTTGGTGATTTCACACAAAGCTCAAGATGCTCTGGTGCAACAGCATTTGATATTTGCGATGCCTGATCTAAATTTTCAACAACAAACACTTTGCCATTACTCTTAATCGACTCAGAAGCAATTTTCTTTCTTTGAAGTTGATTAAGCTGCTTTTTTACCTCTTTTTTTACTTCTTTTCCATATTCAAGTGAAGTGGTAACCAAAGTGGAAGTGGCCATCTCATCATGCTCTGCCTGCGATAAAAGATCAGCCGCAACCCAGTTTGCAGGACACGAACCATCTGCAATCACAAGAACTTCACTTGGCCCTGCGATCATATCAATATCACAAAAACCAAATACCAGTTTCTTGGCGATAGTTACATATATATTTCCGGGGCCAACTATCTTATCCACACTTGGGATTGATTCAGTTCCAAATGCAAGCGCTGATATTGCCTGTGCTCCACCCACTTTAAAAACACCTTCAACTCCGCATAACCTCGCTGCAACCAGCACTTCAGGATTCAACTCTCCACCTGGACATGGAGTAGTAATATAAATTTTTTCCACTCCTGCAACTTTTGCAGGAATTGCTGTCATAATCACAGATGAAGGATAGGCGGCTTTTCCCCCGGGCACATAAAGACCAGCCTTTTCAATTGGACGGACAAGCCATCCAAGTTCATTACCAAAGCTATCTTTATAAGATTTATCTTTAGGTAGTTTTTTCTTCTGGTAACTCTCCACTCTTTTTAAAGCAACTTGCAGATCCTTTTTTAGGCTTTTTGAAACTTTTCTCTCCGCATCTTCAAACTCTTTTTCAGACACTTTTACATTCTTTTTATTAAGACAAATCTTATCAAATCTTTTTGTGTATTTAAAAAGTGCTTTGTCACCGTTTCTTCTTACATCCTTAACGATCTTTTCAGTCGCAGATATAAGTTTTGGCTCAAAGGAAGAACCTTCTTTTTGTAAACCTTTAATTATTCTTTCTGTATTTTTTGAAGTAACTCTTACAATTTTCATACGGAAAAGGATTATACATTTTTAAACTAAATTAGAAAAAGTTTGAAAACTATAAATAGAAATATTTCGGCATTTTTTTGTACAGATTTGATTTTACAACTCTGGGATATAAAAAAGAATCAATCTCTAAGGAAGTGTAAATTTGTATTTGGTTTAATGATACAACTAGCTTGTTTCCATCTTTGTATCAAGACAAACAAACTTATGATAAAACTTTTGGACCCTCATTCTAACCTTTTTCCACCGTTGTGTAGTAGAAGGAATAACTAATTATTAATCTCTAACTCTTTCCGTTTTCAGATTTTTCGGCAACTGCATTTTTAAATAGCTTTGTTACCCATTTTTTAATGTGTTCCTGTGAACCCTTCCCAATCTCTTTTCTTACTTTATTTAAGGGAATCACAGCCTTTGCCGAAGATCTGTGCCCACCTGCGCTTCCAATCTCCTTAAAAAGATCAGCGACAACTCTTCCTGCACTTTTCACATGTCCAACATTTCTTACAGATATTACCAAATGAGATTTTGAAACTATTCCAAATGCCACAGACCACTCCATTCCTTTTACCTGCATACCAAAATCGGCCATTTTTGGAATAAGATATTCTCTATCAATTCTTCCTAAATTTACAAAGAATATATCATCTTCAATCCAGTGATCTGCAAGTGCTTTTCCAAACCACATTACTTCCTTTCTGGGTATTTCTGCTTTTTCAATTTTTCTTAACAAACCAAGGTTGGAAATTGGATAAAGGTAGGTGAAAGCTTCAATATCTCCGGGGTTTGCATCCCTGTTTAAAGTAACAGTGTCAGTTTTAATACCGTAAAGTAATGCTGTGGATAATCTTTCTGATATTTCCACTTGTGCTGCACGCAAATAGGAAGTCATAATTGTTGAAGTAGCACCTTCATCAGGCCCTATTTCAGAAAACTTTGCTTCATAAGGGGCCACTTGTGGGTGATGATCGATCACAGAGTCAACTTCAGTAATAGCACCTCCAAAGAATGGGGGCTGCACATCCACCATAGCAATAGAGTCAAATTCCTTTAGATCATCTAGTGAGATCACATTCAAATCTATATCAAGGTGCTCAATCATTGCCACATTTTCGGGTCTTGATACTTCTTCTCCCATATGTCCAATTATAGCAGTCTGTTTATTTCTTTTTAGAAGGGCGCGAAGCGCCAGTGCACTTGCAATACAATCCGGATCCGGGTTGTCATGCACGAGAATTAACATTTTTTTTGCATCTTCATGCACTTTTCTAAGATCATTGATTCTCAACTCTCTTCTTGCCAACTTTTCCTGAAGTATTATTTGTCTTTCAATTAGCTGTTCGAATTTCACATATCTTAATGAACCGGAATGTTCACTTTTGTCTTTTCCGTTTGAAATTATTAAGGGGCTTGTCGGGTAATGTAAGCTGAGCTCAGAAGAAATTTTTTCAGTATAAACATCATTATCCATTATTATAAGTGTGAAAATACCTGTTTGATTTAGGGCTTCCTCACAGGAGCTTACCCATATAACCTCTCCCCTTTTTGAGAAAAGACCAATCAAAAGCGAATCAAAATCACCAATAAATAAGTATCTTTTTTGTTCTTCACCCATAATTGAATTTTACCTGTAACATGCCTCGCTAAGACCATTTACAAAATCAGACAGTTTGCCTGCGAGATCATCGTTACAATTTTCAATGATTTTTATTAGAGCACTTCCCACTATCACAGCATCAGAAAATGATGCAATCTCTTTTGCCTGTGCAGCAGATGATACTCCAAAACCAATGCCAACAGGAAGTTTTGATATTTTCTTTATTTCAACTGTAAGTTCTTCAAGTGAATAATTCATATCCGGCCTTGCACCTGTAACCCCTGTAACCGACACCAAGTATATAAACCCGGAGCCATTTTTAGAAACAAGTTCTATCCTTTCTTTATCACTTGTGGGGGCAAGAAGGAAAATAAGGTTTAAACCATGTTCTTCCAATACATCCTTAAATTCAGAAGATTCTTCAGGGGGAAGATCGACAACCAATACCCCATCTGCTCCGGCTGATCTTGCATCTTTGCAAAACTGCTCAAGTCCATAAGCTAAGAACGGATTGTAATATCCAAACAGTATTATTGGAATATCAGAATTATTTCGTATCTCAGCAACAGAGTCCAAAACATCTTTTAATGAAGTGCCTTTTGCAAGAGCCCTTTCTGATGCGAGCTGAATAGTTGGCCCATCTGCCATGGGATCCGAGAAAGGAATACCGAGTTCAATTATATCTGCTCCACTTTTTTCAAGATTATAAACAATATCTTTTGTGGAATTTATATCGGGATCACCGGCAGTGATGTAGCAGACAAGGGCAGCTTTATTCTGCTCTTTTAACTCTACAAACTTTTTATCAATTCTACTCATAAATTAAGATTAAGAATCAGACTAAAATAAACAAAGCTGGCCTGAAACTCAGAAAAGAAAGAAAAACAGGAAAATCTATACCCACCTTAGTTGGAATTATTTAACTCTAAAATAAACCGCAAGGGAACCTATGTCAAGGGTAGCTCTCTATGACAAATTTGCTATAAATACAGAATTGAAATCGTAAATAATTAAACATATTGTTGACAATGCAACATAAGATATGAAACAATATAAATATAGAAGCATGATTTATAAATTTATGTAGAAAAATACTGATTGAGGAAAATAGAAATGCCAAAAATATCACTTACTAATCAATTAAAAGAACAATACAAAGAACTCTACATGACCTGTGAAATAAGGCCTGAAAAATTTAAAGAGGTCGACAAAAATATAGACGACATAATAAAAAACAAAGAACGTTATGAAAGTGTAGGAAAAACTTTAGGCATACCCTGGTTTTTTATTGCTGTTATTCACTCAATGGAATCAGGCAGAAGATTTACAAGACACCTTCATAATGGAGATAAACTCACAGCCCGCACTAAGAATGTGCCTGCCGGAAGGCCAAAAACAGGGGAACCACCTTTCACTTGGGAGGAAAGTGCTGAAGATGCATTAAAACTAAGAAAGCTTGATAAAGTTGAAAACTGGGGTTTATCAAGGCTTCTCTACGAACTTGAAGGATATAACGGATGGGGCTACAGGCTTTTTCACAACCATGTTTTATCTCCTTATTTGTGGTCGTACTCAAATCATTACACAAGTGGCAAATACATTGCAGACGGCACATGGTCTGATACGGCTGTATCAAAACAAGTTGGGGCAGTTGTGCTTATAAGGCGGCTACAGGAAAGAAATGAAATTGAGCCACTTCAGGAATCGGTAGTAGAACAAAAAGGACCTTTCTTTATTTTCAGTAAAAAGAAATTACCAAGAGTTGATGAACTTCAACAATTTCTCAACACATTTGAAGGAGTTGCCCTCAGGGTTGATGGCCAGCCTTGGAACAAAACATCCGAAGCAGTTAATAAAGTTTTTGGGTATTATTTAAAAGGTGATCCAAAAAAATAAATTTCACCTTCTGATAATAATATTTCTTTTAAGTTTTGCATCATGTAAAGCAACTGAGATTACCACAACAAGAGTTGAGAAGCTTTCATTCTCCACTTCTGCTAAAAATGAACTTATTCTCCATCATTCAAATGGATCAAAACAGATCCTTTTGTCAGAGGGTAACGGATACAACACACACGTTTCACCAAACAAAGAATATATTGCCGTAGATCTTACAAAGTTTTCAAACCTTCAGATTACAAAACTATTTAAACGCCAATCGGACAGGCAGTATAGGGAAACAAAAAACCTTTCATCAATAGCCTGGAAGAACTACTGTGAAAATAATAATATTCAGATTGAAGATATTTCCAATCCCAGATCAAGGGTTGTTAGGTTGAGTAATGACGAAGTAGTTATGGAACTAAGTGGCATGAGTGAAAAGCAAAAAAGTATTTTTGAAGGATTAAAAATTAAGCTTAAATAGCAAATAACAGTTTTACAATAATCCCATAACGGTATGCATATCTTTATCACCCCTGCCTGAAAGACAAATTATAATAATTTCATCTTTAGACATTTTCGGAGCAACTTTTTTTGCATAAGCAATTGCATGGGCTGTTTCCAATGCGGGAATTATTCCTTCGGTCCTGGATAGAAATGACAAACCTTGAAGTGCTTCTTCGTCAGTAACAGCCGTGTAATCAACAGCATTAATATCATTAAAGTAAGAGTGTTCAGGGCCCACTCCAGGATAATCAAGCCCTGCAGCTATTGAGTGTGCTTCCTGAATCTGACCGTTTTTATCTTGAAGTAGGTAAGTCTTGCTTCCATGAAGAACACCAACTGAGCCAGCTGTAATTGTTGCGGAATGCTGATTGCTTTCAATCCCATGACCTGCTGCTTCAACACCAGTTTTTTTAACTTCTTCATCCTGAATAAAAGGGTAAAAAAGCCCCATTGCATTTGAGCCTCCACCAACACAGGCTAAAAGAAGATCGGGAAGCCTCCCTTCTTTTTCAAATATTTGCTCTTTTGCTTCTCTTCCAATTACAGATTGAAAATCCCTAACCATCATTGGATATGGATGGGGACCTGCAACGCTTCCAATTACATAAAAAGTGTCTCTCACATAGGTAACCCAGTCTCTCATAGCCTCATTCATTGCATCTTTGAGGGTCCTTGTGCCAGAAGTGACGGGTTTTACTTCGGCACCAAGTAATTTCATTCTTTCAACGTTAAGTGCCTGACGCTTAGTGTCTTCTTCTCCCATGTAGATAACACACTCTTTTCCCATAAGGGCACAGACTGTGGCAGTTGCCACTCCGTGCTGCCCAGCTCCCGTTTCAGCAATTATTCTTTTTTTACCCATTCTGTCGGCAAGAATTATCTGGCCAATTGTGTTATTTATTTTATGTGCTCCGGTGTGTGCCAGATCTTCACGTTTGAGATATATTTTGGCACCACCTAATTTCTCTGTCATTCCTTCGGCAAAGTATAAAGGTGTAGGCCTTCCTACATAATCGCCCAAATATTTATTTATTTCATCAAAAAAAGTAATGTCACCTTTTGCTTCGTCGTAAGCATCGCAAAGCTCTGAAAGAGCCGGAATTAATGTTTCAGAAACATACCTTCCACCAAATATTCCAAAGTGTCCTTTTTCGTCCGGGTAATCAAATTTGTGTTTCATTCTTAACTGCCTCAATAAACTTTTTTAATTTTTCATGATCTTTTTTTCCGGGCGACCTTTCAACACCTGAACTCACATCAACTGCATAGGGATTTACTGCTTTTATGGCTTTTGAAACATTTTCAGGGTTAAGCCCGCCAGAAAGTATAACAAATTTATCTTTTAAGCATGAATTATCTAAAATATCCCAGCTAAAAGTTTTTCCAGTACCACCATATTCATCATCAGAGTATGTATCAAAAAGAAAATAGTCTGTGTTGAAAGATTCTACCGCTTCAATACTTTGCGAACTATTAACCCTGATAGCTTTTATATATTTTCTGCCAAAATCGTTACAAAATCCTGGTGTTTCATCACCGTGAAATTGAAATATGTCAAAACCGGCAATTCTCTTTGATTCAGCTAAAAAATCTTCGTTTTCATTAACAAACACCCCTACTTTGGTAATAAATGGAGGGAGCTTATCAATTATTTTTTTAGCAGAATCGGGCTCAATAAACCTCTTACTTTTTTTATAGAAAATAAAGCCGAGCGCATCGACACCTAAATTTGCTGCATAAAGTGCGTCTTCAATATTTGTTATTCCGCAAATTTTGATTTTGGGCATCTAGATAAATTAACCGACACTAAAATCAAATAACAGCCAATAAAAGGATTAAATAAACATGGAAAGTATCAGTTAAAATTAATCCTCAATGAATCCATTAATGTCTCTCAGAATTTCATACAGGGCAATAAAAAACAACAAGTTTCGTTCTTTCCTTACAACACTTGGAATAATAATTGGTGTTGCAGCTGTGATATCGCTTGTGTCAATCACACAGGGTGCAAAAAGAACCATTGAAACCCAGTTAACTTCACTAGGGGGAAACTCCTTGATTGTCTATACAGGTTACAGGACCAGTAGTGGGAAAAAAGATGAAAAAGCTGATTTAAAACCCCTCACCCAGAAAGATGCAAATGTGATAAGAAAACTTGATGTTGTAAAACATGTTTCAGAAATAGTAAATACTACAACAAACGTATCGAATGGTTACCAAAATCATTTCACACTTATTGTGGGGGCTTCACCAGAGTTTGTTTTTATTAACGATTGGTTTCCAGAGAAAGGGACGTTTTTCAATAATTTTGATATTGAGAGGGCATCCTTGGTCTGTGTGATTGGAAAATCTGTAAAAAATATCCTTTTTGAAAACACTGATCCAATCGGCAAAAACCTCAGAATTGGGAAATACACTTATAAAATAATTGGGGTTATGTCGAGCATTGGTCAAACACCGAGTGGTAAGGATCAGGACGATCTTATACTAATGCCCTACTCTTCTGTACAAAAAAGATTAAAAGGCACAAAAGAAGTGGAAAAAATTTCAATCGCTGTTTACTCCCCTGAAGAGCTAGATACTGCGAGCAACAGCATCACAAAGATTTTAAGGCAAAGCAGAAATATTGAAAACAATGAAATTGATGATTTTTACATAAGATCACAGGAAAACCAGATTAACACTATCAAAAATGTCTCAAAAATAATGTCTGTGCTTCTTGGCAGTATTGCATCAATCTCACTCATAGTGGGCGGCATTGGAATCATGAATATTATGCTTGTATCAGTTGGTGAGCGAACAAGGGAGATTGGAATAAGGATGGCTGTGGGTGCAAAAGAAAACGATATTTTAAAACAGTTTTTGGTTGAATCAGTTGTGCTTTCACTAATAGGTGGTTTGATGGGGGTAATAATTGGAATAACTATCTCAAAAACAGCTTCATATCTTACCGGTTGGGCAACTGAAATATCGCTTTTCTCAATTCTAATGGCATTTGCTTTTGCAGCTTTAGTTGGAATTCTGTTTGGGATCTATCCTGCCAAAAAAGCTTCAAAACT
Source organism: Deltaproteobacteria bacterium (assembly GCA_029262295.1). Classification (GTDB taxonomy): domain Bacteria; phylum Desulfobacterota_D; class UBA1144; order Nemesobacterales; family Nemesobacteraceae; genus JAJCZR01. Next base: position 30,071 of record JAJCZR010000069.1, on the reverse strand, counting down.
TAATCCTATTGAAGCACTTCGTTACGAGTAACTATTGATTTACAGTTTCTTTTAGAAGACTGACATAGTTGCTTATCATTAGATCGTCAGTGAAATTTTCCTTTACAAACTTAACACCATTATCCCCAAGACTTTTTGCAACTGAAGAATCTCGAAGTAGCTTAATCATTCCCTCGGCAATTGAATCAATATTCTCAGAGTCAACAACCAAGCCTGTCTGACCATTAGAAACAGCTTCAACTGCACCAGAATCATTTCCTGCAATAACAGGAAGCCCTCTTGATGACGCCTCTATAAAAGAGTTGCCAAAACCTTCAACTTTATTGTTCCAAAGCCGGTTGGGCATAATAAAGATGTCACACATATCTAAATAATGGATTATATCATTATGGCTTACACCACCTGTGAAACTAACAATATTTTCAAGGCCAAGTTCTTTTGAAAGTTCCTCAAACTTTTCTTTGTATCTACCCTCTCCCACAACTATATATTTAACGTTCGGGAATTGCTTCACCACTTTTGGTAGTGCCCTTATTACAAAGTCCTGACCTTTTCTCGGAAGTATTCTTGCAATTGTTATAAACACCTTTTCATTTTCAAGTATCCCAAGTTCTTTTTTTAGCTGTGAGACTTTCTCAAAATTCGTTTCATTATTAAGGAGGTGATCGCTTATACCGTTATATATAACTTCTATCTTTTTTTCCGGCACATCAATATCAATTAACAACGATTTTGTGTAATTACTTATCGCTATCACTTTTTTACACTTATTATAAAGCCTCTTCATTGGGTATTTTTGGAGTTTCTTGAAAAAGTTGTTCCCATGAAAGCAAGTCATGATCCCGGAACCTGCAACTCTTACAACTGAGTTAAATTTAATGAAATAAGATAGTAAACCGCCAGTCACCTCAGCTTCTTCTGTGATAAAAAGCACAAGATCAGGTTTTAATTTCTTTACTGAATAACCTAGGTAGAACATCCCAATAAGCTGCTGTAAAAAAGGAATAGCTCTTATAATTTTATTTCCTATTAAGGGAATTCGACAAACTTTGCAATCTAGTTTTTTATCAAAACCTTTTTCATTCCCACCATAGCTTGGAACAAGTGCAATAATCTCAATTTTCGAATCTGAAAAACCTTTAGTTAATTTATGGCTGATAGTGGCAAGGCCACCAAGAAATGGAGGAAATTCATGTGTGTAGAGGAGTAATTTCATAATTCTCTGCTCAAACTTCTTTTCAGATATACGGAAAATAAAAAGTTTAAAATCTCAGCTAGCAAATAAGCATATGCTGCGCCGAGATAAGAATATTTAGGTATAAGAATTATTAGGAAAATAACATAAAGGACTGTACGAACCAAATTTATTAAAAGCCTAAAGCCTGGTTTGTTGAGGGCAAGAAGTGATGGAGTAACCCAAAAGGTCATACCTGTAAAAAGTGCTGCAACAGTTAAAACCCTCATTGTGTTGGATGCCAGGACATATTCGGCTCCAAATATCAACCGGACAATTATTTCAGTAAACACAAGCCCCACTAACGCTACAGGGAGTGTGAATTTTAAAAGGTTTTTAAGTGCATACCAGATTATTTCAATCGATTTTTCAAAAAGATTTTGGCTCGTAAGGCTAACAAGTTTTGGATAGATTGCTTCATAAACGGGATCAATCATCCTGGCCATAACTTTAATTGCTGAACGAGCGACTTTATATAGACCTGCAGCCTGATTTCCAAAAAAATGCCCCAAGAAAAGAACAGCAATATTTCCTTCGTTAGCCATTTTCAATGTTGCATTAAAACTCGTATTTAGCAAAAACCATGATATTTCCTTTAACCTTGGCAGCAATAAACCAAGAGAAGAATTTAGCCAGTTGCTTAGGTTTTTTTCCAAAAGAACTTTATTGACTATTACTTGCCTTAACAAAAAACCAAGGAAAGCTGCAACAACATATACAAAGAGCACCTCTTTTACTTCGTATCCAAGCATTAAAACAACGGCAACAAGAACTAACCTGAATAGGGCTTCAGACGAGTTTATAAAAGCTATCGTTTTGAATTTATTGAACACACGAAATAGTGCGTCGGCAGTTGTATTGACAGTTGAGACCAGAAGCGAGACTGAATAAATAATAATAAACTCAACTCCACTCCCTGACTTTATAAAAAATTCATTTCCTAATTTTGCAAGAATAATCGAGATTACAAATGCAATTACCCCGGTGAATATATCAACAAAAAATGAAAACTTTATCATGGAAAGCACTTTGTCATTTTCTTTTTTCTCAAGAAATTCGCCTATATATCTTATAGCTGCTTCCCAAACCCTAAAATCAAAAAATTTGTTTAGAATATTTACATAAGCAACAACAACACTGAATAGACCAAACTTCTCCAAGCCAAGAATTCTGGCCAAAAGTACAATTTCGATTGAGACAAGTATTGATTTGCCGGATTTTGCCCCAAAAAGCCATGAAACATTACTAAAGAGCTCTTTTTTTTCTTTTTTGTTTATGCTCATTTCTAGAATAAGTATTAAAACGAATAAGGTTGAAAAATACCAATAAATATTTCAAAAAAGTATGAAGATTTAGTACTTTTTGGCAAAAAAATTAAAAATATGAGAAAAAAATAAAACAAAAGCTTTAATTCTCAGTAAAAATACATTATAATTTTTAAAACTTTTATGGGGATATAAAAGAACAATCATTTAGTTTTAGCTTAAAATTTATTTCAACTTTCAATTTCATTCTGTTTTGGTTTTATACATCCTCTTAAAGATTTTGCACTATAAATTTGGGAAGGATGGAGATTTATATGAAATCAATTTTATTGAGCATTACATCTTTAATATTTTTTTCCATAACACTACTACCAGCTTCACTACAAGCAAAAGAACACATAGTTAAAAAAGGCGACACCCTTTATAGCCTTGCAATTAAATATAGTTCAACTGCAAATAAATTAAGGCAAGTTAACAATTTATCATCCGACAAACTTAAACTTGGCGAGGTACTACTCATTCCTCAAAGCCTGAAAGAATATAATTCTGAAATAGGTATAGCTAAAAAGATAGAAACTCCCCTCCCTGATAACAAGAAATTAAATTTTGTCAAAAAACCAACCGAAATTAAATCAGAAGTAAAAAAAGATACTCCCTCCAAAACAACAAAAACTATTGAAGTATATAATTTTGTGTCAGACAAAGCCGCTTCAAATCAAATAGCAGAAAAAACAACCCCCACTATTTATCAAAATTCTTCGGGTGCAACATATACAGTAAGAAGTGGGGATACAATAAGCCAAATTGCTGAAAAACTTAATGTAAGTTCAAAGGAATTAAGAAGTTTGAATGGAATATCAGGATCAAAAATATCTATTGGTCAGAAACTTAAAATTCCAGGAATTTACACCGCAAAGAAACAACCAGTAGTAACCCAAGAAACTCCTTCTAAATACACCGTAAGAAAAGGCGACACGCTAAGCCAGATAGCAGAGCGCCATGGAGTATCGGTAAGAAACCTTAAAGCTTATAATGGAATTAACTCAAATAATATTAAAGTTGGTAACGACCTTAAAATACCTGGTCAAAGCTACACAGCTCCTCCTCAGATTAAAACAGCAAAGTATAAAGTGAGAAGTGGTGACACGCTTTCATCAATTTCCCTAAAATTCGGAACAAATGTATCCACAATAAAAAGCTTAAATGGCTTAAGCTCAAATTTGCTAAAAATTGGCAAGACATTGAATGTACCGCAAGGCAAAGCTATTAAGGATTATGCAAGAAGCACTGTGAACTATACTGTAAAAAGTGGCGACACATTAAGTACAATTGCAAGCAGGTTTGACGTGTCTACAAGCAGAATTAAATCACTAAACAACCTTGCCTCTTCATTCATCAAAAAAGGCCAAAAACTCAAGATACCAAGCCAGGGACTTTCATCTAAAACCGTTGCTAAAGAGATAAATCACAAAGTAAGAAAAGGTGAGTCTCTTTATTCTATATCAAAGAAGTATGGTTCTTCGGTTAGTAATATTAAAAACGCAAATAACATAAGCGGAACAAAAATAGCTGTAAATCAGACAATTAAAATACCTACTAACGAAAAAGTGTATTTAAAGTCTGAAACCAGGTCCAGATACACATCTTCAAAGAAAAACTCTGCTTCAAGCAGCAATAAAAAAGCTTCAGACAATTTAATACAGGTCGCAAAAAAATATCTTGGGGCACCATATAAATTTGGTGGCAATTCTACAAGAACAGGAATAGATTGCTCTGCATACGTGAAGAAAGTTTACGGTCTTTTTGATGTGAGACTTCCAAGAACAGCTAGGGATATTTATAAAAAAGGCGATTGGGTCAAGAAAAACAGCCTGGAAAAAGGCGACCTGGTTTTCTTCAGAACATACGCTCAATTTCCTTCACATGTGGGAATTTATATTGGTGACGACAAATTCATTCATGCATCTTCTGCTTCAAAGAAAGTAACTATTACAAACTTTAATAAAAACTATTATCAAAAAAGATATATTGGTGCTAAAAGAATCCCTTTAAAAGGCGCATTCTTTGATAATATCGCAAACACACTTTAAGTTGAGATAAACCTTCTCATATTTATCTTAATATTCTTGTCTAATATAAATTAATGTATATATTCAACTGATATGGATCAGAGCATTAAGGATTTTAAGACCTACCTAATTTCCGAGAGAAACTATTCACAAAATACAGTCAGGGCATATATGAATGATCTGAGTGAGTTTTCTGAATATACATCCAAAGAATCGATAGTTCCCGCAAATTCTGACAAAAAGATTATTAATGAATATTTGTCCACCTTATACAAAAAAAATTCAAAGAGTTCTATTTCAAGAAAAATTTCCACTCTCAGAAGCTTTTTCACTTTTTTACTAAAAAAAAGAGTTATTACAAAAAATCCCGCAAAATTTATTGAAACACCAAAAAGCCAGACAAAACTTCCGGTTTTCCTAAGTGTTGACGAGATTTTTAAACTTGTGGATGTAAAAGAACAAGGCAAAGAAAAAAAACCTTTAAGGTTAAGAGACAAAGCCATTTTGGAACTTCTATATTCTAGCGGACTTAGGGTAAGTGAGCTCGGAGAAGCAAAGCTAAATGATCTAAGTATATCAGAGTCAGTTATTAAAGTATTAGGAAAAGGAAATAAGGAAAGGATAGTTCCAATTGGATCAAAAGCTGTAGAGGCACTCGAAAATTACCTCAATATTAGAGAACAACTAAACCCAAAGTCAGATCAAATATTTTTAAATTCAAAAGGTAATGCAATTACAACAAGAAGCATTGCAAGGATTGTGAAGAAATATTCTTTATTGTCTGGAATACCTAAAAATGTTAGCCCGCATGTGCTGAGACACACCTTTGCAACTCATCTATTAGGAAGTGGGGCTGATCTAAGATCAATACAAAAGATGTTGGGACACTCCAATTTATCAACCACGCAGAGATATACCCATATTACAATTGAACAAATTATGAAGATTTATGATGAAACACATCCACATGCATAAAATAAAAGAGAGAAGAGAATTGATATGACAAGTTTTCACGGAACTACAATAGTTTGTGTAAAAAAAGACGGCCAGGTTGCCCTTGGGGGCGATGGGCAAGTCACTTTAGGTAACACAACCGTAAAACACAATGCAAAAAAAATAAGAAGAATTTATGATGATAAAGTTTGCGTAGGCTTTGCAGGTTCAACAGCTGATGCAATTACTTTGTTTGACAAGTTTGAAACTAAGCTACAAGAGTATAGAGGTAATCTGAAAAGAGCTGCCGTTGAACTTGGAAAAGATTGGCGAACAGACAAAATACTTAGAAGGCTGGAAGCACTTCTAGCGGTTTGTGATAATGAAAATATGTTTATCATTTCTGGAAGCGGCGATATTCTTGAGCCCGACGATGATATAATCGCAATTGGTTCAGGTGGCCCATTTGCACAGGCTGCTGCAAAGGCATTGTCAAAACATTCATCTCTCGATGCTAAAAACATAGTAGAACAATCCTTACAGATTGCATCTGAGATATGCATTTATACAAATAATTACATTTCAGTAGAGGTAATATAGTTAATGTCTAACGAAACTCATTTCACACCAAGAGAAACAGTATCTGAGCTTGATAAATATATTGTTGGCCAGGATAAAGCCAAAAGAGCCGTATCAATAGCACTTAGAAACAGATGGAGAAGGCAAAGGGTAGCGCCTGAACTAAGAGACGAGATTGCCCCTAAGAACATTCTTATGATTGGACCAACAGGCGTTGGGAAAACTGAGATCGCAAGGCGTCTTGCAAAACTTTCCCAGGCACCTTTTATTAAAGTAGAAGCTTCTAAATTTACTGAAGTTGGTTACGTAGGAAGAGATGTTGAATCAATGATCCGTGACCTTACAGAGATCGCAATAAAGATGGTCAGCGATGAAGAGAAAAAGACTGTCCGCACTAAAGCTGAAGAATTGGCGGAAGAAAGAATACTCAACCTTCTTCTTCCAAAAGGAAATGCCGAGAGTGAACAAAATGAAACAAGGGAAAAACTAAGAAAACTTCTAAGAGAAGGGAAACTTAACGACAGGGTTGTCGATGTTGAAGTAACAGCACGAAATATGCCTATTCAGGTTTTCAGCCAGCAAGGAATGGAAGAAATGGATGTTGGCATCTCAGAGATGATCGGAAACCTTTTTCCAAAGAAAACAAAGAAAAGAAAAGTAAAAGTGCCAGAAGCAATAGAAATACTTATGCAGGAAGAGTCTCAAAAACTGATAGACATGGATATGGTAATTAAACTTGCTTTAGAACGAACAGAAAATGCGGGAATAATTTTCATTGACGAGATTGATAAAATTGCAGGCAGCAATGGGCCCTCTGGGCCAGATGTATCAAGAGAGGGTGTACAAAGGGACCTTCTTCCTATTATTGAAGGTAGTAATGTAAACACCAAACACGGTATGGTAAAAACAGATCATATTCTTTTTGTAGGTGCAGGTGCATTTCATGTTTCAAAACCATCTGACCTGATTCCTGAGCTTCAGGGAAGATTCCCTATAAGGGTTGAACTTGAGGCACTTAAAAAAGAAGATTTCATTAGAATCCTTACCGAACCTAAAAACGCACTTATCACACAGTATTCAGAGCTGATGAAAACAGAAGAAATAGAACTTGTTTTCACCGAAGATTCCATAGCTGAGATTGCAGAAACTGCCGCTGAAGTGAATGACACCACTGAAAATATCGGTGCCAGAAGGCTTCATACCATACTTGAAAAACTTCTTGATGAAATTTCATTTAATGCGCCCGACATGAACGAAAGTAAAGTTACTATTGATGCAAAATATGTAAATGATAAAATTGCCGGAATTGTTCAGGACAGGGACCTTAGCAGATACATTCTTTAGACAACTTTCACTTAACCAAGCTTTTAAGCTCAATAAATAAGCATAATTAAATTGCCCCTCAGTAATTATCAGGCAATTCAGGGGAAATTATTTTATGGTACATTAATTGCAATTTATATGTATCATATATGCCCAATATGGATTTAAATAATTATAAGATAGAAAATTTTTATGACGAGTTCTTTAAAGAACCGGGAAAACCACGGCCCGGGGCCTCTATAGTTCTAGAAAGGTTTAAGACACTCCCACCAGGCGAACTCCATAAGAGACAAAAAGAAACTGAAGCCAGGCTTTTTCAGATGGGGGTAACTTTTACTGTCTATGGAAATGATGAAGGCACAGAAAGGATATTCCCTTTTGATATAATCCCAAGAATAATTGAATTCAATGAATGGACTAATATTGAGTATGGACTCAAGCAGCGCATCTATGCCTTAAACATGTTTCTTGATGATATTTACAATGATCAAAAAATTATTAAAGACGGTGTAATTCCCAAGGAAATAATACAGTCGAGCAACTGCTTTAAGCAAAGGTGTATTGGATTAAAACCTCCTAAGAATATATGGGCACACATTACCGGAACTGACCTTATAAGGGATAAAGACGGAAAATTCTATGTACTCGAAGACAATCTCAGATGCCCATCCGGAGCATCTTATGTGCTTGAGAACAGAAATGTTTTAAAAAGGACTTTTCCAAGAGTATTTGAAGAATCAAATGTAATGTCAGTGGCAGACTATCCCGATAAGTTATTGAGTGCACTGCAATATCTCAGCCCCGACACAATGTCAGCCCCAACTGTTGTACTTCTTACACCGGGTCAATATAACTCAGCTTACTATGAGCATTCATTTTTGGCCCAGAAAATGGGAATAGAGATAGTTGAAGCGAGTGACCTTATAGTTTCAGATGGTTTTGTTTTTATGAAAACTACAAAGGGCCTTCAAAAAGTTGATGTGATCTACAGAAGGATAGATGACGATTTCCTTGATCCCCAGGTTTTCAGACCGGACTCACTTCTCGGGATTCCTGGAATAATGAATGTTTATAAAAAAGGACATGTAGCAATAGCAAATGCACCGGGCACCGGGGTGGCAGATGATAAAGTTGTTTATGCTTATGTTCCTAAAATAATAAAATACTATATGAACGAAGACCCGGTTCTTCCAAATGTACCAACTTATGTTTGCTGGGAAGAAAAAGACCTTCAATATGTACTTAATAATATAAAAGACCTTGTTGTAAAACCTGCTAATGAATCGGGTGGCTATGGAATTGTTATTGGCCCGCACTCAAGCTCGAAAGAGCTTGAAGAATGTGCAAAGAAAATTTCAGATAACCCAAGAAACTTTATAGCACAACCAACAATTGCTCTATCGCGTGCACCTATTTTTGTGGATGATCATTTTGAAGGAAGGCATGTTGATCTCAGACCATATATTCTCTATGGAGAAGAAATTTATGTATTGCCAGGCGGCCTGACAAGAGTGGCGTTAAAGAAAGGTTCGCTGATGGTTAACTCTTCTCAGGGTGGTGGCAGTAAAGACACGTGGGTTTTAAATCAAAAAAATACAAATTACGGGGATAAAAGATAGATGCTTAGCAGAGTGGCCAGCTCCATATATTGGATGACGAGGTATCTGGAAAGAACAGAGAATGTTGCCAGATTTATTGATGTTAATCTTCATATGATGCTTGACCTTAACATTGAAGAAAGCCAGCAATGGGAACCACTTATTATTACAACTGGTGATGATAAGCAATTTTTTAAAAAATATGATAAAGCAACACAGGAAAATGTTGTAAATTTTCTCACTTTTGATAGAACCAATCCAAATTCAATTCTATCCACATTAAAAAGTGCAAGGGAAAATGCAAGATCAATAAAAGAAATTATTTCCTCTGAGATGTGGCAGCAGATAAATAAGTTTTACTATAAAATTCAGGATGCAGAGAAAAATGGTATTGCTGCGGATTCAATATACGATTTTTGTAACATGGTTAAGACAGAAAACCATCTATTTATAGGGATTACAGATTCCACAATGCACCATGATGAAGGATGGCAGTTTGCAAGACTGGGACGACATATTGAAAGGGCCGACAAGACATCAAGAATTCTCGACGTAAAATACTTTATTTTGCTTGAGAAGCCTGAAGATATTGGAACTCCCATAGATAACATCCAGTGGGCAGCACTTTTAACATCAGCAAGCGCGCTTGAGATGTATAGAAAGAAATTTCATCAGATATCACCAAAGAAAATTGCCCAGTTCCTGGTTCTTGATAGAGAGTTTCCACGTGCTATAAAATTTTGCATTATTAATGCAGAACAGGCTTTGCACTACATTACTGGCAGTGTGTTGGGCACTTTTCAAAACGAAGCGGAAAGACAAATTGGTAAATTAAGGGCACAACTCGATTACGCTGACATAGACGAAATTATAGATACCGGTCTTCATGAATACCTTGTGGATAGTTTTCAGATGCAGCTTAACAACGTAGGAAATGCTATAAATGACACTTTTTTTAATATTTAAACAAAATTAAATTATAGTCGGAGAGCTTGTATGACATTTTGTGCCGGATTGAAAATCAGAGACGGATTAATAGGGATTGCAGATACAAGAATCACAACCAGAACACAACATATAACTGCAAAAAAGCTGACCACTTATCATAATTATGGTTATAAAATGTTTATAATGACCTCAGGTTTAAGATCACTAAGAGATAAAACTATTACCTACTTTGATGAATTTATAGAAAATAACGATGACAGGTTTGAAAAACTGTATGAGGCCGTAAACGAATTTGCGCGGCAGCTGCGAATAGTTACAGCAGAAGATAAAAAAGCTTTGAATGAAGGCGGCCTTCATTTTAATCTCCATTCGATTATAGGTGGGCGGCTCAGTCAGGATAAGGAACACAAACTCTTTCTTCTTTATCCTCAGGGTAACTGGGTAGAAGTGGGCCAGGGAACTCCTTACTTTTTGATTGGAGAGTCTAGCTTTGGAAAACCAATTCTAGATAGGGTTCTTCGATATGAGTCAACTATGAAAACTGCACTTAAAGCAGGTTTTCTTGCTTTTGATGCAACAAGGGCGAGCGCTGTTGATGCGGACTTTCCTATTGATATAGTAGTTTATAAAAATGGTAGCGACACGCTATATGAGTATAGATTTTCCAGAAATGACCTTATTGAAGTATCCACATGGTGGCAAAAGTATCTTTCCCAAGCTATAGAAGAACTACCAGCTGAATGTTTTGAGATGATCTTCAATAAATTTCCCAAAGAATAATTTATGAAATTTAAAATTGAACACATTACAACCTACAAATACAGTAAAAATGTATTTTTGGAACCTCACACAATAAGGCTTCATCCCAAAAACAACTGCAACCAAAAGATCCTTAACTTTTATATGTCACTTGATCCAAAAGAAGATGGAAAAAGTGTCTGTTTGGATGCGGGCGAAAATAATACTGTTATAGCTTGGTTTAGTAACACACATGCTAAACTTAAAATTGAGACTAATTTTCAGGTCGAAACACTAAGATCAGATCCTTTTGATTATATAATTACTGATGATTCCTTTTCCAAACTTCCGGTAAAATACCCAGATGACCTTACCGGCCTTTTAAACCCTTACATAAAGACCAATCAAAATGAGATAGTAACAAATCTTGCAAAGGAAATATTGGAAAAATCAAAAAATGACACACTTGGTTTTCTCATCAATCTTGCAGATCATATCTACCGTAATTTTCCACAAATAATAAGAGAAGAAGGTGAGCCCTGGGATAGTGACACAACAATTAAAGAAAAAAAAGGTTCTTGTAGAGACCTCGCAAATCTTTTTATAGATGTTAGCAGATCGGTTGGTTTAGCATCAAGGTTTGTAAGTGGCTATGCATATAGCCCTGAAGAACATATTGAAGACCAACTTCATGAATGGGTAGAGGTTTATATTATTGGTGGTGGATGGAGAAGTTACGATCCTTCCCTGGGACTCGCAGCTTCTGATCAACATATCTCACTTGTTAGTGGAGCAACACACAATCTTGTTTCTCCGGTTTCCGGTAATTTCCGTGGTAATGATGTGGAAACAAAACTAGAATATAAAATTCAGATTTCCAAACAATGAGAACATAAAAAATTCTACAACTCCAAAACACCAAAGATTAAAAGCAATACATATATTACAAGAAAGAACAAAGCAATCATTGTTCTATAATGCTTTTTCATATCTTTTTTAGACATAACATTTGAAAGAGATAAAAAAACAAGAAATATTCCAAAAAACACAAAGTCTTTTGATACCTTTTCTTGAATACTTTGAATTAAATTCAATATGCCCATAAATAAAAATACTAATCCTGCTATTAATAGTTGTTTTTTTAGGCTCCAATTTCTCATAATGTTTTTTTTTACAATTTTATGAAATTCCAAATACTTCTTTAATATCATAGCCTCTAGTACTTCTATTATTCACTAATTTAATTTCATTATCAACTAAAAGACTAATAAAATCTAAACAAACTAATTGGAAATCATCCCTCTTTCCTATATAATTTCTCTTTTTTCTCAAAATCTGGAGACATAATGAAAGATTTAATACATAAAGCCGAGACACTTGTAGAAGCACTTCCATATATTAAGGATTTTCATGGGAAAACCATAGTTGTTAAATATGGTGGCAGCATTGGAAAGGACGACCTTACAAATTTTGCAAGTGATCTGATCTTAATGAAGTATGTGGGGATTAAACCTGTTGTAGTTCATGGTGGAGGACCGCAGATTGCCGAAAGTCTAGAAAAACTAGGAATCAAAAGTGAGTTTATTGCCGGGCTTCGAGTTACAGATGAAAAAACTATGGAAGTTGCGGAGATGGTCTTGGTCGGCAAAGTAAACCAACAGATAATTGCGGCAATTCAGTATGAAGGTGGAAAAGCAGTCGGGCTTTCAGGAAAAGAAGGCAACACAATAATCGCAAAGAAAATAGAAATAGAAAAAATACTTAAACAAAATGGAATTAAAAAACCGAAAAAGCCTGATCTGGGGAAAGTGGGTGAAGTGGTAAAGATAAACCCTGAACTTATCAAAAGCCTTGAAGATTCAGGGTACATCCCTGTAATTGCACCTATTGGAACTGACTATGATGGAAATACTTACAATATAAACGCCGACCACGTTGCAGGAAAAATTGCCGGGGCACTCAATGCTGAAAAACTGATATTACTTACAAATGTTCCTGGCATTCTGGATAACAAAAAGAATCTCATTTCATCTTTAACTGAGTCTGAGGCGAAAAAACTCATTAAAAAAGAAACTATTTCAAGTGGAATGATCCCTAAAGTAAACTGCGCATTTGAAGCACTTCACGAGGGTGTAAATAAAGTGCATATAATTGATGGCACGGTAAAACGGGCGCTCATACTTGAAATATTTACAGATTCCGGAATCGGCACGGAGATAATGGTTTGAATTCTCGGGAAGTAAAAGATCTTACAGAAAAATATCTTATGGGCACCTACAACAGGATTCCCATTACTATTGAGAAAGGTTTGGGTTCCTGGGTCTGGGACAAAGAAGGAAAGAAATATTTGGATTACACTTCCGGCATTGCAGTAACAAATCTTGGGCACACAAATAAAAAAGTTTTAGCTGCGCTTAGGGATCAATCAAACGAAATTATTCACACTTCAAACCTCTTTAATATTGAACCTCAGGCAAAACTCGCACAGATCCTTGTTGAAAACTCTTTTGCAGATAAAGCATTTTTCTGCAACACTGGCACTGAAGCAGTAGAAGCTGCACTAAAGCTTTCAAGAAAATGGGGCAAAAAGAACGGTAACAGGTTTAAGGTAATTTCAACTTATGGCGGATTTCATGGAAGGACTTTTGGTGCACTAAGTGCAACCGGCACCAAGAAGTATCAGGATGGCTATTCACCATTAGTTGATGGCTTCATATTTGTTCATTATGGAGACTATAAACAGATTGAAGAAGTTGTAAACAATGAAGATATTTGTGCGATTATACTTGAACCAATTCAGGGTGAAAATGGAGTAATATTGCCACCTGAAAATTATTTCAAAAAAGTAAGGAGCCTTTGCACACATAAAAATATACTCTTAATCCTTGATGAAATTCAGGTTGGAATAGGTAGAACAGGTAAGCTCTTTTGCCATGAACACGAAGGTATTGAACCAGATATCATGACCCTTGCAAAAGCACTTGGAAATGGAATTCCCTGCGGTGCCGTTTTAGCAAAAGAGGAAGTTGCCGAGCATTTTACTCCCGGTACCCATGGAACTACTTTTGGCGGAAACCCTCTTGCAATGAGTACAGCATGTGCTGTGATTCAGACTATATTTGACGATAATCTTTTGATTAAATGTATTAATAATGGCGAGTATTTTCTAAATAAAATTGAAGATATGGGGAAAGAACATTTTGGTTATATAAAAGACACAAGAGGTAGGGGATTAATTCTTGGAATTGAGTTTCATGACAAAGAGTTTGCAAAGAAACTCTTTAAAAGCTGTATTGATAAAGGACTTTTGATCATTTTAACAGTTGAAAATGTTTTCAGGATATTGCCACCTATCAATACAAATAAAGAAGAAATAGATTTTGCAGTAAATATTATCAGCGAATCAATAAAGGAAACTATTTTACATGGGTAAAAATCTACTTAGTATATTTGATCTTAGTAAAGATGAGTTAAAAAGCATCATAAAAAGAGCTCATGAACTCAAAAAAGAAAAAAAAGAAGGTACTGAAAATACAAATTTTAAAGGTAAATCAATTGGGCTTCTCTTTGAAAAACTATCTACCCGTACCAGAATTTCTTTTGAAGTAGCAATAAATGATCTTGGAGCTAATGCAATCTATCTCAATCCAAGGGATATGCAGCTTGGAAGAGGTGAAACAATCGCTGATACGGCAAAAGTGCTCTCAAGATACCTTGATGGCGTGATTATCAGGACTTATGGTCAGGAAAGAATTGATGAATTTGCCGTTAGTTCTTCGTTACCGGTAATTAACGCTCTTACTGACCTCGGACATCCAACTCAGATTATTGCCGACTTATTTTCAATTGAAGAGAACGGTTTTAATATAGAAAATTTCAAACTTGCGTTTATCGGCGATGGAAATAATATTGCCAACTCATTTATTGCTGCAGCAGCAATTATGGGTTTTGATCTCTCCGTAGCAGTACCTAAAGGATTTGAACCAAATAGCGATATAATAAAAAAATCACAGAAACTAGCAAACTCAAAAATTGAGATCACTAACGATCCAAAAATCGCAGTCAAAAATGCGGATGTTATCTACACAGATGTATGGGTCAGTATGGGTCAGGAAAACGAAAGTAACGGGAAATTAAACGTTTTTGAACCTTTTCAGGTAAATAGTGATTTAGTATCTCATGCAAATAATGATGCGGTAGTTTTACACTGTCTTCCCGCTCATGAAGGAGAAGAAATTACAAAAGATATTTTTGATAGATTTGAAAAAGTTATTTTCGAACAAGCAGAGAACAAACTACATGCCGGAAAAGCCGTTTTAGAATACTGTTTTGGTTTATTTTAAAGTGCTTCCTTAATATTCTCTGCAACTTTTTTATTCATACCTTTCACGGCTGAAATTTCTTCAACAGTCGCCATTTTAATTTTTTCTATACTTCCAAAATGGTTTAGAAGTTCAAGTTTTCTTTTCTTTCCAATCCCTGGAATAGAATCTATTTGAGACTTAAGTGTTTTCTTTCCTCTCAAATCTTTATGATATGTAATTGCAAACCTGTGTGCCTCATCCCTTATTCTCATTAAAAGATATATTCCTTTTTTATCTATATCCATAATAATCGGCTCTTTTTTGCCAGGAAGATATATCTTATCAACTGCACCTTTCTTTCTGCTTTTTGCAATGGAAGCCAAATCAATTTTATCATCCACGCCACAATCTTTTAATGCATTCATCGCCACATTCAGTTGACCCTTCCCACCATCAATCAGGATTAAATCCGGCAGGTTCCACCCTTTTTGATCGGATCGAAGGCATCTTCTGAAAATCACTTCATACATACTAGCAAAATCATCCGGCCCGGAAACAGTTTTGATCTTGTACCTTCTATATCTACTTTTGTCCGACTTTCCGTCTTTAAATCTTACGAGCGAGGCAACAGGTTCACTTCCCTGTATATTTGATATATCAAAACACTCAATTGTATTTGGCACTTGTTTTAATGACAAAGATTTTTTTAGGCTTTCAAGAAGTGAAGTTTCGCGTTTCCGCTCATTTTGTTTTCTTATAAAACTTTCGGCTGCATTTTTCATTGCCAACTGAATAAGTTTTAACTTTTCACCTCTTTTTGGAGATATTACATCTACTTTTTTGCCACGCTTCTCCGTTAGCCACTCACTATATGAATCCGCATCATAAACATCGATCGGAAGAAGAACTTCCTTTGGAATATATCTTTCAGAAAAATAGAACCTGCCTAAAAATTCCCTTAACACTTCTTCACTGCTTGTATTAAAACTCTTCACAGAAAAATCCGACTTATCCACTATAGCTCCATCTCTTGAAAGAAGAATGGTGAATTCATAGTTTTCCTTATCTTTATAAAATCCAATAATATCCTTATCCAACATGCTGGAAGACATGAGCTTATCAACTTCGACATTCTTTTCGACATATTTAAGCTGATCGCGATAATATGCTGCATCCTCATAACGCATCTCATCAGAAGCCTTTTTCATACTTTCTTTTATTATCCTTGCAAGCCCTGCCCTGTCGCCTCTTAAAAAAGTAGCAGCTTGATCTACTATTTCGTTATATCTTTCTTTCGACACTTTTTTTGCACATGGCCCGGAGCAAAGTTTTATGTAATAACTTAGACAAGGTCTTTGCTTATGTCGTCTGAACTTCTCATCACTACAATCCCTTATTGGAAACAATTTTCTGACAAGCCTTGAAGTTTGTTTTAATGACTCTCCCGAAGCAAAAGGTCCGAAATAAAGTGCACCGTCTTCTTTAATTCTTCTTGTAAAGTTGAGCCTCGCAAATTCTTCATGCACAGAAAGTCTTAAAGATGAATAAGTCTTGTCATCCTTTAGCCTGATATTGTATTTAGGTTTGTGGCGTTTGATTAAGGAATTCTCAACAAGAAGTGCTTCGCTTTCAGTTTTAGTGATTAGATAATCAACCGATTCAACCTCACTCACAAGGTAAGGTATCTGGAGCCTGTCACCTTTATCTTTGCTAAAATATGACCGAACTCTGCTTTTGAGGTTTTTAGCCTTCCCAATATAAATTGGTTTCTCAACCTGGTCTTTCATTATGTAAACACCAAATGAAGTTGGGAACGATTTTGTGAGTTCTAGAATCTTTTCAGACATGATTAATATAATTTTAACGATTATCAGGAATTTATAAATCAGAAGAAGGAATTGGAAATAAAAAAAGGCTTGTCACTATTACAATGACAAGCCTTTTACAAAAATTGATTGAGTTTCTTAGTTAATAATCTTCGTCAATTCTAATTATGGGTTTATATTCAATATTAAAAGCCCTTTGAAGCGGGTCAGTATCTTTTATCCAATAACCACCTTTTACAAATATGTTTAGAAGGCCGAGTGGGGGCCTCATTACAAAAGAAACAAGCTTGAAGGGGTGAAGTGCATCCCCAGGATTGTAGTTGTAGTCTGTAATTCTCTGTGCTGATGCAGTTGATGCAAAAAGAGAAGCACAAAAAACAATTGCAATTAATGTTTTCATTTTCATCCTCCTGATAAAAATATCTTAACACAAAAATTATAGTAATTATTAAAAACTAAGTCAACCACTATATTTTTGGGGCAGACTGTGCACTTCCAGGTTTTGAACGAATTACCACAACAATAATTGTGGCAATTGTATTAATTGAAAGTAGTAATAGATCAAGGCGTATCCCTGATATCATATTTGGGGCAAAACCAAAAAGCGACAATAAAAATACAATAAGGCTTGCTGCTGTGAAGATAGGAATAACCGAAGAAAAGTCTATATCTTTATAAAGCACCGACACCAATACCATTGGGGCCATTAGTGCCGTGCCCATAAAACCGTTAATCGCAAGCGATATTAATTCCTGCGGGCTTTTCATGGCAACTATAAATGATGCCACGCACAATATAAGTATGACAATCTTTACAAAGATAACTGGGGATAATTTAAGTTTTTTGCTGTATGAACCAAACACATTATTTATCTCGGATCCTAGCGCAAAAAACTGTGAATCAGATGTGGACATTGCAGCAGCCAGAATACCAATTAGTGTAACAGCACCAAGCACCGCGTGCTGCTCTAAAATAAGTTTACCTATAAACTCAGGGCCGTTACTAGCGGGTATTGCAATTGCGCCGTAAAGGCCAATTATTAGACCTGCAATTAGAAGAAGAAAAGTAAAAGATGCGTGCAAAACAGGCACTTTACGCCTTTCGTTAAAGCCTTTTAATATACCAAGCCTGGATGTAAGCTGTGGCTGCGAGACAGGCAATAGAACTATCGATATAAAAGCCGCAAGGAGCCACTGCACATTTAAAAGCCCTTTTGGCCCAGGTGTGGAAAGAAGCTCAGGTTTTGTTTCTTTTACAGTTGCAATAAGCTCTTTAACCCCACCAAAATCCATTAGAACAATAGCGGCCATAATCCAGATAACTGTGAAAAGCATAATTCCCTGAAGAGAGTCGGCATACATTATCCCCCTTAAACCACCTATTGATGAGTAGACATACATTAAAAGCAGTATTGTGATTGCCCATACCCATTGTGGCACATCGTATGGAACAACGTTTGAGAGAAGGCCGGAAGCACCTTTAACCTGAATAGCAATGTATGGAACAAGGAAAATAACAAGCCCTATCACATAGACCACGATTCCCAGTTTGCCAAACCCATTTCTAAGAAGATCGCTCATGCTTCGATAATCAACAGATGCAATCCTTTTTCCCATCTTCATGGCAAGCCAAAGAGTGAAGACTGCGAGCACCATATCGGTTACACCTAGAAATATCCATGTGCCAACACCGTGCACACGGAAAAAGTTGGGCATACCAATCAGGATGAATGTGCTGTAAAGAGTGGCAAAGAAGGTAAGAAATCCGATTATGGTTCCAACATCACCACCTGCAAGAAAAAACTGTTCCTCATTGCCCTTGTTCTTTCTATTTCCAATTACAGCAAGGCTTATCAGAACGACAAGATATATAATAGCTACAACAACAAATGTGATTCCTCTGTTCATATCAACCTTTTAAGAAGATCAGCTCTCATCCTTTGAAGTAAACATGGCAATTAGCAGCACTATATAAATTAATAGAGATATCAACATTCCAGCCCATAGGGTTCTTGGAAGTCCAAGTACAAAGGGTTCAGCCACTCCATATGGAATTACAAGTGGTGTAAATGCAAGGGTTGCAAGAATAAAGACTACAAATCCAGCTACTCTCCAAAAATTCATAACATATATCCTTTATTCATAACTAAAAATACAAAATCCAATCCTACTAAATTTATCTAATCGTGTCAATTCGCTGAAATTAATGCAAATTTATGTTTTTGCGAAACAAATTTGGTTAAATCTTTGTTTGTATTAGTATCTTTAATATGACAACTTTTACTTTTCTTGACTGAAAAAATTAATAGCGTTAAATTTAGAGAACAAAATTATGGGAAAAAATACTTTATATATTGAGACTTACGGTTGCCAGATGAATGAGTATGATTCTGACAGGATCATAAATGCAATTGATGGTGAGACAACTAATGATCCAAAAAAGGCAGATCTTATTATCATCAATACCTGCGCTATAAGGGAAAAGGCTGATCAGAAAGCACTTAGCAGTCTTGGACGGTTTAAACATCTGAAATCAAACAACCCTGATCTTATTGTCGGTATCTCTGGATGCGTAGCACAGCTTTATGGTGAGAAACTTTTAAAGCGTATGCCCTATCTTGATTTTGTTTTAGGTCCAAGGGCAATTCCAAAACTTCCTGAGCTGATTACTGAGATAAAACAAAAAAGATCACGGCCAGTTGAAACATCTTTTGATATAGAGGAGCTGTTTGAAATTGTTCCATATCATGAGGAAGGAAAGATCACAGCTTTTGTTTCAGTGCAGCAAGGATGCAATAAAAAATGTGCTTACTGCATTGTGCCCACTGTAAGAGGTGCAGAGGTAAATCGCCCACTTGAAGATATTATAAGGGAAACTGTTTACCTTCTCTCAAAAGGGGTAAAAGAAATCACTCTTATAGGCCAGACAGTTAATTCCTGGAAATATGAAGGTTATAAATTTGCCGACTTATTAAGGGCCCTCGGTGAGATTGATACACTTGAAAGAATAAGGTTTACAACTTCTTATCCAAGGGATATCACGAAAAAGATGGTAGAAGCTATGGCTGATGTTGATAAAGTGTGCCATCACCTTCATCTGCCCGTACAGTCGGGATCAGACAAAGTTTTAAAATTAATGAACAGAACATATACAACAAAGTGGTATCTTGAGTCTATTGCAAAGCTTAAAGAGGCAATGCCGGATATTGCTATTTCCACAGACATAATTGTGGGATTTCCCGGAGAAACAGAGGACGACTTCGAAGAAACCCTGGCCCTTATGAATGAAGTTGAATTTGAAAGCTCTTATTCATTTAAATACTCACCTCGCCCGGGCACTGTGGGTGAAGAGCTTTACAACTCGAGTGAAAAAATTGAAGACGATGTTGCCAGTGAAAGACTTTCCCGGCTCCAGAATCTTCAAAAAGAACTTACTCAAAGTAAGAATAATGAAAGAATTGGAGAGTCAGAACGTGTTTTAGTTGAAGACTTCAGTAAAAATGATCCTGATTTTTTGATGGGAAGGACCACTCACAATAGAATTGTTAATTTTGCAGGAAAAAAAGATTTAATAGGTAAGCTTGTTAATGTTAAAATTAATGAAGGGCTTGCAAATTCTCTTAGGGGTGAAGTTTTTAACTAATAAGGAGAGGTTTTTATGTTTCTCGAAATGAATGTTAGTGGTATTGCACTAGACCCATACACAAATACCCCGATCGTAATATTAAAAGATAGCGCTGGAGACAACATACTTCCGATTTGGGTTGGTTATTCAGAGGCAAGTTCCATTGCAATGGAACTTGAGAAAACACCACGCATAAGGCCAGTTACTCACGACCTTATGAAAAGCGTGCTCGACATGGTTAACTGCACCATATCAAAAATTGAAGTTACAGAGCTGAAAGATAATACATTCTATTCACTTCTGTATTTAATGAATGAAGGTAAAGAAATTATTATTGATTCAAGACCAAGCGATGCAATTGCGATTGCACTGAGAACCGGCTCACCAATTTTTGTTAATGAAAAAGTTATAGAAACTGCGCAAAGCATTGAGATTGCAAGTGACAAGAAAAGATTAAATGAACTTCTGGAAGATATTCCTGATGAAGAATTTGGAAAGTATAAAATGTAGCCCTAACCACTAACACCTAATACCTAATACCTAATACCAAATACCTATAAATATTTTAATAATTCTTTTCTCTCACTTATTGTTTCAAATACGAAACCACATTTATCACACTCTATATTTACTTGGTTTGGTGGATGGCTTATCCCACTGCTCATTAGAAGCCAACCCCAGAAGGAATACTTTCTGACTGGTACAACCCATGGATCACCCCTAGTGTAGCCATCTTCACATTTCATCTCATTATTATCCATCTTTAGTCATTAACCTTAGATTATTAATCTAAACTTCTTGGTTTTATTTTACCTCTTCTTTGTTTCTTTTGTGCGATCTGTTTCTTTTTTGTTATCCTTCTTTCAATCGATCCTTTAGTTGGTTTAGTTTTCTTTCTCTTTTTAGGAACTTTTATCCCTTTTCTAATTATTGTCTTGAACTTGTTTATTACATCTTCTTTATTAGCAGACTGAGTTCTATGGTTTTCTGAAGAAAGTAATAATTCACCTTTTGATGTTACATAACTTTTTGCAGACTTAATTAACCTTCTTTTTTCACTTTTATTAAGAGAATTTGAGTTCTCAATGTCAAACCTTAGTTGAACTGCAGTTGAAACTTTATTTACATTTTGTCCGCCTGGACCGGAAGACCTGACAAAAGTGAGATCTAGCTCACTTTCGTCAATCTTCAAATTAGAATTTATATTAAGTAAACCCATCGCATCAGGATAAATCTATAAACTGTTTTTTCAAAATTTTAATAACTTCAACAAAAAATGAGAACCAATATTGTAATTCAAGAAATCAGGCAATTTGTTATATGATTCTGCTTTAAACGGCCTTGCAAAAATGGCCGTTAAGAAAATGAATTAATATTGCGTTAATAAGTATCCAGGGTTGCGGGATGATTTGGATACTTTAGAAATATTCATTTATTTTTAGCTAAATTTTTGCACAGCCTTGATTTTTGTTACTTTTTATCAAGAAAAAGTAATCATATCAGCTTTATAATATTACTTTTTTGGACCCCCATCTAAATCTTCCCCCGCTACTCACAGGGGAAGAGAACTATTTTCTTTAATACTTTTCTCTAATTACATGTCGTAACCTGTTTCACCGTGATCTGTAATATCAAGTCCTTGAACTTCATCTTCTTCTTCAATCCTAAGCCCTACTAAAAGATCAACAACTTTAAGAATAATAAAGCTCACAATCGCAGTGAAGATAATAGTTGCAAAAGCTGCGTAAAGCTGCACTCCTAGTTGCTTTGGAATATTAAGCCCAACTTCAGAACCGCCAAGAGAAGCTGATGCAAATATTGAAACCAACACTATTCCCACAAAACCGCCAACTCCGTGAACACCTACAACATCAAGAGCGTCATCATATTTAAAATAAAGTTTAATCTTTGTTGCAAAAATAAATGCAATTATTGAAGACACCCCCCCTATAACCATTGCACCCAGAGGACCGACTGTGCCTGATGCAGGAGTAATAGCTGCAAGTCCTGCAATTGCACCAGTCGCAAAACCTAGTGCACTTGGTTTACCATTTTTCAACCATTCAATTAATATCCAGACCAATGCTGCAACACATGGAGAAATTTGGGTTACAACAACTGCCATTGCTGCCTGTCCATTTGCTGCAAGGGCACTTCCGCCGTTAAAACCAAACCAGCCAACCCAAAGCATTGCTGTACCAATAAGAGTCATTGTTAAGTTATGCGGAGGTCTGATCTGTTCGGGATATCCCCTTCTTGGCCCTATCATTATTGCAGCAATTAGTGCCGCAACACCCGCAGTGATATGAACAACTATTCCACCTGCAAAATCAAAAACACCCATATCCCCAAAATATGAACCTTCCCCGCCCCAAACCATGTGTGCTACCGGGAAATAACAGATAATTACCCATAAAGCTGTGAACAAGAGCATAGCAGAATACTTCATTCTTTCAGCAAATGCACCAACAATAAGCCCCGGTGTAATAATTGCAAAGGTAAGCTGGAAAGCAAAGAAAAGAACTTCCGGAATTGAACCTGATACTGTGCCGCTCGATACTCCACTTAGAAATGCCTTGGAGAATCCACCAACAAATGCATGAAATCCATTTTCACCTGCAACCATTCCTGTTGTATCAAATGCCATGCTATATCCAAAAAGTGTCCAAATTATAGTAATAATTGCTGTGATTGAAAAGCACTGCATAAAAACCGAAAGCACATTTTTCTTGGCAACAAGTCCACCATAAAACATGGCAAGCCCCGGGATCATCATAAAAAGCACAAGACCGGTTGAAATAAGAATCCAGGCAGTATCACCTGTATCGAGTGTATCCTGCGCTTGTGCAAATTCAGGGAATATCAGAAAAATAAATGCTGTAATTATAGCAATGCATCCTAGATTAAACAGTCTCTCCATCATCTTTCTCCTCTAGTAAAGTTAAGCTCGGGGAAAATTTTATAATATTGAACAGGTTTATGCAATTATAAGAAAGTTATGTAGTTAATTCGTCATGCTGAACTTGTTTCAGCATCTAGTCTTTTAATTCGTTAGAGAAACATAGATCCTGAAATAAATTCAGGATGACAAGCTAAAAAACTTAAAAAGCCTCATTAAGCCTTTGAATCTGATCTTTAGTCAAAAACCAGCCAGAAGCTCCACAGTTTTCTATTGTTCTTTCCACAGAATTGGATTTTGGAATAGAAATAACATTTTCATGTGAATTGCACCAATTAAGTGCGGCTTGACCCGGAGTTTTTCCAGCTTCTTCTGCTATCTCTGAGAGCACTTTATATTTTTTTGATTTCAACAAACCATCAGTTTTACAAAGCTTTCCACTCGCAAGAGGAGTATAGGCAAGTATCGTTATTTCATTTTCAATACAGTAAGGAAGAAGATCATCTTCTATTTCCCTGTCATTAAGGTTATATCTCACCTGATTTGATACAATCTTATAGTTTGAAAAATACATTTGGGCTTCTTTCACTTCATCAATATCAAAGTTACTGACTCCCACATAATAGACCATACCTTCATCAACAAGCTTTTGCATTGCCCTCATGGTTTCTTTTATGGGATATGAATCATTCGGCCAGTGGATTTGATAAAGATCAATATAATCAGTTTGAAGTTTACTGAGACTTTGTTCACAAGATCTTAAAACACTATCGTATGCTAGATTCCGTCCAGAAACCTTTGTAGCAATTATCACATCTTCTCTTATTCCTTTGATAGCCTCGCCAACTAAATCCTCAGTGTAATAACCTTCGGCAGTATCAATCAGAGTTGCCCTCTGCTCTATTCCGGCTTTAAGAGGCTCCACCCCACCCTTGTAGTTCCATGTCCCAAGACCAATCTCAGGAATTTCCAAACCCGTATTAGATAACTTTTTAAAGTTCATAAAAGTATTTTACAGGTTTAAAACATTTCACCAATAAATACTTGACTTGAAATAACACAATAGTATATATTTATACTATCTTTCATATTTAGTATCAATATATACAGAAAGGATAAAATCGATATGAAGAATACAGCTAGAAAAATTGATTTCAATAAAGATCAGCTCAATGCTGGTTTAAGAGCGGTATTTAACATTTTTGAAAACTGGGGTTTCAAGAATAACGAAATGTTGGTTATTTTGGGCCAGCCATCACGACAGACTTTTTATAACTGGAAGAAAGGAAAAGTTGCCAATGTTTCACATGATACTACTACACGTATGAGTTACATATTGGGCATATACAAAGCTCTTCAAATACTATTCACGAATTCCGAAAGGGCAGATGATTGGGTTAATAAACCGAACAAAGCTTTTGGTGGTGAAAGTGCAAAAGAAAGAATGCTTGCAGGAGAAATTATGGATCTTGCAAAAGTCAGGCACCATCTTGATGCGGCCAGAGGCGCATGGTGAAACTTCCTCCAATATCCAGGGTTAGATGGAATAAAACTTACCGTATAGTCTCAACCAGATATCCCCCAATTGACCTTTTTGAAAGAGTTGCCCCCAGTGAAGACTGGGATGCTTTGATTGAACTTGAAATGCTTACCAATCCGAGAGTCCGTGAAGAACTAGGACAAATATCCAATATACATCCGGAAAGAAGGGTTCATGGCAACGGAGCATCTTACGTAATGGCTCCTTTTGCCTACGCAAATGAATCAAGATTTAGTAATGGAAATTTTGGAATTTATTATGCTGCAAATGGTTTTACAACAGCTCTTCTTGAAGTTGTATATCACAGAGAAAAGTTTTATGCACAAACTAATGAAGAACCTTTAAAAACAACTGAAAAAACTTTAATCGGGAAAATTGATTCAAAACTTCATGATATAAGAAAAGGAAATTGGAAGCATATTCATGATCCTGATTCATATATTGAAAGTCAGAGGCTAGGACTAAAACTTAGAAATGAAGAAGATAGCAACGGTATTGTCTATAATAGTGTCCGCAACCCAGGTGGAAAGAACTTTGGCACCTTCTGGCCGGATGTAGTTTCATTACCGATCGAATCTAAAAAAATAGTGTTGAATTGGAATGGAGAAAACATTAATAAATGGTTTGATTTTGAAACTGATGAGTGGAATGAAATAGAAGTTACTTATTCGTACAATTAGTAGCAAATATTACTAATTTTTGCTACTTTTCACATCAATTCCTGCAAATAAGCTAAATTAGGGGAACTCAATTCCCGCAATTAATACAAATTGAGGGAGTATAATTCCTTCAATTTAACATAATTAGGGGAGTTATACTCCGGCAATTTATCAAAAACTTAAAATATGTTACTGAAATAGTCCTTTACTGGAATGAAAAATATTTTAAAAAATGGTTTGATTTTGAAACTGATGAGTGGAGTAAAACTAGATTTACTATTTAAGCATTAATAAAAAAATTTATGTATTCTTCTTAATTTTTTGCTGCAAAACTTATTATTTTATCTACTAGGGTGTTTAACAAATCAGATTTATTACCCTCAGACCAAGCTTTTTCAAGAATTTTAGCAATTGCTAAAGGATTTTTATTTAATCCACCGGGATTTCCATAATAATCTTCAGCTTCTTGTTGATATCTAGACCAATCTTCCGCTACTTCAGATTTAATTTCATTGCAAATATTTGTTTTCCAAGAAAACAAGTTGTCTTTAATTATATTTGAATCAGGCCAATTATTTTCATCAATATGTCCTTGTAATGCTAGAATTGCTTTATTGTCTTTTTTATGTTTAACAATAACAGAAGGCTCATCTAGATCAGTATCAGCATCAAAAACTACAAAAGTTGGAATTTCCAAAAGATTTGCAATTGCAAGAGGTCTTTTTAAGTTACTCTTACCATTTACCGGGACAATATGACAACCATATTTCCTAAAATCCGAAATCTTATTGTTTAACATCAAAGATGATGTAAGAAAGGATAGATCTTCTTGCCCTTCAACTAAAACAAGCCTTTTACAAAAAAACATCTCATTAATTACAGGATTTAGTGATGGATACAGTTTTGCAATAATTCCAGTTTCTTTGAGAAGATTTTCTCCAATTTCTTCTAATTTCTTTGCTAAATCTTCATATAGTAATTGAGATACAGTAGTGCAATTAGGGTTTTCTTGTTCTCGAACAATTCTTACTTTATCGAAATTATCTCCAGGAATAAACAAAGGATTATGTGTACAAAGAATTAACTGCGAATCTTTTTCAGATAGTTCCAGTAGGGTTTCAGACAAATATCTTGCTTGAGGAGGATGCTGATATAACTCAGGTTCTTCAATCCCCATGATCAAAGTAGGAGCAGTTTCATCATCTATAAGAGATAATTCTTGAAGCAATGCGAGCATATACGATCTTTGAAGTCCATGTCCAAATCTTGCTAAATCCGCTTCGAATCCCCTTTCACCAATTCTTATATATGCCCATGGTTCATCTATTTTAATAGTTTTATCTGGGTCTTGTTTCCATTTCACCTCAGCACTAATCTCGGGATGAGCCCATGAAGCTAATCGAGACTCTAATGATTTAGAAATATCATTTAAAGTTGATTGCTCTTCGTCTAATAAATTCTGATATTCTAATTTTGTTTGTTTCTGTAATTTAGAAATTTTATCAGAAAAGTTAACTTTAGAACGGACTGTTCTTGCTAACAATTGCCCCAAAGCAGACGTTTTAGATTCTTCACTCTCCTCAGTCACATCTTTAGAACCTGACACAAAAACCCATTGAACATATTTTGCAAGAAGATTAGTTCCTTTTGAAATGCCATAAAACTGATCTTCGCTTTGAATTAAAGAACATCTATCTGAATTAGATGCTTCATATTCACGTAACGCACTAGACATAGCTGATTTAGTAGAAACTGCGGGAAGATCAGGATAATTTCCTTTAATTTTTTTGTAAATCTCCTTTAAATCATTTGCACTGGATCCTGATTTATCTTTTTCGAAATATATGACAAAGTCTTTAAATCCTAATCTACTTCCATACTGTTTTACCTGTGCATTCCCAGTTTCAGAATCAAACTTTGCTATTGCAGAAATAATTAATTTCCCTTGTCTTACGTAATGAGAAAAATCGTTTTTTGCATCATTGTTAATATCCGAAAATGTAACTGTAATTTTTATATCTTTAGATGTATCTCTGTGATGAAAATCACTTTCAACCAATTTATTTAAATCTGTTTGACTATCTTTAAATTGCCTAAAAAAAACATTCAATGCATATAGTACTGTGGATTTTCCAGCACCATTTGCACCAACAAAACAGGAATAGTTATCAAAATTAATTGTTTCGTCATTAAATGACCTAAAATTTTCAATTCTTACAGATTCTATCTTCATTTAAATTATTATAACTAAAAATGCAAAAATTGATGGAATTGAATTTTATAATGTTTTTAAATCTCGGATAAGTTGCATTAATAGATCAATAAACTATTAATCACATCTTATTATTCTACCGCCAAGCAGAAGGATCATAGCATTTAGGTTTATCGAGTTTCTTTTTTAGAAGAGCTACTTCATAAGCTGTACCGGCACATATACCAACTTTACTACCCCATTCTTCACCAACAGCACGTGATTCAAAAATCGGAGGAAGTTCTTCTTTAATATCCTCGAGGCACACTCTGGTTGTCGACAATGCAACCTCTTCACATTTCTCAGCAGTCACATCAAAACATTCCCTGAAAAAAGAGGATTCTTCACATAATAGAACCGGCAACAAGGTACGCATTCCCTCACTCCATTTCTCTTTAGTAACAGGGCCTTGTGCAACACTTGTTGTGGCAAAGAAAACAGTAATTGCCAAAATTAATTTAAATTTATTCATTTCATTATTTGATATGCATTAGTACAAAAATACTGAGACTATTTTATTTTTTAAACCATTCAACAGCTGGTTTTTGTAACAATAGAATAACCGCAAGTAAATAAAGTGTTGCCTGAATTAAACTTAATATTGCACCAACAACATCTGATTTAAATTCAACTAGAAATACATTTGCGATTACTGGGAAAATCGATAATACAATCAATACTATAAAAATCCATCTAGCCCAATTCTTCCCTTTAGCTATTAAAATTAATAGAACTACAACAATCAGTAAGTGAACAAAAAAATCTGTTGGCGAACCATATTCTGTATTTTGTTTTGTAATCCCAACAAATTGAAGTAAAAGATCTACTCCCCCAATAAATATTGAAAGGAGTACAAGAAGAATGGATCTTTTAATTTCTTTAGGCAAATAAATTTTCCTTCAAAACACAATATTAAGTTTATTAATATATTATAGATTATTTCAATATATCATTGCTGAATCGACAGTCAAATAATTCCTAGAACTAATTATCAGACCAAACTGCATATTCATTTCCATTTGGATCGGTAAAGTGAAAGCGGCGACCGCCCGGAAAATAAAATGTTGGTTTAGTTATAGAACCACCTGCTTTTTCTATTTTTGATTGTGTTCCCTCGAGGTCATTACTATAAAAGACAATAAGAGTACTTCCATTAGCTGTAGAAGAAGTTAATGTTGATATGTAAAAACCGCCATCTAATCCTTCGTCAGAAAAAGCAGTGTATTCATCGCCATAATCAGTAAAAGTCCAACCGAAAACAAGGCTGAAGAAAGTTTTGGCCGCTTCCAGGTCTTTTGCCGGAAACTCCACGTAATTTATTTTCTCATGTTTATTCATATTACTTTTTCTAAAAAAGCATAAGTATCTTCAATTCTCAATTACCGGCTCATTTCCATAATCTTCAACTTCACCAAAAGTATTAATTCCGCCCGGATTTACATCAGCAGCGTTCCCATTTACATAAACAAGGCGTAATCTAAATTTAGGTTGCGCCCCTGGAGCTACATAATTGGCAGGCACAGTTATTTGCGGTGTAGTTAAAAGAGTGTAATCAGGGCTTAAGGGACTAAAATTAAATGGAGGATTACCTACCCAGCTATGAATTAGTTCGGCAGCCTGAAATTTATTATTATTGTTCCAATCGGCAAACACAGCAAGAGATATATTCCCATTTTTAAACCATTTTTTATGAGAACTATATGCTGTATTAACAAGTATTTTAAGTTGAAACTTTGAATTTGGTTGCCATTGCCCACCAGCTCCAAAAACAATCGAGCGAAGACCATCATCGAAAGTGTCTTGAGCACGTGCCGCTGCTTCTTCACTCACACACTTGCCCAGCCATTCAATATGTTGAGTTGCATGATCAGATGCAGGTGTTGCCCATGAATCATGGAAGTCTGAGTTTCCGGCCTTTACTAAATCCTTTGGAACACAAATAGGTGCACCGGGAACAACTGGATGAACATGAGCAAATATACGTGGCCAGAAAAATGCATAACTTCGCGGATTCCATTGATATAATAGGTAAGTACCACCAAAAAAAACAAATAAAATCAAAAGAATCAAAATTATTATATTCCTCATATATGTACCTCCTCAAAGCTGATATATAATTTCTAAGAGCGGCAAGAACTGTCTAAAAAATATTACTATAAATATAAACTTTTTCATTGTACTTTATTTCTATTGTAAATAACCGTAATTAAACAAGAATTATATCCCAAATTAACAAATCAACAAAATCTTTTAAAAAGATACATACTTTTGTATTAACCAA
>JAJCZR010000068.1 GCA_029262295.1 Deltaproteobacteria bacterium | reverse complement strand
ATCATTTGTGTTGGTTATCTGCACGTATGAACTATTGTTAAATGAATCATACCATAGCACCAACTGACTTGACGCTTCCATTGTCTTACCGGAAGGCGCAACTACCTGCGACATTGAAACGGATGGTACTAGAAACAATGCGAGCAGTAATAAAAGACTTAAATAATTCCTTGAAAACATATTACTTATCCTCCTTTTTTCTAATTTAAACATATTTTAATATCCTCCTTTGATTTTGCATGTTGTTTTAAATTCTAAAGCCATAATTATAGTTATAGAACAAACTTCAATAATTTTAACGCATTAAAAATAATTTTTCAACATAAAAGTTGCAATTAATTTTATTTACATACTTCCTTGTTGTAAATGCTAAATTTTAAAATGTTGCACCTAATAATCAATGCTTTAAAGAATTTTATAGTGGTGTGCAGGCATATAAAATTTAGATTAATTAAATCATAGAAATTATTTAGTGTCAAGCTAAATATCGCAAATTTTGCCAATTAAACAAAAAATATAAAATAGCAGTGAATATGCCTAAAAAATATCCGCTCTAATTGTCTGTAATGCTGCAAATTAATTAATAGATAAAGATTGCACAATCTTACCCTATTTGCTATACAGGGTGAAAGGCTTTCATTTTTTGGTATAATTTTAAGAATATATTAGATATATTAGATTGATAATTTATTCTGTCTATTTAATTAAAAAAGAAAACAAGAGGGAAATTTGAAAAAATTTTTTGGGATATTTAACAACAACTACACTCCGTTTTTCTTGCTGTTTATACTGGTACTCTCATTTTTTATAGCAGCAAGGCCAGGGCACCTTCAACAAAATACAAGTGGGCCAGATCTTGAATTTCTGGATACAATCCTGAAGTACACAAACAAATACTATGTGAATAAAGACAAGATCGACCCTGAGAAGATGCTTTTAGACGGGCTCAACAATCTTGAGATAGCAATTGATGATGTGCTCGTAAGCTTCAAAGACAAAGAAAGCCCGAAAAATTTCACTTTGCAGGTAAAAGAAAATATAAAAGAGTATAAGAATTTGAAAGTTAAGAGCACAGATGATGTAGTAAATACTTTTAAAGAAATATTCACCTTTATATATGAAAATGTTGATCCTGAAGATATTGACTTTGATAAGGTGAAGTATGCAGTAACAGACAAAATACTAAAAACCCTTGATCCACATTCAGCTGTAATCACGCCAGAGGTCTATAAAGAATTCATGATCGAGACTGAAGGAAGCTTCGGTGGGCTTGGGATTGTGATTGGTATTAGAGATGGCCAACTTACAGTTATATCACCAATTGAAGGCACCCCGGCCTACACGGCAGGAATAAAATCAAATGACAGGATTGTGCAGATAGAAAGCGAGTCAACTATTAACATGAGCCTCATTGAAGCTGTGGGAAAGCTCAGGGGAAAAAAGGGCACAAAGGTAAATATATTTGTAACAAGGGAAAACTTTAATGCGCCAAAAGAGTTTGCAATTACAAGGGATATAATAAAGATTGAAAGCGTTGAGGCATTTGATCTTAGCAGCAATATCCTTTATCTGCGAATAAGGGATTTTCAGCGCAATACACTCAGCAGCCTCATCAATGAAATTCAAAGCAGGCCTTCCACCGAAGGAATAATACTTGATCTAAGAGGAAACCCCGGCGGGCTCCTTGACCAGGCAGAAAAAGTATCAGATCTGTTTTTAAAATCTGGCACTGTTGTTACAACGAAAGTTGGTGATTCCAAAAAAAGCTACAAGGCAAGATATAAAATTCCCGAATACGAAGGGCAGGTTGTGGTGCTTGTAAATTCCGGAAGTGCAAGTGCTTCAGAGATTGTTGCAGGTGCACTCAAGAATAACAACAGGGGAATAATCGTAGGGGAGAGGACTTTTGGAAAAGGCTCAGTGCAGCAGGTGTTTGATCTTGATGATGGTTCTGCACTAAAACTCACAATTGCCGATTATCTTACACCTGGAGATATTTCAATACAGGATATTGGTATCACACCCGACATAAGCCTCACTCCATCAATAATAAATAAAGACAAAATAATATATGCACCTATTAAGGATGATCCTGAAAAGGGTGATGCAAAAAAACCCGGCAAATCAGATTTCACCTTAAGATACATTCTGGAAGACAATAACAGCAACGAAGAGGCTGAAGAGCCAAAACCGGAAGAAGCATTAACAAAAGACGAAAGGCTCGAGCGGCTTGATAACGACTTTTACATAAAGCTTGCCAAAGACCTTATTCTTTCTTCGAGCAAGAAGAAGAGAAATGAAAACCTTTTGGAAAGCAGGGCCGCAATTGAAAAGCTTTCAAATAAAGAAGATGAAAAAATCGTAAGAAAGTTAAGTGATATTGGTATTGACTGGTCAGATGGGAAAAGCCAAAGCCCTAAAATTTCGGTGTCAACACCTTCTTCTTCACCCGCACTTTTTAATGCCGGGAAAACAGAACTATTAAAAGTGGATGTAAAAAATACAGGTAATAGCCCAATATACAGGTTAAAAGCTGTGATAGACTCTGAAAATCCTGTATATAAGGGAAATGAACTAATATTTGGAAAGCTACTGCCCGGAGAAATAAAATCGTGGACACTTAACTTTGAAATACCAAAGTGGCTTGAGACAAGAGAAGATATAGTTGACCTTGTTTTCTCCGACTCTGTAGACAACAGCATCCCGGACCACAATTTTAAAATTAAAACAATTGAAAAAAACAGGGCCGTGTTTTCTTACAACTATGAGATTGTGGATGATGGCAGACATGAAAGTAATGGTAATTCCGACAGCATTTTAAATGAGGATGAGACTGTTGTCCTTAATGTCAGATTAAAAAATAGTGGCAACGGGAGCTCTGAAAAAACTGTTGTCTCTATAAAAAACCTTTCGGGTGACGATATTTTTCTTGAAGATGGAAGATTTGAATTTACTGAGTTTATGCCTGGTGAAGTAAAAGATATGCCGTTTAAGTTTAGGGTGAATAAACAAATAAATAAGCTTGATCTTGAATTGCAGATACTTGATGAAACCGTAAGGGAAATAAGAACAGCCGAGCTATCAATTGAAAATCCGAATATCAATAGCAGTTACATTGAGCTCAAACAAAAACAGGCACTTATATTAAAAGATAAAGCAGCTGTATATGGTTCAACCTCTGATGATTTTTCTCATATTGCAAGCGCTTCTAAAAATTCAGTTTACTCCGCCGTTGGAATGATTGGCAACTGGATAAAAATTAAATCAGATGATATAACCGGTTGGGTTAAAAGTGATGCAGTTGAGCTTAAAGGTAAAGGGGCAAAGAAATTATCGCCCATGCAGCTTGTGTTCAACAACCCTCCAAAAATATACTTTGATTCACTTCCACTATCGACATCAAACTCCGATATTACAATCAAAGGTTATGTTTCGGATGATGATATGTTAAAAAATATTTCTGTTTATAGATCCACAGATAAAGTAAAACTTTTTACTCCCGACTCATCTAACATACCACTATCTTTTTCACTCAAACTGGAAGAAGGAATAAACACATTTAATTTGATTGCAAAAGATGCGGGTGGGAATGTTTCAAAGAAAACCTTTATTATAAGAAAAGAGGGTTAAAGTTTTCTTTTTTTCTGTCATTTGAAGGGAATCTAATCCACCACGTGTCATTCCGTGATGCACCTGCACGGAATCTAGTATTAAAAGATTTAGATACCTGACCCTTCGACAAGCTCAGGACAGGCTCCAACATTCAGGTATGACAAAAGGGGTCATTCCAAACTTGATTTGGAATCCAGGATAACGACAAAGAAGTATGAAACAATTCTATAATTTATATTATGGCAAGTAAAAAGAACGGCACTATTTATATAGGCGTTACAAATGATTTGATAAAAAGAGTTTACCAACACAAGAATGATTTAGTAGATGGATTCACTAAGAAATATAAATTTCATAACCTTGTTTACTATGAAGTATATAATGATATAAATTCTGCAATTGAAAGAGAAAAAGCTCTCAAAGCTTGGAAAAGAAAATGGAAAGTAGATTTGATTGAGAGTAAAAATAATGGTTGGAGGGATTTATATGAAAACCTTCTCTGAATCCTGGATTCCAGCTTTCGCTGGAATGACAAATAAATGACAATGTTGAGACTTGACCCCTATATTGTAAACTCATGCTAAGTTTTATTCTCTCAAGAATCCTAACAGGAATCGCAGTCATCTTTATTGTGGCAAGTGCCACGTTCTTTCTGTTAAGGGTACTTCCAGGTGGCCCATTTGACACAGAAAAAAGAATTCCCCCGCAGATACTTGAAAACATTGAAAAAAAATATGGTTTTGATAAACCTCTTTTAAATCAATATGCGATCTATATGGGAAACCTTATTAAAGGCGACTTCGGACCTTCATACAGATATATAGATAGATCAGCAAATGACATAATAAAGGAAACCCTTCCAATATCTTTAGAACTTGGAGTAATAGCACTTCTCATTGCACTTTTTTTCGGGATCATTGCAGGAGTGATTTCCGCATCAATGCCAAGAACGGTTTATGATCTTAGCTCAGTAGTATTTTCCACATCCTTAATATCACTTCCAAGCTTTGTAATAGGGGCTGCACTTATTTACTTTTTTTCAGTAAAGTGGCGCATCTTTCCAGCTGCACTTTGGGGAGAGCCGCAGCACATAGTGCTTCCTGCCCTCACACTCAGCCTTGCGCCGTTTGCATATATATCAAGACTTGTAAGATCAAATATGCTCGATATATCAGGGGAGCTTTATATAAGGACTGCAAAGTCTAAAGGGGTAGGAAGAATTAGAATTCTCACAAAACACATTTTAAGAAATGCGCTAATTCCTGTGGTTACTGTGCTGGGCCCAATTAGTGCATATTTGGTAACAGGATCATTTGTTGTAGAACATATATTTGCAATCCCGGGAATTGGACGCTTTTTTGTACTTGCCGTTTCCAACAGAGACTATTCTGTGGTGCTTGGAATTACCATTGTATATACAATCATACTTGTGTTTGCAAACCTTATTGTTGATTTTCTATACGTTTACCTTGATCCGAGGATAAAGTTTGGGAAGAGTGAGTCATAAAAAGTAATTGAGCAGAAAAAAAATTGAAAAATATAAAACTTATAATCGAATACGACGGCACAAATTACAAAGGTTGGCAGACCCAGCCCGGCTTTCCGACTGTGCAACAAACAATTGAAAAATGCCTTTCCCAAATTACTGGTGAAAATATAAAAATATGTGGATCGGGCAGAACTGATTCAGGCGTGCATGCACTCGAGCAGGTAGCAAATTTTAAAACTGCAACACATCTTGAAACAGCTAAGATTCAAAAGGCATTAAACTCAATGCTTCCGGATGATATATCAATCTCGCGAGTAAAAGAAATGAATGAAGATTTTCATGCCCAGTTTAGCTGCCGAAGCAAAATATATCAATACAACATTCTTAACCGCTCTTACCCATCTGCAATACTCTATGGCAGGGTGTGGCACATTCCAATTAAACTCAATATGAAACTGATGAAAGAGGCTTCAATGAACCTCGTTGGTGAACATGATTTTTCTGTTTTTGCGGCTGCAGATGCTGAAGTGAAAAGCGCAGTGAGAACAGTTATTAAAATCAATATAAAAAAAACCAGAAAAGGAATAATTGAATTTGAGATTGAAGCTAACGGTTTTCTTAAAAGAATGGTAAGAATAATCATTGGTACACTTGTGCAGGTGGGAAAAGAAAAATTAACACCTGCTGAATTCAAAGGAATCATGAAAAAAGGGGAGAAAAACAAACATGTTATTTCAGCTCCTCCGTACGGACTTTTTTTAAAAAAAGTAGATTACTAATAAAAAGGTGGCAAAATGAAATTTTTAAGATTTATAAACAATAATAATGAGCATGTATTTGGGGAATATAAAGATGGTGAAGTGCATGAAATAAAAGGCAACATATTTTCTGATTATGAAGTAACGAAGAATTCTTATGAACTAAACGGTATTAAAATACTTACGCCATGCCTTCCAACAAAACTTATAGCAGTGGGTTTAAATTACAGGGACCATGCAGAAGAGATGAAAAAAACCCCGCCCGAAGACCCTATGCTTTTTATGAAGCCCAATACTACTGTTATTGCCCATAATGAAAATATCATATATCCCGGCCATATGTCGGAGAGGGTTGATTATGAAGGAGAACTTGCAGTGGTAATAGGAAAGGTTGCGAGAATGGTTGAGGAAGATGAAGCTTTAAATTTTATTTTCGGATATACGTGTATTAATGATGTAACAGCGAGGGACCTTCAGGCAAAAGACATTCAGTTTACAAGGGGAAAAGGTTTTGACACGTTTGCCCCTATTGGCCCTTTTATTGAGACAGAAGCAGACCCTGAGAACCTTATTATAAAGACCACACTCAATGGAGAAATCAAGCAAAACTCCAATACATCAAACCTTATATTTAAAGTGCCTAAACTTGTGAGTTTTATATCAAAGGTTATGACCCTTCATCCCGGAGATATAATTGCCACCGGAACACCTTCGGGAATAAGCCCAATGAAAAAAGGTGACAGGGTGGATGTGGAGATTGAGGGAATTGGAAAGCTTACTAATTTTGTGGTCTAAACCTTATCTACATAAATACTATCCATCAACTACTAATAACTAACCCCTAACCCTTAATACCCAACACCTAAAACCTAATTTTCATCAACTATCTTTTGGGCCTTCTCATCCAGGGGTTTAACCAGACCAAAATTTAGGGCCTTTTGGGCGTATTCCTTTGCCTGCTCAGGTTGATCGTATGCGATATATATTCTTGCAAGAAGATAATAAGCCCTGGCATAACGACTATTTGCTTTTATCGCTTTTTGTAGATTTTCTTCTGCTTTTTTATATTGCTCAATGGAATTTGTTCTATTAGCATAAGAGAAATCAATTAATGCCAAATGAAAGTACGACTTGTGAAATTTTGGATTATATTTTACTCCTCTTAAAAACCATTTCCTTGCAATCTGGGGTTTTTGCTTGTTGAGATAAGCTATACCAATATTATTTGAAGCAATAGATTTAATGGAATTAGGGGCATTGTTTTCAGATTCAAAAACAGATTCAAGAATCTTTAAACCTTCATCCACTTTCTTTCCTTCAATAAGTGCCATTCCCTGATTTATTTTTGCCACAGTACTGTTATCAGATTTTGTGGATATATCATCCCAAAACGTTACCCTGTCTTGCCATACAAATTGGCGTTGTATATTAAAAAACAGTAAAACAACACAAAGAATCGAAAATACAATTAAGGCTGTATTCTTTGTTTTTGTTCTCTTGAAATAAGGCCAAACAGTGTATGAAATGAGAAGGGAAAAGCCGCAGATCGGAAGGAATAAATATCTCTCGGCAAGTGGTGTTGTGGCAACCTTAAAAATAGCTACAAGAACAGAGGGGCCAAGTGTTATTAAAACCCAGAATATGCAAAGAGCCTTTAAACCAGTTTTAAATTTGATTGAAATAAATGCCCAAATTGAAATAGCTGTCAAAGTTACAATGGAAAAAACTGTATAGTAAACTTCTTTTGGTACTTCAGTGATTAAGGCATTGAATTTAAAAGGAAAAACAAGTTTTATAATATAAAAAAGGTAGGTATTGAGCATCACAACAAATGCCTTAAAGTAGTGAATTAATTCTGCTGATTCACTAAGGGATTTTCCAATTGTCTTTGTAGACAAATCCGGAATATTAAGTACGCCCCTTGCCCTTACAAAAAGATAAAGTGCGAGTATCACAAAATATATTAGTGATATATAAATATTCTTTAATCTTATTTTCTTGGATTTTAGAAGGTCAAAACCCAGCACTAAAAACGGAAATGCCACAGCCAGCTCTTTTGATAAAAATGATAGAAGGAGCATTAAAATTGTAAGTGGCAAGAAAAGTATGCTTCTATAGCAAAGTATATGAAATACAAAGGCTGCAAGGAAAAAAAGCGTGCAGATTACATCACTTCTACCTGATATCCATGACACTGATTCCACATGCATTGGATGCACTATATATATGAGAGCAGCCAATGCGGCTATATACTCTTTACTCCCAATATGAAACTCTTTTAGAATCAGCAGGATAAGAAAGAAAAACAGAAGTGAAGAAAGAGAGAAAAGAAGATTGTTGGTAAGATGATAACCAAGAGGATTATCTCCCCATACCTTATAATCCATAACTATTGAATAAAATATTACCGGACGATAATAGCTCGCTTTTCTATTTTTTCTTGCCTTTGGAATAATATTGTTACTGAACTTTGTATTCTCAAAATTATAGTACTGCTTCTTTATTACTATCACATCGTCCCAAACAAAATCATTTTCTAGTGATGGTGCATAAACCAGAAATGAAACAACAAATATAATGGCACTCAGTACCCATCTACTATTTAAATAATCCAATTTGTTTTTACTATAATTAATGTTGGCTGGTCCATTAGAAACTTCAGATGTGCTGGTTTTTGAAACCGGGGTTTTCTTCTTATTACTCTTTTTTTCCATAAAGAGATTATCTTAGATAATCTGAATCTAAAATCCACTGAAATTATAATTATTCCGGTTAATATAGTGGGCTTAAAATTATAAAAGGAGTTTTAGAAGTGGCAAAGATATTAGTATTACCCGGAGACGGGATTGGAACTGAAGTAACAGAAGTAAGTGTGAAAATACTTGAGCTCTTAGCAGAAGAAAAAGGTATTGAAATTGAAACTGAAAACGCACTTTTTGGTGGGAGCTCAATTGATGAGCATGGAGTGCCTGTTACAAAAGACGTAATTGAAAAGGCTAAAAACTCGGATGCCGTGCTTCTTGGAGCAGTTGGTGGGACAAAATGGGAAAATTTGAAACATGAAATCAAACCTGAAAGCGGGCTTTTGGAACTTAGAAAACAGCTTGACACTTATGCCAATCTTCGCCCCGCAGTTGTTTATCCTGCACTTGTTGACGCATCAACTTTAAAAAAAGAGATTGTAGAAAACGTGGACATTATGGTTGTAAGGGAACTTACAGGTGGCATATATTTTGGAACCCCGAGGGGAATTGATAACCTTGATGACGGAGAACAAAAAGGTGTTAACACACTTCATTACAAAACATCAGAAATAGAAAGAGTGGCAAAAATGGCTTTTGAAATTGCCGGAAAACGAAACAAGAAAGTAACCTCGATTGATAAATCAAACGTGCTTGAAAGTATGGTTTTGTGGAGAGACACCGTTACAAGAGTTTGGAAAGAAAACTATCAGGATATTGAGCTTGAACATCTTTATGTGGACAACGCAGCTATGCAACTTATAAGAAGGCCCCGCAGCTTTGATGTAATGCTTGCAGGCAATATGTTTGGGGATATTATAAGCGATGAAGCAGCTCAACTTACCGGTTCACTTGGAATGCTTCCCTCAGCAAGCATTGGGGATAAAGGCGCAATTTATGAGCCAGTGCATGGAAGCGCTCCCGACATTGCCGGAAAAGACATTGCAAACCCTATAGCTTCTGTTTTATCAACGGCTATGATGCTTAAATACAGCTTTAATCTGGATGGTATTTCTTTAGAGATTGAAAATTCAATCAAAACTGTCTTGGATAAAGGTTTTCGTACCGCCGATATTTATGAAGAGGGAAAGACCAAAGTTGGCTGTAGAGAGATGGGTGAGCTGATTATAAATGAGCTTAAGAAAAACAATTAAGATCAATAAAAGTGAGTGGAAATAAAACAAACTTTAATTTTAGATCCCTGGCATCAACCACCCTGTCAGACCGTCTGGAATCTGCTTTAGAATCAACAAACAAAAACCTTTTTCTTTCCGGCCTCAAAGGAGGCTCCAAATACTTTATAACTGCATTAATATCCGAGATATTAAATGAAAAAAAAATAATATACATCTCGGATGATGAAAAAAATGTAAATTTTCACAGAGAAAATTTACAAGCTATCATAGGGCGCAACATACCTGCAATTATTTCCAAAAACCTAAAGAAAAGCAGATCGCTTTTCGATAAAAAGAAATACGATGAATCAAAAAGGGTTGATGGCATAATAAGATCATCTGAGTCAGAAATAATTTGTGCTGACATATCATCATTATTTGAAGTTATTACCCCACCCGAAATATTCCAAAACTCATTTATTACAATAAAAAAAGATGAGGAATTAGACAGAGACAAACTGCTGCAATGGCTCCTAAAGATTGGCTACGAACAGACTGACTTTGTTGAAAGACTCTCTGAGATAAGCATTAGAGGTTCGATAGTGGATATTTTTTCTCCGGGATACGACTTTCCATTTAGAGTGGAGTTTTTTGGCGACACTATAAGCTCTATAAGAAAATTTAACCCTTCAAATCAAAAATCAGTTGAAAAGATTGATTTTGCAAAAATACACCCTTCAAGCTTTATCATTTTTGAAGAGAAAACACTAGGTTTTGCACTTGAAAATATAAAAGAAAAAGCAACTGAAATTGGCCTTACCTCAAGTGAAAGAGATTCCCTCTTAGACTTTGCAAGTGGGGAAATAAATTTTAATGAAACTGAGTGGCTAATACCTTACTTTTATAAAAACCCTGCAACTATTCTCAACTATTTTAACGATCCGGTAATCATTTTTGATTGCGGGTTTGAACCTGCATCACATATTGAATTGCTAGAAGAAGACTTTGATAAAATATCCGGGCTACCCGGAATATTAAACAAGGTGCTTTGTGATTTTGATTCTTATTATATCTCTTCAAAAACCCTTATTGAAAAAATTTCATGCAATACAAAAATCAATATTAACAGTATTACTACAACAAAAGACTCAATTAATTTAGACACAAAAAAAATTGATATTAAAAGGGGGTCTGTAAAATCACTTGTAAAAAAAATAGAAGATCTCAAAAACGAAAACTACAATCTGACCCTTTACTCCTACTCGAAGGGTGAAAAAGAAAAACTCACAAACATACTTAGTGAATACAATCTAAACGATATAAATATTATTGTTTCACCATTATCAGATGGTTTTATTATCCCGGAACTAAAAATCGCAGCTATCACTGAAAATGAGATTGCCGAGAAAAAAGACCGAAAGACCCATACCAGTAAAAATTTCAACGATATTCCATCAGCATTCATTACTTCTTTCAGTGAACTAAAACCCGGCGACTATATTGTTCACAAAGAGTTTGGAATCGGGAAATTTAACGGGCTTATAAGGCTAGATTTTAAAGGGAGTGAAGGGGATTTTATAGAGTGTGAGTATAAAGGGAAAGACAAGATATTTGTTCCAGTTGAAAAACTAAAACTTATTCAAAGGTATATTGGGGATTCCAAAAAACCTTCTGTAGAAAAACTAGGGACCGACAGCTGGAAGAAAACACTTAAAAAGGTAAAAAAAGCTGTTGAAACAATTGCAAGGGACCTGCTTGAGCTTTATGCAAGAAGAAAGACAGAAAAGGGTTTCAGGTTTTCACCTCCTGATCAGATGTTTAATGAGTTTGAACTTTCATTTCCCTATAATGAAACGGAAGATCAATCAAAAGCAATTGATGAAGTGATGAGTGATATGGAAACCGAAAAACCGATGGACAGGCTTATCTGCGGGGATGTAGGTTTTGGTAAAACAGAAGTTGCACTCAGGGCAGCTTTTAAAGCAACGATGGATGGAAAACAAGTTGCTTTTCTTGCCCCAACTACACTTCTTGCAAACCAGCATTACCAAAATTCGATCGAAAGGCTTAAAGATTATCCGGTTGAGATCAATATGCTTTCAAGGTTTAAAACGGCAAAGGAAGAGAAACAAATACATAACAAACTTGAAAAAGGTGCACTTGATATAGTTGTGGGCACTCATAAACTTTTGAGCAAAAAAATAAACTTTAAAGATCTGGGGCTTGTTATTATTGATGAGGAACAAAAGTTTGGAGTAAAACACAAAGAACATATGAGATCAATTAAACCGGGCGTGGATGTTCTGGCACTAAGCGCAACCCCCATTCCAAGAACCCTTCAACTTTCAATGACTGATATTAGGGATATAAGCTTAATAAATACTGCACCGGAGGGCCGCCAGCCGGTTGAAGTATTCGTTCAGAATTTTGATCCTAAAGTTATAAGGGAAGCAGTATTAAATGAAATAGAAAGGGGCGGTACTGTCTTTTTTATACACAATCGGATTGAAAAAATATTTGAAATAGCAGAATCATTAAAAGAATTAGTCCCCGAAGCAAATGTGGCAGTTACTCATGGAAGAATGAGTGAAAAAACCCTTAATTCTACACTTAAAGCTTTTATTAAAGGTGAAGTAAACCTGCTTGTTACAACAGCTATTGTTGAATCAGGGCTTGATATCACTAATGCCAATACAATTATCGTAAACGATGCCCAGACATTCGGACTGGCAGACTTGTATCAGCTAAAAGGAAGGGTTGGAAGATCGGATATAGGGGCTTACTCTTATTTTTTAATACCTTCACTAAACTCACTTACTGCAGATGCAAGAAAAAGGCTTCAGATGCTCTCAGAGCTTACTGATCTTGGATCGGGTTTTAAACTTGCGCTTTCTGATCTTGAGATAAGGGGTGCAGGAAACTTGTTTGGAAAGCAGCAGTCGGGCCATATTGGGGATGTGGGACTTGAGTTTTATCTAGAGCTTCTAAAAAACACGATAAACTCAATTAAAAATGAAACCACTGTGTTTGATTATGAACCTGAAATAAAAACAAAAAAAGATGCTTTCATCCCGGATGATTATATAGAAAGCAGCTCCCAAAGGCTTTTTTATTATAAAAAAATATCTTCAATACAAAAAAATTATGAGATAATGGAAATAATAAA
Source organism: Deltaproteobacteria bacterium (assembly GCA_029262295.1). Taxonomy (GTDB): domain Bacteria; phylum Desulfobacterota_D; class UBA1144; order Nemesobacterales; family Nemesobacteraceae; genus JAJCZR01. The sequence goes on along the minus strand of JAJCZR010000068.1, from coordinate 111,558 downwards.
TGAACTTGAAGACAGATTTGGTAAGATCCCCTCCCCGCTTAAACATCTACTGGATATATGTGAATTAAAGATTCTTTTAAAAGAGGCTTTTATCGAGAAAATAGATGTTGGAAGGGATAAAGCAGTAATCACGTTTCTTGATTTCTCGCCCTATGCCAAAATGTTTAAACCTTCTAAAATGTATAAAGTGGCACTTAATTCAAAAAACAAACACCAGGACATAAAAAAAATAATCAATGATATTATTAAAGGAAAAGTAAATAGTTCTTAATAATTAATCTCTTTTCAGTTAGATTAAGTTTCAATTTCGGAGGGACAATAATCATGAAAAAAATAACTTCATTCTGTTTTTTACTCACAGCTTTTTTATTAATATCTCAAAGCTTAAACGCCAAAGTGGTTGTTGATAAAATTGCAGCAGTTGTAAATGATCAGATAATCACGCTCAGCGAGCTTGAACAAGAAATTGAGAAAACCAACAGGCTTGCCACAGAAAAAATAGACAAAAAGGTTGTACTTCAAAGAATGATAGATGAAAAGGTACTAAACCAGGAAGCCAACAAAAGAAGTGTGATAGTATCGGATCAGGAACTTGATATTTTATATGATCAGGTAAAAAAACAAAACAATTTTGATGATAAAGAAATGGAAGAAGAACTTGCCAAACAGAAAATGACAAAAGAAGACCTCAAATGGCAATTAAAAACACAGATGCTCACCAGAAGATTGATTGATGCCGAAATGAAGGGAAAAATTGCAGTAACCGAAGATGAGATACTTGAATATTACAGGGAGAACTACGGTGATGTAGAATTCGGATCGCAGGTAAGAATTGCACACATTTTAATACCAGTTGATGAAGAAGATGCATATCAAAAAGCCCTAAAAATAGCTAACGATGCAAAATCAGGAAAGAATTTTTCAAAACTTGCAAAGGAGCACTCAGGTGATTCCATTTCTGCACCAAAAGGTGGTGACCTTGGATACTTCAATAAAGGGGATCTTGTGTTTGAACTGGAATCAGCAATTGAGAATACCGATGTTGGTGAGATAACTGATCCGGTGCAAACAAGCTCTGGTTATCATATAGTTAAAGTGATTGAAAAAGAAAAGTCATCTGAATCTTCCCTTGGAGGTTACAGGGAACAAATAAGACAAACCATTTATGAACAAAAATCTTCAAGTTTTCTTCAAAACTGGGTAGAAAAAAGAAGAGAAGGTGTTTACATAGATATTAAAATATAGAAAAAGGTGTTGGGGGTTAGGTTTTAGGAGTTAGGAAAAAAATCAGGATGCATAAAAAAAGGGGACTGTACCTTCGTGGACAGTCCCCTTTTTTTTGATGCAGGATACATGATACAAAATTCAAGAAAGCTATTTTCTAGATCCTTCGTTTCACTCAAGGATGACAGAAAATAGTTTCTTATTAAATAATTTGTCATTCTCGAGGCTTTAGCCGAAGAATCTAAATTATTTAATCTATATTGTCACACCTGAATGCTTGAGCCTATCCTGAGGCACTCGAAGGAGCAGGGGGGCAGGATACAAGCTTGTCCTGAGTCCTTCGATAAACTCAGGATAGACTATGTCGAAGGAATTCAGGATACAAGATAGAAAATTTCATTAATAAATACCTTACATTTCCTTCCCCATTGAAGGGGTAAAAGTAATTGCCAATTGTTACTTAACCTAAATATAAATTTAAACTACCTCTCAAGCCTATTGTAAAGAATTTCCTTAGTTATAAGGCCAGAATGGGGGTGATAAAGTGGTTAGTAGGCAGCAATTTGTCATTCCAAATTAAATTTGGAATCCAGGATTGTGGGAAAGATTAATTATTAACTAGAACTTGGTACTGTAGCAATCTAATGAATCCTGAGTTTATTAGTAATTCTCGTCAAAATTCTGGATACCGCATCGAGTGCGGTATGACAGATTAAAAACCAGATTCCGTTGTCACAAGAAGTTGGGGGGTCAGGTCTACACTTTGTACTTTTGCTAATGCTTTAATCGGGGATCTAAAAAACTAAATCCCTTGCAGAGATACCAATGGATAGGCTTTAGGCTTCTTCATAATCCTCAACTGAAGGACAGGTGCAAACAAGATTTTTGTCGCCATAAACATTATCTATTCTTGATACAGAGGGCCAAAACTTATTTTTTTTAATATAGTCGAGCGGGAAGCATGCCTTTTCCCTTGAATATGGGTGCCTCCAATCATCATTTACAATGTCAGCAACTGTGTGTGGGGAGTTTTTCAATACATTGTCTGTAATGCAAGCTTTATTACTCTCAACTTCATCAATTTCCCTTCTTATCCTTATCATAGCTTCACAAAACCTGTCGAGCTCTTCTTTGGATTCACTTTCAGTTGGCTCAATCATAAGGGTGCCCTGCACAGGCCACGACATTGTCGGTGCATGAAAACCATAATCCATAAGCCTCTTTGCTATGTCTTCCACAGTAAGATGAGTGCCTTTTTTCAACGAACGAAAATCTATTATAAACTCATGGGCAACCCTATTGTTAAGCCCCTCATATAAAACAGTATAATATTCTTCCATACGGGATTTAAGATAATTGGCATTAAGTATTGCGTACTTTGTGGCTTCTTTCACACCATCTGCCCCTAAAAGCCTTATATACCCATATGAGATTAATAATATGCTCGCACTTCCCCATGGTGCAGATGATATGAGAATACTTGATTTTTCCCTGTTGGCTTCCTCAACTATCGGATGGCCTGGAAGGTAAGGTGATAAATGCCCTGCCACGCATATTGGGCCCATACCCGGGCCTCCTCCTCCATGCGGAATACTAAATGTTTTATGAAGGTTAATATGGCAAACATCCGCCCCGATTAAAGAAGGTTTACAAAGACCAACCTGTGCATTGAGATTTGCACCATCCATATATACCTGGCCACCATGGTCGTGAACAATACGGCAGATATCTGTAATTTTTGTCTCAAACACTCCGTGAGTTGAAGGATAGGTCACCATTAAAGCTGCAAGGGAGCTGGAGTGCTTTTCACATTTTTCTTTAAGATCATTAATATCTATATCACCATTCTCAAGACACTTCACAACCACAATCTTCATCCCGGCCATGGATGCACTTGCAGGGTTGGTGCCATGTGCAGAAGAAGGAACAAGGGCAACGTTTCTACTAGTCTCTTCCCGATCGAGAAAATACTTTCTTATTACCAGCAGCCCCGCATACTCTCCCTGTGCACCGGAATTAGGTTGAAGTGAACAAGAATCAAAACCTGTGATCTCACAAAGGTATTTCTCAAGTCTGTTGATTATTTTGTGGTAACCCTTTGCCTGATCTACAGGGCAAAAAGGATGAAGCCTCGAAAACTCAGGCCAGCTAAGCGGTATCATTTCAGTTGTACCATTTAATTTCATTGTGCAAGACCCAAGCGGGATCATGGAATGGGTGAGGGAAAGATCTTTGGTTTCAAGGCTCTTTATATATCTTAGCATTGATGTTTCAGAGTGATAGCTTTTAAAAACAGGGTGATCTAAAAAGCTACTTTTCCTCAAATTATCCTCCGGGATTATCTCGGAGTCTTTAATTGAGTTAAACTCAAAGTCGCTTTCAAGATCAAGGCATTTATAAAAAACCTTTGTGATCCTCCTTACATCTTTTTCAGTTGTGGTTTCATCAAGTGAAATTGATATTTGGTTGTTACTCAAATACCTGAAATTCACCCTTTTGGCTTTAGCCCTTTTTCTTATTTTTTCTATAAACTCAGGGCCACTTTCCGATAGATCAAGCAAAAGAGTGTCGAAAAATGATTGATTAATCTGCTTTATGCCAAGATTAGCAAAGTTCATATTAAGCATCTTTGTTAGTTCATGAACACGTCTTGCAATTTTTATTAAACCACTGCTTCCATGATAGACGGCATACATTCCAGCCATAATCGCAAGAAGTGACTGAGCTGTGCATATGTTTGATGTGGCTTTTTCCCTTCTTATATGCTGCTCCCTTGTCTGAAGCGACATCCTGTATGCGACATTTCCGTTTCTGTCTTTTGATACCCCTATTATCCTTCCAGGCACATGCCTTTTATATTCTTCCTTTGTAGCGAAAAAAGCGGCGTGTGGACCACCATATCCCATTGGCACTCCAAATCTCTGGGAGTTGCCAACAACCACATCAGCTCCAAATTCACCGGGGGGCCTTAAAATGGAAAGGCTAAGCAGATCGGCTGATATCACAACCAGAATACCAAGCTCATGGGCATTATTTATAAAACTGTCGTAGTTATTTATTTCGCCATTTGAATCAGGATATTGAAGAAGCGCACCAAAAAAGCTTTCATCAAGCGAAACACTTTCATAGTCATCAACTACAACCTCAATCTCAAGGGGCTCAGCCCTCGTGCTTATAAGGTTGATTGTTTGCGGGAAACATGTTTTGGATACAAAAAACCTGTTTGCACCGTTTTTTGTCTTCTCCCTGTCCCTCAATCTGTGAAACATTGTCATAGCCTCAGCGGCAGCTGTTGCCTCATCAAGGAGAGATGCATTAGCAATATCCATTTTTGTGAGGTCTGAGACCATCGTCTGAAAATTAAGAAGTGCTTCAAGCCTCCCTTGGGAGATCTCAGCCTGATAAGGGGTGTACTGAGTGTACCAGGAGGGATTTTCGAATATGTTTCTTAAAATTACAGAAGGTGTAAAACAGTCATTGTAGCCAAGACCTATATATGATTTGTATATCTCGTTTTCCCTTGAGATTTTGCTGATGTGATCGAGGTAAAGATTCTCACTCATTGCCTCTGGAAGTTGCAGTTCTTTATTTAAGAAAATCTCTGAAGGTACAGTTTCTTCTATCAAACTGTCAATCTTGCCAACACCAATAGTTGAAAGCATCTCACCGAGATCACTTTTCGATATGCCTATATGGCGCGAGGTAAATCTTTCGTTTTCTTCATAAAGACCGTTTTTTTTATCCAATCTGATAGCACCTCAGTGGAAATTTAAAAGGAATATTACAATAGAGAATCTTTTTAAGGATTTTTAAATCTGAATAAAAAGTTTATATGAAAAAACCGGCTTGTAAAAGTTAATATTTAATTAAACCTCTTCCTGACTTTCAAGGAATTTTTCATACTGAGATGAATCCATAAGTTCATCAAGCTCTTCTTTATTATCAGGGCTTATTTTAATGATCCATCCGTCACCATAGGGATCAGTATTTATATCCTCGGGTGATTCAACAAGAAGTTCATTAACTTCCACAATATCACCTGATATCGGGGAAAAAAGATCTGAAACAGACTTTGTTGATTCCACACCACCAAAGGTATCACCTATTTCAAGCTCTTCACCCTCTGAGGGAAGTTCAACAAATACAATCTCCCCAAGGGCTTCCTGGGCATAATCTGTAATACCAATAACCACAACATCATCCTCAATCCTTGCCCATTCATGTTCTTCTGTATATTTAAGTTCTTCCGGTATATCAGCCAATTTAATATCACTCCTGTAATTAATATTTATTTTTTATAAAATGGAAAACCTGTTGCCAAAGCTCCTCTTTTTTCTCCCCTTATCTCAACTTCAAACTCATCTAAACTGTTTTTAGAATTTACTAGGCCAATTCCAAGACCAATCTCAAGGCTGGGAGAAAATGTGCCACTTGTTACTAAACCAATATTATCATCAAAATTATAAAGTTTATAGCCTTCTCTTGGAATTCCCCTCTCGTTCATTTTAAAACCCACAACTTTTCTTCCGAGTCCGTTTTCAAACTGATTAAAAAGTATATCCCTTCCAAGAAAATCCCCTTTATCAAACTTTACATATCTATTGAGACCGGCCTCAATTGGGCTTATATCCTCATCTATTTCATGGCCGTAAAGAGAGTATCCCATTTCCACACGAAGTGTATCCCTGGCACCCAGGCCGCAAGGTAAAAGCCCGAATTCACTTCCCACTTCAATTATTTTGTTCCATAAAGTTTCTGCCTCACTCCATGGGGAAAAAAGTTCAAAACCATCTTCTCCTGTATAACCTGTTCTGGCAGCAATAACTTCAAAATTTCTGAATTTTAGTTTTCCAAAAGAAAACCTCGAAATCAAGTTTAATTTTTCTCCAAATACAATGTTTAAAATTTCGATAGCTTTAGGACCCTGAACTGCAAGTTGGGAAAACTTGTTACTTGAATTTATCACTTTAACATCAAAATCTTTAGATTTTTCCAATAGCCAATCGTATGCCTTATCCGTATTGGAAGCATTTACGCATATAAAAAAATGATTAGCCCCAAATTTGTATATTATTATATCATCTACAACCCCGCCTTTTTCATTGCAAAGAAGCGTGTACTGAGCTTTACCATTTCTTAGTTTATCAATATCATTTGTCGTAACCCACTGGCAAAAAACGGCTGCTTTTTCACCTGTAACTTCAAGCTCACCCATATGGCTTACATCAAATATGCCAGCACAACTCCTAACTGCTTTATGCTCTTTTCTTATTCCTGTATATTGCACAGGCATCATCCAACCGGCAAAATTCACCATTTTTCCGCCTGATTTTTTATGTGTTTCATACAAAGAAGTCTTTTTCATAACATTAATTCTATGAGTAAACACTACTAAAATAAATTGTCAACAAAGCAATTTTTATGCAGGATATGATTGATTTATTATGAAAATTAAAAGAAAAATAAAAGACTTTTACCTGAGGCTATTTAAACATTATGGGCAACAAGGCTGGTGGCCAGCAGATAGCAGACTTGAATGTATAATAGGCGCAATACTCACTCAAAATACTTCATGGAGGAATGTGGAAAAGGCAATAATAAACCTGAAAAAAGAAAAGTTAATCGATATAAAAAAACTGAATTTAATTCCGGTTAATGAACTTTCTAATATTATTCGACCATCAGGGTATCACAATGTTAAAGCAAAAAGGCTAAAAAACTTCATTAAATTTATTATTGAAAACTACGATGCAAAAATAGAAAATATGATAAACAAAGAAACAGAAATTTTGAGAACAGAGTTACTCAGCATAAATGGCATTGGCCCTGAAACTGCCGACACAATTCTTCTTTATGCTTTGGAGAAAAGAGCTTTTGTAGTCGATAAATACACACACAGAATTTTAAGCAGGCATGGCTTAATCCCAGAAAAAGCGAACTATAAAGAAATGCAGGAGCTGATTTTAGATTCAATAGAAAAAAATTCTTATATTTATAACGAATTTCATGCACTTATTGTTAAAGTTGGAAAGGAGCATTGCAAGAAAAGTCCGAAGTGTAATGGATGCCCGCTTGAGTATGATTTGGGTTAGAGAGCAGGATACAGTAGGGGTTAGGTTTCAGGGATTAGGTGTTAGGGGTTCAAGATGCAAGATGCAAGAAAGCTATTTTCTAGATCCTTCGTTTCACTCAAGGATGACAGAAAATAGTTTCTTATTAAATAATTTGTCATGCTCGAGCCGCAAGGCGAAGCATCTAAAAACCTGTCATTCCGTTATGCTTCTGGACGGAATCTAAAGTTTTTGGTATTTCATAAAAGGTGCTGCTCAGGCTTGTCATATTGATATTAACCTAATTGTCATTCCTGAAATTTTCTGTCAGGAATCTTGGTTTTTAATGATTTTATTCCCGATTAAACTTCAAAAAACATAAACACTTGATAAATTGATTTGAGTATAAAGGAAAGAATAAAAAAAGGGCTGACCAAATGAGTCAACCCCTATAGTATATAATCTGTTATAAAATTTTATATTTTAAGCTTCGGAAACTTCTTCCACAACTGATTTAAAGGCTTCAGGATTTCTGATTGCAAGTTCTGAAAGTGATTTTCTATCGAGCTCAATACCCGACTTTTTTAGTGCTCCCATAAATTTGCTGTATGAAAGGCCAAATGGCCTTACAGCTGCATTAATCCTCACAATCCAAAGCGCGCGGAAATTTCTTTTTTTCTGTCTTCTATCTCTATATGAGTATGCAAGTGCCCTCAGAATTGTTTCTTTTGCCCTTCTGATATTGTTTTTTCTTCTTCCCCAATATCCTTTGGCAAGCTTTAAAACCCTCTTTTTACGCTTTCTTGCAGTTACTCCCCTTTTAATACGCATTCTAACTCACTCCTAAAATAATTTAAATATAAGTTTTAATTCTTGTTGCTGCTTTACCTTCAATGAAAGCAGGGCTCACAAGCCTTCTCATTTGCTTTGCAGTTTTCTTAATATTAATGTGGCCTTTACCACCGCGAAACCTTTTAACTTTTCCGGTGCCAGTCACACTGAATCTTTTAGCAGCACTTCTATTTGTTTTCATCTTCGGCATTTTTATATCCTCACTTTTCCTTTTTCTTGGGAGATATGACCATTATGAGATTTTTTCCTTCCATCTTTGGGTTCATATCTATTGATCCAATGTCTTTTACTTCTTCATAAACTTTTTTAGCAAGATTCCTTCCAAGCTCCGGATGTACAATCTCTCGTCCCCTGAAAAATATCCTGACCCTTGTTTTATGACCCTCTTCCAAGAACTCCCTTATATGATTGATCTTAAAATCTAGGTCGTGATCCCCAATATTGGGCCTGAATTTTATTTCCTTTAAAGACTGTACTTTCTGTTTCTTTGCAGCCTGCTGTTTTTTTAACTCGTATTTATATTTTCCAAAATCCATCAGCCTGCAAACTGGAGGTTTTGCGTTAGGAGATATCTCAACAAGATCAATTCCTGTATCTTCAGATATCTGCAGTGCCTCACCAATATCCTTTATTCCAAGCTGATTTCCTTCCTCATCAATTAATCTTACTTCCTTTGCCCTTATTCTGTTATTAATACGAACATCCGGTGTGTTAGATTGCGAACCTCTACTTCTTCTTCTAGCTATTCTTGTATACCTCCAAATTAATTATACAAACTGATTTCATCTAATATTTTAGAACTAAAATCATCTATCGTCATTGAATTCATTTTCTTTTCACTGTATTTTCTGACTGACACTGTTTTTTGATCAACCTCATTATCACCAACCACAAGCATATAAGGAACTTTCATCAACTGTGCTTCCCTAACCTTATAGCCAAGTTTCTCATTCCTGAAATCTTTTTCCACGTTTATACCTTTACTTTTAAGTGATGTGTAGATTTCCTCGCAGTAATCTATCTGTTCATCACTTATATTCGCAATCCTAACCTGCTCGGGACTTAACCAGAGTGGAAATGCCCCACCGTAATGCTCAATCAGTATTCCAAAAAATCTTTCAATAGAACCAAAGATGGCCCTATGTATCATTATTGGCGTATGACGCGAATTATCCTCACCCGCAAAACTCATCTCAAATCTTTCAGGAAGGTTAAAATCTACCTGAACTGTAGAACACTGCCAAGCTCTTCCCAAAACATCTTTTATCTTTAGATCAATCTTGGGCCCATAAAACGCACCGCCGCCCTCATCAACTTCGTATGAAAGGCCTTTTCCTTCAAGCGCCATCCTTATTGCATCTGTGGCTTTATCCCAGTTTTCTTCCGAGCCGACAAACTTTTTGGGGCGTGTTGAAAGAAAAATTTCATAATCATCAAAACCAAATGTTTTTAAAAAACTCAGGGTTAACTCCAAGACTCCTGCCACCTCATCCTGAATTTGATCAGGCCTGCAAAATATATGTGCATCATCCTGGGAAAAACCCCTGACCCTAAGCAATCCATGAAGCACTCCAGATCTTTCGTACCTATACACGGTGCCTATCTCAGCCCATCTAAGGGGAAGATCGCGGTAGCTTCTCAATTTTGATTTATATATCAAAATATGAAATGGGCAGTTCATTGGTTTTATCTGATATTCAGAGTTTTCAACATCCATTGGGGAAAACATATTTTCTCTGTAAAAATCCACATGGCCGCTTATTTTCCAAAGATCAAGCTTTGCCATATGGGGAGTGAAAAGTATTTCATATCCAAATTTTTCATGCTCATCACGCCAAAAATCTTCAATAGTCCTTCTTATTTTTGCACCTTTTGGGTGCCAAAGAATAAGACCAGGCCCAATATCATCGTGAAAACTGAAAAGATCGAGCTCTTTTCCAAGTTTTCTATGGTCCCTTTTCTTTGCTTCTTCGAGTTGATTTAGATGTTTTTTAAGGGCTTTTCTGTCCCAAAAGGCAGTGCCATAAATTCGCTGGAGCATCTGGTTGTTTTCATTTCCTCTCCAGTAGGCGCCAGCGGAGCTTGTAAGCTTAAACACCTTTATTAAAGCTGTATTTGGGACATGAGGCCCTTTGCAAAGATCATACCATTTTTCCTGGCTATAAATTGTAATATCATCATTTTTGGGAAGGTCGTTAATAATTTCAACTTTATATGTCTCACCATCTTTTTCAAAAGTTTTAATTGCCTCGGCCCTGGAAACAGTTTTTCGGGCCATCTTTCTGTTTTCACTTATAATCTCTTGCATTTTCGACTCTATTTTCTCAAGGTCTTCAGGAGTAAACCCCCTCTCAAAATCAAAGTCGTAATAAAAACCATTTTCAATCACGGGGCCTATTGTCACTTTTGCTTCCGGGAAAATAGACTGCACTGCTTCTGCCAGCACATGTGCTGCAGTATGCCTTACAAGTAAAAGCCCTTCATCCGAATCTCTTTTTATAAGGGAGATTTGTGAGTCTTCACGAATATTATGCCAAAAATCTACAACTTTGCCTTCAACTCTGGCACCTACCCACTTATTTTCATCAATTTCCATCTTCTTCATAACCTCAGAAATGGAAACCCCTGATGAAAACTGTTGTTTTTCTCCGTTTATTTCTATTTCAATACTCATTTTAATTCTTTTAATAATTTAAGTTTTTCAGGCTTTATGGCCCTGAAAATAAAGCACTATTTTGTATTATTAATATAAATTGTCAAGCTCATAACAAACAAAAAGGGAGCTATGATAGCTCCCTTTTTTTATACCAGATTTTTTAATGTTTCTTTTTTCTTTTAAAACTTCTCAGTCGGGTCTCCAAGAAGTATCCAGTTTACCACTTGATCCGATAGCCCTTTATTTTCCTGCTTTGTCTCAAGTATCGCCTGGCCTATTGTTTTTCCTTCATTCATCTTATCAAGGATACTCACTGTAAACTCTTCATTCTCACTGAAGTTACTCAGCACTCCTGCACCACTTATAAACTTGGCCCCACTTGCATTGTTCATTAGCTGGTGCGCAAGCGTCATTATATTCGGGCTTAGATAGTATGTTGTATAGCATGTAAGGGGCATCATACCAGCCGGCGCTGCACTGTTTGTCAGCTCGCTGCCTGCAGTATCCCATCTGAGTAAGTTATCCCTCCATGCAAGTGATCCTGCATGTCCTGAGTAAAGCCATAGACCTACTCCATTGTTTATCTCTGCAAACATCTGGTTTCTTGCATCAGCAACTGACGCAAAGTCATCCACATATATTTTTTGTACATTACCTGTTGGCAAATGACTTCCAACACTTTCCATCTGCTGTGCAAAGTCTAATCTTCCGTCATTCTCTCCTGCAACCAGTAGTGAACTATCACCCAATGCTATCTGTGCTTTATTAAGCATTGCGCTTAGCTCTTGCTGCGTCCTTGCAGGAAATCTTCCAAGTGCCAAGTCTGCCACATCATCACCTAACTGTGTATCCACTAAACAGCCATCGCATGGTGAATAAAAGATCGTATCGTTTGTCAATCTGTACATTGTTGGAATAAAATCTGTAATACCACTATTAGTAAAGTTACGGTGATCGTAACTTCCGCCACCTACTAGCACTACTGTGTTTGTATTAAGTGCAGCATCGGCTTCAGCCACATAATCCCTTATTGCTTCAGGCAGCGCCATTCCATATCCATACTCTTCATACACATCAAGTATGTTTGCAAGCTTTACTGTATAGCCTTCACTTTGTTTTGATGAAATATATCCATTAAGATCAGCTCCCATTAAACTTGGGTGGGCTATCACTAAAAGCTCGCCGCTTCCACCAAGAAGGTCATCTGCTGCTGCTTCAAACTTATATACATTTCCACTTAGGAGCTGTGATTCTGAAGATGCCCAGTAATCTGATTCAGTGCCTGTACCGTTAAATATTACACGGTACACCCTGCCTCTTCTTCTTCTTTGACTTTCTATCTGATAAAGGTCTTCTCCGTCATACCCATAAACTTCTATGTCTCTTTCTGTAAAACCGCCCACTTCATGCCTGTTTCCACTACTTGTGTAAAGAAGGCTGTTGGTTTCTGTTAATAGTGGACTTTCGTAATGTAGCTCTGTTGATTCCACTATCACTGCATCAAACACTAGACCTGTATCTCCAACAAGCTCTATTCTTACGGTGTTTGTACCATTTACTATATTGTCTACATCGCTCTCTATCTCTATTTTCACAAACCCATCTGCCTCGACATCCGCTATTTCAACTTCATTCAGGTGCACTCTTATGTGATGGTCATTCTGTGCCCCTGGAAGTTGTACAAATCCTCCTAGCACTACCCTCACCTTGCCTTGCCCTGATAGATTGTCTGCCACATTAAAATCTACGCTGTAGCTATTCGGACTGTTTTGTGTAAAAAGAAAAGTCTCGTAAAAGGGATCCCCGGTTGCCGAGGACTCTGTGTAAAAAATCTGGTTTGCCTGTTTTAACTCTTTTGCATAACTAAGAGTGTCTGCTGCTCTTCCCCCTCTTCTTCTGATAAGCTGCCTGTTTTTTACAAGGCTTTTGTCTAACTGTATCTGATACACTCTTTTATTTATAAAAAGGGCTTCTTTTCCTTTGGGCAACTCTCCATAAAAATCTATATAACTTCTCGTGTCAAACCTAAATCCCCTTTCTATACGTCTTGCCACAGGCTCACCTTTATAACTTACACTTATATCTCCTGCCCTTTCTCTGTTAAAATCACAACCTGCAGATGCAAGTTCTTCGTAAGTTACTCTGTGAATACCCTCCGCGCTTACTTCCACGTGGCAGATATTATCGCCATCAAGCCTTAGAGCTGTCATTACTGAGTTTGCTACTCTGCTTAGAAGGCCCTGCTCAACTTGAGTTTTTCTCCATGCTTTTCCTTTTTTCTCATAGCCCATCTCAATCATATTTGTATCGTGCTCTTCTTTTATCTGTTCCCAGTCAACTGGCTCACCTTCCACAAGATCACCGAAGGTTGCACCTATCTCATAAGGGCCATAATGTTCTTCAAAGCCAAAACAATCTACTGAAGATATACCAACTTTTTCTATATCTTCCGGCACATCTACTATATGATCATAGTATTGTGGCTCTCTTGCATCGCCGTTCTTTGTGAAGATTATGTTCTCATTCAGTTTTACTTTTTGTCCGCCTCTATATCCATATAAGTTAAATCCTATGTTTTGTTCCTCGGTTGCCGTTGTCCAGTCAAACCGCACTCCACCTTCTACTAAACTCGTTTCAAAACTTGCCAGCGTTACTGATACGGTGGAAAGATTAATTGGAGTTGGATCGTTTTCACACTCGTCTGTCGGATCCATACTTGGACAGTTACCTGCATCACCGCCGTAAGTGACAGTCATCATTGCCACATTCGATCTATCTCCTTCCTGATCACGAACAGTGTAGTTGATTGGAGTAGGATCATCAGTAAATCCGACAAAAGGTGAGAATGTTAAAATTCCATTTGATGGATCATATGTCCATGTTCCCTGGCCTGCAACCTCAAAGCTAATAAGATCTCCATCTGCATCTGTCATCTGATTATTTATTGTAAAACCAGCAGGTGGAATAAGATCTACAGTATCAGGGTCAAGAGCACTATCTGCCTCTCTGTCGTTTGTAAGAATATCCCTTGAAGCATCCTGGCCGAAAGGCTGATTTAACCTTCTGTTATCAAGAGCTGTCGGTGCAGCAACATAAGTAATCGTAATTGTTGCAGGATTGCTCCTGTCGCCATTTGTATCATTAATTGTATACTGGATTGGAGTTGGATTCCCTGTAAATCCTCCTTCAGGCGCAAATGTTACAGTGCCATCGCCATTAGAAGTCCAGGTCCCTTCCCCGGGAACATTTAAAGAAGTTTGCTGGCCCGCAGTTTCCGGATCAAGATCAACGCTCGTAAGATCTAGCGGATCATCACTTGCAATATCATTATTATCAATATCCACAGTTACATTCCCAGCAGGGTTATTCAGACTTTCATCATCCACAGCCACAGGATTTCCAATATAAGTAACTGTAAGCATTGCCTGGTTGGATATATTTCCATCATCATCTTTTACATTATAAAAAATTGGTGTTGGGTTACCGGTGAAGCCTCCAAGAGGGGTGAATGTAACATCACCTGTGGTTGTATTAACAGCCCATGAACCTTCTCCTGCAACATTAAAAGTAGTCTGCTGTCCGGGAGTATTTGGATCAAGGTCTATTGTTGATACATCCACTGTGCCATCTGTATCAACATCGTTTCCATCAATTGATAAAAGAGTAACAATTCCGCTATTAACATTTCGATCGTTATCCAGGTTTTGATTATCAAGTGCTTCAGGCCCTTCAGTTGCACTCGATTCATTTCCGTTACCATCGCCATCAGGGTCAGGATCAGTGCCATTATCAGAAAGATCAAATATACCTTCGTCAAAATCTGTAGTGCCGTCATTATTAGTATCGGCATTTGTAATTGCCTGGTTCAAAAATGTCTGGTTAAAATCATTAGTATCAAAAGTTACAGTAAATCTGATAGTAATTGATCCCCCGCCTGTAACGCTACCCATTCCATCAGCTGTGCCACCATCAAGTGAACCACTTCCGGTAGAGGCATTTAGTATTTCTGTATCGGATGAACCATTAAAACCAGTGTTTATGGCAAAGGTTCCGGATGTATTGCTTTGGGCAACTATTGTCGGTGTATTCACAGTATATTGATCTGCATCTGGTGGCCCCGGACTCACAAATGTGCCGAATGTAAGAAGGTCGTCTGAAAGCCTCACATCATGAAGGTCCTGAACACTAAGGTTTTCAACTGTGAGTTCATAGGTAACTTCCACATCCCCATTTCCATTCGTAGTCGGGCCATCAAAAACTGTTTTTGAAGCTCCAATATTTGGTGCATTTACATTTTGTGGATTTTGATACATCTGGCATCTGAAAGTAAGGCTATTTAACCTTGCATCATCATTACCTCCGGCATCTAAGGCACCAAAAGCATAAGTAAAAGAAGCAACATTAGTATATGTGCCGGTCACCATATTTGTTGTGGCAGTTGTAGAAATAGCAGGAAAATTTTGATCATCTTGCGCATTAAATCTGGGTGGATTGGCCACAAGATTAGTCGGAGTCTCAAAAGTAAGCACATTTGCCCCTCTTAACTCAACAAGCTCCTTTAATCCGTCAGGATCAAATGGAGCATCTCCTTCATCACCATCAACGTCCTGAGCTGTGGCAAGAAAAGTTCCTGGAAAATTTATTGTATTTGCTGGATTAGTTTCACCGGGAGCAACAAAACTAATTCGAAGTTCGGCAAATGCTTCAGCTGCAGTTGGGGAAAATTCAGGTTGAAGGTTATTTTGTGCCCCAATTTCATTTCCATCAATACTTACTAAATCACCTCCAGTCTCAGAGAGAACTTCCACAAGAGCATCAATTCCATTAGCTGGATCATTTAAATTGGTAACATTTGTAAATCTGAAAATATCTCCCACAAGTGGACCAGGCCCACCATCGTTGCTAGTTGTATCTGCACCGTTTAAACCTTCAGGAGCCCTAAAAATAGGTGTTTCAATTGCCATTTCTGGCTCACCCGGGCCAAAACTACATGCATTCGGATCTACATTATTAGGATCGGTGTAGTCAGTACAGTTAAACATATCCAAAATATATGTAGTTGTGCTATCATCATCTGAACTGGCTACAAATCCAATTCTATATCCAAATTGAGATATATTAGTGTAAACAGCTGTAAATCTGTTTGCTAAACTGGATGGTGGATGCCCATCTGAAGTTGCACTTTGTGCTCTGGGAGGAAATAATTCTAAATCATTAATAGTTTCAACAGTATAAGAATCAGCTCCTGCTAATTCTTGATATTCAAAATTTCCTGCTCCTCCTATTCCATCATCAATATCAATTCCTGTTGCAATTACCGATCCGGATATTGCAACGGGTGTACTTGTATCAGCTGTAACAAAAGTAATAAGAAAATCCACACTGGAATCAGGGTTGTCAGTTTCAGGATCAAATACTGGCTGAAATGGTTCGGTTCCAGTTCCTAAACCATTATTGTTGTCGATATCAGTAATAGAACCACCATCATTAAAACTCACTATCTCAACTAATGCATCCACACCTGTTGTAACATCATCAAATCTATATACTGCACCTGGTTGAAGAGCTGTTCCTTGTTCTAAAGTGGGAGTGCCATCCGCAAAGGAGATAGGAGTAAACGTAGTTCCATCAGGATTTAATACATCATCACATGTCTGGCCATAGGAAACATTTCCAAATTGAAATACGGCCAGATACAAAACCGATATTAGTATCAGTAGCCCCGAATTTTTTGTTGAATTTAGTTTTGAATTTAACATACTTACTCCCCTCACAATATTTTAAAATCCATTTGATTTCTTAAATCGCTTAAAGACAGGTTGATAACAAAATACAACCACCCCAAATCGCAATCTTCTTAATTATAGGTCAATTGATAAAATTTGTAAACAACCGTACTTTTTAATTTATATACGGAGTTTTCAGGGAAAATGTTTAAAAATAATTGCAGTTTAAAAAAATTAAGTGAAAATAGATTACAAATTTTGCCAATTCTGTCAAAATTTGTAACAATAAAACTTAGTGGTGAGCACGGCAGGATTTGAACCTGCGGCCTCTTGCATGTCAAGCAAGCGCTCTTCCCCTGAGCTACGCGCTCTTTAAAATAGAACAAAATTAGTTTTTACTATACAAAAAGTTTGTCAAGCATAAAGTAAAGAGTCGGTATTTACATAATTTTTAAAGAATGCAATCAAAAAACATGAATTAATTTTAATATTAACAAGTTACTGCAAATATGGTATATTAATAAATTATTCAAAATTAATTAATCCTGAGGTTTTTATTTTGATTCTTAACACAGATTTCATAGATTTTGCAACGCCCCGAAAGGGAAAAGTGAGGGATGTATATGATCTTGGAACAAGGCTCCTTATTGTTACAACGGACAGGGTTTCGGCCTACGATCATATTCTCCCGCAGGGAATACCTGATAAGGGAATAATACTTAACAGAATGTCTGAATACTGGTTTGAAAAAACAAGACAGATTGTGAAAAACCATTTTGTCTCAAGTAATGTGAAATACTTCCCAAAAGATTTTCAAAAAGTTCATGACAAACTTGGTGGAAGGTCAATGTTGGTAACCAAGACCGATGTAATACCAATTGAATTTATTGTGAGGGGTTATCTTGCAGGATCATCATGGAAAAGCTATGAGGAAACTGGTTCTGTTTTTGGAATAGAAATAAGAGAAGGGTTAAGGCAATGCCAAAGGCTCCCTGAACCAATCCTAACTCCCACAACAAAGGCGGCGGATGGAAAGCATGATGAAAGCATCACATTTGAACAGGTTTGCGAAATGATTGGAAGGGACCTTGCAGAAAATATAAGGGATACATGTTTTAAACTTTTTAAATTCGGCTCTCTTACCTGTGAGAGAATGGGCGTGTATCTTGGCGATACAAAGTTTGAATTTGGCATTAATAAAAAAGATGGGGAACTAATGCTTATTGATGAAGTTATCACCCCGGATTCATCAAGGTTTTGGCTACGCTCTTCACACAGGCCCGGAAATGAGCAGGAATACTTCGATAAACAGGTAATAAGAAACTACCTCAATGAAATCGGATGGGACAAAAAACCTCCTGTGCCCGATCTTTCCCAAGAGATTATTGACAGGGCAAGGTTTCTTTATCTTCGGCTTGCTGAGTATCATCTAAGAATGGATATGAATGGGCTTGAATATTAATCTTCACTTTGATTATGAATACTGAAGAACTCACCCCCTGTAATGGAAAATGCTTCATTGATCCAGATATCCTTTTATGTGTGGGCTGCAACAGGACTTCTGATGAAATTACAAACTGGGGTAATTATTCAGAAGAACAAAAAAAACTCATTATGAAAGAGCTGGGTTCCAGAAAACCAGGTAATTTATGAAATCAATAAGCGTACTTGGCTGCGGTTGGCTTGGATTTCCACTTGCAAAATATCTGCTCGAAAAAGGTTTTGAATTAAAAGGCTCTACAACAGATAAGGGCAAACTACTGCTTCTTCAAAAAAATTCCATCTCACCTTTTTTAATTAATATAGATCCCGACATTAAATCAGATAATATCAATGAATTTTTGAGCTCTGATATCCTTTATATTAATTTTCCACCGAAAAGAAGGGACGACATCGAAGATTATCATCCAAAACAAATTTCAAACCTTATAAATGAAATAAAAGATTCAGGGATAAAAAAAATTATCTTTGCAAGCTCAACATCCGTTTATCCTAACACTAATGATATTGTGGATGAAAGATGTGACCTGATGCCGGATAAAAATTCAGGAAAGGCGCTACTCGAAGCAGAAAAAATGCTCATGGGTGAAAGAGGTTTTGATACTACTGTTATAAGGTTTGCAGGCCTCATAGGTTATGAAAGATCACCTTTGAATTCATTAAAAAGAAAAAAGCTGGTTGTTAACCCGGATGCAAAGCTTAATTTAATACACAGGGATGATTGTATCAAAATAAGCTATGAAATTATCAGGAACAACATTTGGAATGAAACCCTTAATGCATGCAGCGACAATCATCCAACAAGAAAAGAGTATTACTCAGTTGAGGCCAAAAAACATGGTATTTCCCTTCCAGATTTTGATGACCAGGATAATGCAGAATATAAAATTATCTCCAACCGCAAACTCAAAAAGCTTTTAAACTATGAATTTATTTATCCTGACCCTCTTAATATCACTTCCAAAAGTTTATAAAGACAATAAACTTAAGTTATATTATTTATACATAAAATTCTGGTGAACAATATCAAAAAAACCTATTATTACAGCTTAGAATTAAATCTATTCACATTTTATAGTAACCCTATTTATAATATTTGGAGGATAACCAGCTAAATATGCAGGAAACTGCCCTACAAGATAACGGTTCAACAATAGAGCTTATACTCGAAAATTCTTCGTCGGCAAAAATTCTTTGTGGTGAACTCAACAACAACCTGAAAGAGGTTGAAAAAAACCTTGATGTAAAAATACACTCAAGGGGAAATAAGCTCACAATAAAAGGAAGCAAGGCAAATACTGAAAATGCCAGGTTCCTTATAAATGAGATATATAAACTAATTAATAAAGGTTATGTCCTCCAACCAGGAGACATTGAGATTGCAAAAAGGATTTTAAATGAGAAAAAATCTTCCCTTGAAGAGATATTTTTGGATACAGTCTGCATATCTGTAAGAAAAAAAATTATCGCCCCCAAGACTGTCAACCAGAAACTGTATATTGATACAATCAGAAATAACGATGTTGTGTTTGGCATCGGACCTGCTGGAACAGGGAAGACTTACCTTGCAATGGCAATGGCCGTTTCGGCATTCGCAAGCAAAAAATTCAACAGAATAATCCTTGCAAGGCCTGCTGTGGAAGCGGGGGAAAAACTGGGATTTCTCCCAGGTGATCTTCAACAAAAAGTGGATCCTTATCTTAGGCCCCTTTTTGATGCCCTTTATGATATGATGGACTTTGAGCGGGCAAACAGCCTATTAGAGAAAAATGTTATCGAGATAGTGCCGCTTGCCTATATGAGGGGAAGAACACTCAACGATGCTTTTATAATTCTTGACGAAGCCCAGAATACAACTTCCACGCAGATGAAGATGTTTTTGACCCGTCTTGGTTTTAACTCAAAAGCAGTAATCACTGGCGATATCACACAAGTAGACCTTCCATCAAAAGAAACTTCCGGGCTAAGGGAGGTACAAGACCTTTTGAGTGAAATAAATGGCATAGAATTTGTACAGTTCTCAAAGGTGGATGTGGTAAGGCACCCGCTTGTGATGAAAATTATTGATGCATATGAAAACAGTGAATTATAGTTTATAATTTTCAAAAAGAGGAAATAAAATGAAAATACTATCAACCTTAATAATAGCGTTTTTGCTTTCCAGTTGTGCAACAGAATGGAAAAACCCAAGTACTTCGTTACCGGCATCTGAACTTTCAATAGCCACTTTGCTTTTAACACCTGCTATATATCAATTTGAGGAGGTAAAGACCAAAGGTAAGGTCTGGGACCTTTTATATCTTAGTGATGGTGAATACGAACTGAGATTTAAACTTGCGGATGAAGATGGCTATTATATTGAAGTGCTCTCAGATTCTGAACTACAAGTGGGCGAAGGGGATATAATTGAGGTAGAAGGTCAGTTTTTCAGAAAGTATTTTAAAGAAAAATATAAATTTGAGACTTATATTATTGCCAAAAAAGTTGCACTGGTTGATAACACAAACATTTTTAAAAGAAACAAGTAGCCCAGAAAAAAACTGGGGTCAGGCTTGGCATATTGGTATTAACATAGTCATTCCTGAAATTTTCTGTAAAGATTTAGATCCCCGATTAAAGCATTCGAGGATGACAATGTAAACTACCACGCATCATTGATTACTAAGCACTTATTTTTTCCCTAACACCTAACCACTAAAACCTAACACCTACTCCCTAACTATAAAGTTCCCTTAATTCAAAATACATTTCCCTGGAAGGGCCAATTGAAACAAGCCAGGTAGGCACACCCGTAAGCTCTTCAACTCTAAGTATAAACTTCTTGGCATTTTCAGGTAGTTCATCAAAATCTTTAATATCTGTAAGCTCTTCACTCCATCCATCCATTTCCTCATACACAGGTTTGCAGTTTTCCAAAACTTCCGTGCTGCCCGGAAACTCATTAATTAATGAGCCATTACATTTGTAGGCAGTGCAAATTTTAACAGTATCAAAACCCGATAGCACATCAAGCTTTGTGAGTGCGAAAGCAGATATACCGTTAACCCTTATTGCATATTTAAGTGCAACCACATCAAGCCAGCCGCACCTTCTTGAACGGCCTGTTGTAGCACCATACTCCCCACCTTCTTCACGAAGCCTTTGTTCTATTTCTCCTGTTTCCTCGGATGGAAAAGGCCCTTCCCCAACTCTAGTTGTGTAAGCCTTTGTAACTCCAACTACATAATCT
Source organism: Deltaproteobacteria bacterium (assembly GCA_029262295.1). Classification (GTDB taxonomy): domain Bacteria; phylum Desulfobacterota_D; class UBA1144; order Nemesobacterales; family Nemesobacteraceae; genus JAJCZR01. The sequence continues at coordinate 90,321 of JAJCZR010000068.1, read as the reverse complement.
ATAGATTTTGGTGCAACTCCTGTTCCCACGCAGACTCCACCCGAACCTGCATTTGAAGAAGTAACATATGGGTAAGTGCCAAAATCTATATCAAGTAAAGTGCCCTGGGCACCCTCAAAAAGAATATCCTTATCAGAATTAATGCTGTCGAAAAGTATTTTTGAAACATCACCCATATAAGGTTTCAGCTCTTTTCCGTACTGGGTGTATTCATTATAGACTTCATCAAAATCAACTGGCCCGCTACCAAGCACTTTTGTGAGGTAAAGGTTTCTCTCATTTAAAACAGTTTTAAGGCGCTTTGAAAATGTATCAGGATTTACAAGATCAGAAAGTTTTATTCCCCTTCTTCCATATTTATCTTCATAAACAGGGCCAATACCCCTTCCAGTTGTTCCAATTTTATTATTTCCAGCCAGATTTTCCCTGGATATATCTATCATCTTGTGATAGGGCATTATCACATGCACTTTATCGCTAATAATCAAATTATCTGGAGAAACTGAGTAACCACTTTTTTTAAGGGCTTCTATTTCTTCAAGCAAAATTTTTGGATCAATTACTACACCATTTCCAATAAGTGACACTTTATCATCCCTTAATATTCCAGATGGGAGATGGTGAAGCACAATTGATTTTCCATTAGTTACTATTGTATGGCCGGCGTTATTACCACCCTGATACCTGACTACAAGATCAACTTTTTCGGCAATAAGGTCGACAACCCTTCCCTTGCCTTCATCACCCCACTGAGTGCCTACCACCACAACATTAGGCAATCTAGATTCCACCTTTAAGAAGCTCTTCAAGATTTGAGAACTCTCTTTTTACGCCGCTTCTGGATTCGATCAGTTTAATTTTTGTGGAGGATTCAAGAATAATTACCCCGTAAGTAGTAAGCGATCTGCTTCCTTTTGATGCAGCACCACCGTTTGCAAAACTCTTATTGAGATCAAGAATTACTTTAAAACCGCTTGATCTTAGCCACTCAGTAAGCCTGATAGCTTCTTTTCTGTATCTTAGTGTCTTGGGGATAATAATAAAATGAACCTGATTGTCTTCTATATGGTTTTTAGTAATAGCCAGTATGGCCTCAGCATCTATGGCAAAGCCTGTGGCCGGCACATCATATCCGTATGAAGCTACAAGGCTATCGTATCTTCCACCGGTGAGAAGGGGAGAGGAAGCCTTTTCAGAAATAATTTCAAAGTTTACACCCGTATAGTAATTAAAGCCTTTTATATCAACAAGATCTATAGATACCTGGCAGTCAACCTGATATTCCTCAAGGATGGATATAATATTTTCAAGCTCGTTAACATAGGGACTAAACTGTTTTATCTTTTTTGCCCTTTCCAATACAGACTTATCCCCATAAAACTCAGATAGGGATAATACAACTTTTTTTATATCTTTATCTATTTTTGACTTCCCAATTATTCGTTTTACTTCTTCCTGGTCTTTCTTTTTTAGTGCGGAAATAAGATCATCTTTTAAATCACCTGCGCTTTTCATTATAGACTTTAAAATTCCGGTATGTCCCAAATCCAAAACAAGATTTTTTAACCCAAGTTTATTAAGGGATTTTATGGCAAGTGCAATAATCTCGGCATCAGCCTCTTCGGATTTAAGGCCAATAAGCTCACAACCTGATTGAAATACCTCTCTTTCCTTACCATTTCCTTTTTCCTCAAATCTTACTACGCGGCCGCAATAACAAAGGCGAAGGGGATAGTCATAATCTCTAAGCTGAGTAGCAACAATCCTTCCTATTTGAGGTGTAATGTCAGGCCTAAGGGCCACTATCTCACCTGTTGAAGGATCAACAAATTTCATTAGTTTATTTTTCAGATCATGGCCAAGCCCTAAATAAATGCTGTCGACATATTCAAATAAAGGTGTAATAACCCTTTTATAGCCCCATCTGGAAAACTCTTCCAGAAGGCCGTCTTCCACTCTTTTTAGATCTTCAGCCTTTTGCGGACCAAAATCTTTTACACCCTGAGGGAGAATTGAGTATCCATTCATTAGAAACTAACCTGGGTTAATGAAATTGTATCTTCCAGTTTATAAATTTCGTCCATTACTTCATTTGGCACTACTGCATCCACATTTGTAAATACGATCGCCCTTCCCCCAATTTTTTTTCTTCCCAGGTGCAAAAGGCCAATATTAATACCATTTTCGCCAAGGATTGTGCACATTGAACCAATAAAACCAGGTTTATCCCAGTTTTCACTAACAAGCAAAAACCCTTGAGGTATTACATCAATTGGCACTCCGTTTACTTTTACAATCCTTAATTCTTCTTTTCCAAAAATTGTTCCAGACACGCTGTATTCATCATCAGAAGTTTTAAGTTTAACCGTTATAAGGCTTGTATATGCGCCCGACTCTGAAGACTTTGATTCTGTAACCTTTATATTTCTTTCTTTTGCTATCACAGGAGCATTAACATAGGTGACAACAATATCCATTATAGGGGCCAGAAACCCTTTCAAAACTGCAATTGTTAGTGGATCAGTATTCGATTCAGACGCTTTTCCTTCATATGAAATCTCAATCTCATTCACACTGCTTTTGCAAAGCTGGCCCTGCAGGCTTCCAAGAATTTCTGCAAGCTCAAGGTAAGGTTTCATCTGTTTTAGTTGTTGCATTGAAAGTGAAGGCATATTGATTGCGTTTCTCACAACTCCATTTACAGCAAAATCAATAATCTGTTCTGCCATTGCAGTACCCACTTTAATTTGCGCTTCCTCTGTGGATGCTCCAAGATGTGGTGTAAGCACAATATTTTCATCAACAGCTAAAAGAGGGTTATCCTTATCAACAGGCTCTGAGGTGTAAACATCAAAAGCAGCTCCTGCCACTTTTTTGTTTTTAAGGGCATCTGCAATATCTTGCTCATTAATAATTCCGCCTCTGGCGCAGTTAATGATAATCACGCCCTTTTTCATTTTTTCGATTGCAGCTTTGTTAATCAAATTTTCTGTCTCTGGTGTCTTAGGGGTATGCACGGTTATAACGTCAGCCTGGGAAAGCAGTTCATCAAAAGATACAAGGGTTACCCCTATTTTACTCGCAGCTGCCTCACTAAGATATGGATCATAGGCAATAGCTTTCATTTTTAGTCCGATGACTCTTTCCGCTACCAATTTTCCAATATTTCCAAGCCCCACAAAACCGACAGTTTTGCCATAAAGTTCAACACCACTGTATTTGTTTCTGTCCCACTTACCTAATTTCATTGACATGTGTGCCTGTGGAATGTTTCTGGCAAGCGAAAATAGCAGGGTTATAGTATGTTCTGCAGTTGTTATGGCATTTGATTCGGGAGTGTTCATCACAACTATTCCGTTGCGAGTGGCGGCTTCAAGATCAATATTGTCAACCCCAATTCCTGCCCTTCCGATAACTTTGAGGTTACCCCCGGCAGCATCAATTACTTCTTTTGTAACTTTTGTGGCACTTCTTACAACAATTCCATCATAATCTTTTATTTGGCTTAACAATTCTTCTTTGGAAATACCCTTTTTTTCAGTCACCTCAACGCCTTTTGCACTGTTTAAAAGCTCAAGGCCCTGCTTGGCTAATCCATCTGTAATTAAAATTTTCAATTTATTTCTCCATTGGGAAGGATAGTGAAAGCTAAAATATATTTAAGCAGCCTGGTAATGTCAATTTTAGAACAAATATACCGATTGTTAATGGTTTTGGAGTTGGTTAATCTTAGTTTCAACTTATGAGCACTGATGAAAAAATGGACTTTCTCGAGCATATCGGAGAGCTTCGAAAGAGAATATTACTATCATTAATACCCCTTGTGGTTTTTTTTATTCCTTCATATTTCTTTTCAAAAGAAGTATTTGATTTTCTCATGGTTCCAATCACAAAAAACCTCCCAGAGGGGAGCTCATTAATATTCACAAGACCAACGGAAGGTTTTATTACATACTTAAAAGTATCAATTTTTGCTTCATTTTTCTTTTCATTTCCATTTGTTTTGTATCAGTTTTGGAATTTTATTTCTCCCGCACTTTACAAGAATGAAAAAAAGATTGTTCTTCCTTTTATTTTGTTTGGCACAGTTTTTTTTGTTGCCGGATCATACTTTTGCTATGCTGTTGCAGCCCCCCAAGGTTTTAAATTCTTACTGGGAGAGTATAGCACGGAGTATGTGCGGGCTTTTCCGTCTATAAAAGAAACTCTTTCGTTTTTAATGTCATTAATGCTTGGTTTTGGTGTTGTATTTGAATTTCCGCTTATAATTTTTGTACTTGCAAGAATTGGGCTTGTCACAAGCAAGTTTCTTCGAGAAAAAAGAAAATATGCCATACTTTTAAGCACAATCCTTGCGGCTTTTATCACACCTACAACTGATGCTATATCAATGATGTTTATGCTTGTGCCACTTTTTATCTTTTACGAGATTGGAATAGTTGTAGCATGGATATTTGGAAAGAAAAAAGAGAAGAAAATAGCAGAAGAACCTTTTTGATAATCATCGATGTACCCCTTTATTGAATCAAAACCTTGCTAAAGGTATGATTAATTTTCAAATATTCCCAAAAACAAAGAGGATTTCATGCCACCAAAAAGCAGAAAGAAAAAGCAGAAAGACCTTATGCATCCTGTCACTTACAAACGTGAAAACGGTAAGTTTGATGTTGACTGGTATAAAAAGGAAGACAGGACCAACTGGGTACTCCCAAAAGTATTAAAACAGCAGGCAAAAAAACTCGGCAAAAAACCTTTTTTGCAATTCGGATATAAAAAACCTATCAGCTTTTATCAGACTAATAAACTTTCAAACAAAATTGCTAACGGACTTACTTCCCTTGGAATAAAGAAACAAGAAAAAGTGGCAGTGTATATGCCCAACTCTGATGATTATGTGATCACATGGTTTGGCATCCTGAAAATGGGTGCCGTTATGGTTCCAATTAATACAGCTTATGTTATGGATTTTCTTCAATACATAATTGAAAGCTCAGATGCTAAAGTGCTTTTTATTGCTGAAGAGTATTTGGAGAGAATGGTGCCTATTGCCAAAAGAATTCCCAAACTTGAGCATGTGGTTGTGTGGACAAGGGACGGCGGAGAAAAATTTAAAAAACACGGTTTTAAATTCAAAAGGATGACCTCTTACAAAGACTTTATTGAACCGCAGAAAACCTCTGAGCCAAAAGTTGAAGTAACTTTAATGGACTATGCAAGGCTTATGTACACATCCGGCACCACAGGCAGATCAAAGGGAGTAATGAGACCATCTGCAGCGGATTACAGCAGCGCGAGAAATTATGCTGAGATTATGGATGTGGGACCAAAAGATGTTTGTTTTACATGTCTTCCCCTTTTTCATTCAAACGCAATGGTTATGACTGTTTATCCTGCGCTTATTAAAGGCGCTAAAACTGTAGTTGAAGAAAAATATAGTGCCAGCAGGTTCTGGAAATGGATAGTTGATCACAAAGTTACAAAATTTAATATTGTTGGCACAATCTCTTATTTTCTTTGGAATACCCCACCTGTGCCTGAAGAAAATCAGCATAATGTAAAACTGGTTTTAGGATCACCTGCCCCTCACGATATGATCGAGGAGTTTATGGAAAGGTTTAATATCAAATTTATGGAAGGTTACGGACTAACTGAGATCGGTCAGTGCACATGGATGCGTCCGGGTGAACCTTTCAGGGTTGGCTCTTGCGGGAAAGAAGCTCCAAACTACGAAATAAAAGTTTCAGATCCTGCAACTGATGAAGAAGTGCCAAGGGGAGAGCTAGGAGAAATAATTGTACGTCCCAGGATACCAAATGTGATGCTTCATTATTATCACAAGATGCCGCAAAAAACTGTCGAAGATTTCAGAAATTTTTGGTTTCACACAGGTGATGCAGGAAGAATGGACAAAGATGGATACATATATTTTGTAGACAGGGTTAAGGATTATATAAGAATAAGGGGAGAAAATATAAGCTCTTTTGAAGTTGAAAAAACTGTTAGTTCTCACCCTGACATTGAAGAGTCCGCGGCAATAGCAATAAAATCCAAAACCGGGAAATATGCAGAAGACGAACTTATGATTCTAATTATCATGAAAAAAGGAAAAGCTTTGAAACCAGAAGCCCTTATGAAATTTTTGGAACCAAAAATGCCCTATTTCATGATGCCAAAGTACATTAGGTTCACTAAATCTTTTCCAAAGACGGGCACGCAAAGAGTCCAGAAAAATAAACTCAGGGAACAGGGACTTACAAAAGATACTTGGGACAGGGAAAAAGAAGGTTTTAAATTAAAAAGGTAGCTTTTATGAAAAGATGCATCTTGTATCCTGAATCCTGCAACTTTTTACTAACCCCACAAACTGATATATAATTAATCCCGATGTCAGACTCCTTTGTTCATCTCCACCTTCACTCCCAATACTCATTACTAGACGGCGCCATAAAATTCGATGAATTGGCCGACTGGGCTAAAGAATCAAATATGCCTGCCGTAGCCCTTACAGATCATGGAAATATGTTTGGTGCTTACGAGTTTTATGAAAAGGCTAAAAAAGCTAATGTAAAGCCAATTATTGGCTGTGAAATATATATAACACCGACTCTTGAACTTGAAAAACCATCTGATGGAAAGAACTTTCACCTGACAGTGCTATGCATGAATGATGCAGGTTATAAAAACCTCTCAAACCTGGTAACAAAAGGATATTTTGAAGGCTTTTACCGCCGCCCGAGAGTTGATCACAAAATTCTTTCAGATCACAGTGAAGGTTTAATTGTTTTAAGCGGTTGTTTAAACAGTGAAATATCAAGGGCTTTGTTTAATAAGGACAAAAAGAAAGCTCTTAGCCTTGCTTCAATGTATAAAGAGATATTTGGTGACAGATACTACCTTGAAGTACAGGCAACAGGATTAAGAGAACAAAATCTGATTAACGGAAAACTAAAAGATATTGGTAAGAAGCTAAATATTCCGCTTGTTGCCACAAATGACTGTCATTTTCTTAAAAGAGAAGATGCCAAACCGCATGACGCACTTTTATGTATACAAACCGGCTCATCCGTAAAAGAAGAAAAAAGGTTCAGGTTTAATGGCGATGATTTTTTTGTAAAATCCAGGGAGCAGATGAAAAATGATCTCACCGGATTCGATGATGCTATAGAGCAAACTTTAAAAATTGCGGAAAGATGCAGTTTTGAATTTAAAACAAATGGATACAAATTCCCTGAATTTATTCCTCCCGATGGAAGATCACTTGATGAGTTTATGTGTGACCTTTCAAGAAAAACCCTTGAAGAAAAATTAAAAGAAAATGAAATACCAGAAAGTGAATTTCAAACCTACAGGGAAAGGCTTGAAACTGAACTAAAGATTATCTGTGATATGGGTTTTTCCGGATATTTTCTCGTTGTTTCCGATTTTATCTATTATGCCAAGAAAAACGGAATACCAGTTGGGCCCGGCAGGGGTAGTGCTGCAGGAAGCCTTGTCGCTTATGCTCTTGGAATTACAGAAGTTGACCCCATTCCTTACAACCTAATATTTGAGAGATTTTTAAACCCGGAAAGGGTAAGCATGCCTGATATTGATGTGGATTTCTGCACAGAAGGTAGAGACGAAGTTATAAGGTATGTAACAGAAAAATATGGCAAAGATAAAGTAGCCCAGATCGGCACATTTGGAACAATGTCGGCAAAGGCAGTTGTGAAAGATGTTGGAAGGGTGCTTGGAATTCCTTACGCCGAAGTTGATAAAGTCTCAAAGCTGATTCCATCTTTCAGGGGAAAGGTTTTTAGCATTAATGAAGCGATTGAGCAGGTTAAGGAAATAAAAGAGCTTATTAAAAACTCTAAAGACCTTCAAGAACTTATTGAACTCGCAAAACCTCTTGAAAATATGGTGCGCCACTCTTCAACCCATGCTGCAGGAGTGGTAATAGCAAATGAGCCTATCGCGGATTACATACCACTTTACAGAGGAAGCAAAGATGAAACTGTAACCCAGTTTGATATGAACTGCATTGAAAAACTTGGTTATGTAAAGTTTGATTTTTTAGGGCTAAAAACACTTACTGTAATAGATAAAGCTGTTAAACATATCTGGAAGAACCACCAAAATGGCGGTGAGAAATTTAATATCAACAAAATACCGCTTGATGATAAAGAAGTTTATAAGCTGCTAACCAATGGACTTACAAGAGGGGTTTTTCAGATTGAGTCTTCCGGAATGAAAGACCTGCTGGCCCGCCTTCAGCCCACAAAGTTTGAAGATATTGTGGCAGTTTTGGCACTTTACAGACCAGGTCCGCTTGATAGTGGTATGGTAGACCAGTTTATTGACAGAAAGCACGGTAAAAAAGTAGTTTTTCCGCATCCAAAACTAAAAGAGATTTTAAGTGACACTTATGGACTTTTTGTTTATCAGGAACAGATAATGAAAACTGCAAGTGAAATTGCAGGCTACAGCCTTGGGGAAGCCGATCTTCTCAGAAGGGCTATGGGAAAGAAGAAGCCTGCGGAAATGAAAGCTCAGCGCAAACGTTTTCTCTCTGGTGCAAAAGAAAATAGGATTGATGATAAAAAAGCAAAAGAACTTTTTGATACAATGGAAAAGTTTGCCGAGTACTCTTTTAATAAATCTCACAGCACAGCTTACGCTCTTATCACTTATCAGACTGCTTATCTAAAAACTCATTATCCCGCTGAGTTTATGGCCGCACTTATGACAGTTGAGGCTAACAACACAGACAAGGTAATCTCAAGTATTACAGAATGCAGAAAACATGGAATTGAAGTGCTCGCACCTGATGCAAATGTGAGTATGTCTGGCTTTACACCTGCCGATGGAAAAATAAGGTTTGGCCTTTCAGCTATTAAAAATGTAGGAGAAGGCACAGTTGAAGCGATCCTCACAACAAGGGATGAAGAAGGTAAATTTGAGACTGTTTTTGATTTTTGTACCAGGATAGAATCAAGAAAGCTCAACAGAAGAACACTCGAAAGCCTTATAAGATGCGGGGCTTTTGATTCAATTAATATTAACAGAGCCCAACTTTTTGAATCCTTGGATAACCTTATTTCCTACAGTTCGCTTAAACAAAAAAGTGATGTTGAAGGGCAGCATGCACTTTTTGAAATCTCAGAATCCGTTTCTGCCCCTGTGCTTGAAGATGTGGAAAACTGGGATGAACAAACAATCCTTTCAAATGAACTTGATGTGCTAGGTTTTTATGTGTCGACCCATCCCATGAGAAAATATGCAAATGAACTAAAAAAATATACTTCCAAAGTCGACTCCGAATCAATTAATACTGTAAGAGACAAAGCAACGGTAGCTATTGCAGGAGTTGTAAGATCACTCGATATTAAACACACAAAACGGGGCAACGGAATTTTGGCCAATCTCGTACTTGAAGATCTAAATGGTTTTATTGAAGGTGTAATTTTCAACGATACTCTCAGAAAATCTATGGCAATCCTTGAACAAAAAATAGAGCCGATAATTGTGAAAGGCATTGCGGAAAGAAACGAAGATAAAGTAAAGATAAAGGTAACAGATATATTTTCTCTTCGGCAGATGAGGGCTAATTCTTCAATTCAAATAAAAGTAAAGCAGTGTCATGCAAATCCTGAGAAACTCGAAACCCTGAAAGAAATACTTGAAAAATTTCCAGGTGAATCGACAGTGGTACTTCAGCTTAACACAGATGAAGCTATTTCAGTTGTGGAAGTCGGAAACTGCAAAGTGGAAATAGAGGATAATTTTATAAAAAATGTGGAAAACCTTTTAGGAGAGAATGTTGTAAGCCTAGCCTAAAGATTCAATCGCTTCTTCGAGCTTGTCGGCTTCACTTGTTATAACAAACACTTCCTGCACTGAATTTCCGCTCCTTGCTAGAAGTTTTGCTCCGCTAACCGTACTGTATTTATATCTTACAACCAGATTTTCTCCTGTAGCATTACCAACTGTGATCTCACCTGGAATAATTCCTGTCACATAATCAAGGTCGGAAATATTTTTTTCTAAAAACTTCTTAAGTCCTTTAATGATTCCGTGTTCTCTTTTTATTTTGTTTTTTCTATATTTCATAATGTTTGGTTAACTTTTCTATGTGAACAAAATCGATAAACTTAATTTTGACAATACTTATTCACAATTGCCTGACAATTTCTATCAAGAAGTTAAACCGACTGCGGTTAAAAATCCATTTTTAGCCGCTTTCAATCAGGATTGTGCAAACTTAATTGATCTGTGCACGAGTGAAAAAGAAAACCCGAAGATCGCAGAATATCTAAGTGGAAACCTGGGTATCCCGGGATCAAACCCAATAGCTATGTACTACACAGGCCATCAGTTTGGAGTTTATAACCCCAATATCGGAGATGGAAGGGCAATATTGCTCGGAGAAGTCAGAAATAAAAAAAATAAAAAATATGATCTTCATTTAAAAGGAAGCGGAAGAACAAGGTTCTCGAGGCAATTTGATGGAAGGGCTGTCATGAGATCGACAATAAGGGAATATCTTTGCAGCGAGGCAATGTTTAGCCTCGGTATTCCTACAACAAGGGCGCTTTGCATTATTGGCAACGAAGACAAAGTGGAGAGGGAAAAAAGTGAACCCGGGGCGTCTTTAATCCGAATGGCTGAGACACATGTCCGCTTCGGTTCATTTGAGGCTTTTTACTATGACAAAGATTATGAAAATATAAAGATATTGGCAGATTATGTAATTGAAAATAATTTTATTGAAATTAAAAAAGAGGACAACAAATACAAACTTTTTATTATAAAAGTTGCGGAAAGAACTGCCGAGTTAATTGCCAAATGGCAGGTATTTGGTTTTACACACGGCGTAATGAACACTGATAATATGTCTATTACAAGTTTAACTTTGGACTACGGACCCTATGGCTTTGTGGAAGAGTTTAAACAGGAATATATTCCCAATCATTCGGATCACTTTGGCAGGTATAGCTATCAGAATCAACCTTCGATCGGCTACTGGAACCTTGGCAAATTAGTCCAGGCACTTCAAACAGTAATTAGCAGCGATGAGGGAGTTGAGGCCCTTGAAACATATAAAAATGTTTATTTCAACTCTTACTATGACTTAATGTTTAAAAAATTTGGTTTTCAAAAACAGGTTGAAAAAGACAGAAAATTTATAGATAATACTCTGGAAATTCTGGAGAAGTTTGAGATTGATTACACAGTCTTTTTCAGAAAACTGTCTAATTTCAAAAAGGTAAAAAATAAAGCTGAAGATCAGTATTTAAAAAAGCTAAGTGTTACAAGTCCGGATCTAAGTGAGTGGTTTGAAAAATATAGGGAAAGATTAAAAAAAGAAACTCTTGGAGATAATGAAAGAAAAGATTTAATGGATTCCGTTAATCCTAAATATATTCTCAGAAACTATATTTGTGAGCAGGTAATAAGGGAAGCAGAAGATAATAAAAATTATGATGAGATTGACAGAATAAGAAAAATATTTAAAAATCCTTTTGATGAACAGCCAGAACATGAAGAGTTAGCAATTGAATCACCTGATTGGGCTAAAGATTTGGTGATTAGTTGTTCGTCTTAATATTCTTATGAAATCAATTAACCCTTGAAAGTTTAAATGTACTTGCATGGTTTTCTTCGCCCTTATCATACATTGTCCAGTTGTGAACAATATTATTTTTATCTACAAAATCTATTGATAAAGAGTGCATGTATGGATCTTTTTTATGATCGAAATTGCTGCCACCTGAAAATGCTAAATCAATTCTATTATATTTCGAATCAGTAAGTGTCATATGTGGCTGGTTCTTCAGTGCACAGTAATGAGTCATTGACAGCTTACTATCTTTATCATAATAGATGGAAACCATCTCTTCGGGAGTTCCCGGAAACATTCTTTCAACAATCACACTATCTGCTGAAGCTGTATTATACGTAACAGTAATCTCCTTTTCGTTTTCACCCATCTTGGTTGTGCCCTTCCAGGTGCCCACAAGGGTTTTCATCTTCTCAAACTCTGGTGTTCCTTTGTAGGGTGTTAAATGGTGATATTGTTTCTCATCACCTGCATTTGCAAAACAACCAATTAATAATAAGCAAAATACAGCAATAAAAGTATTTCTCATTTTATTCCTCCCCATTAATTTTATTACTAAAATTATACTATATTTACCCTAGATAACTTTATTTTATTGAGAAGAAAAGAATTATACTCTCCTCTCCCCAACGTGGGAGAGGGCTAGGGTGAGGGGGATAATTTTGGACCCTCATCCTTTATCCTTCTCCCATGTTTGTATGGGAGAAGGAGCTTAATGTACGGGATGACTTAAAACTTATTCCAAAAAACTAGCCAGAATTGTCTTGGAACCGAATCTTGGAAAGACGGCAGTCACTTTTGCATCATCGCCGTTTCCATCAACTTTTTTCACAACTCCCCTTCCAAATTTAGGATGATTGACTCCCTGCCCGAATTTGAATTTGTCATTGCCGCCGTTATTCGAAGTTGATTTTAGTGTGCTTTTACTTTTAGGTTTTTTTGAGACTAATTTTTTCAAACTCTCATTATCCATCTTTTGATAACGATGAGAGTTTCTGTCATTAATAAACTCAGTTGGTATCTCACCCAAAAACCTGGAAGGAATAGCACCCTGTGATGTACCAAAGTGCCTTCTCGTGCAAGCACTTGTAAGGTAGAGCTTCTTCTTTGCTCTTGTTATTCCAACGTAGCAAAGCCTTCTTTCTTCTTCTAGTTGTTTATTATCACCATAAGATCGAATGTGGGGAAAAAGGCGCTCTTCCATTCCAATCATAAATACAATTGGGAACTCAAGTCCCTTTGAGGTATGTATAGTCATTAAAGTTACTTTTGCAGCATTCTTGTCGAACTTGTCAAAATCGCTTGCAAGGGAAATCCAGTCTAAAAACTCTTCAAGAGTTGCGCCGCCTTCATCTTTTTCAAACTCAGATGCAAGGTTTACAAGCTCACTCACGTTTTTGATTCGATCGTCTTCAAGCTCGATGTAATCCATATACTCAGTGAGACTAAGAAGCTCTTCAATAATGTCTTTAGGGCTCGCATCATTTGAGACCATTTCAGCAAGTTGCAAAAGTATTTCCTTATTAAACTTAGAGAGTTTTGAAGATGCCCTGTTGGAAAGTGAATCTTCCTCAGCTGCTTTGTTTAATGCTTCATAAAGGCTGACTCCATTTTCCTTTGCTATCTGTGATAAAGCTTCGACAGTTGCCTTTCCAATCCCTCTTGCGGGAACATTTATTATTCTTTTCAGACTTAAATCATCCCTCGGATTCAAAAGCACTTTCAGATAAGCAATCAGATCTTTAATTTCAGCTCTCTGATAAAAACCAACTCCGCCCACAATTGAGTATGGGATGTTGTTTCTTATAAGCTGGTCTTCTATGGATTTTGACTGGTTATTTGTCCTATAAAATATTGCAACATCGTTGTATGAGTAATCGTCAGAATCACAAAGTTCTTCAATCTCTGAAATAACGAACCTGGCCTCATCTATTTCGTTATCAGATTCAAGATAATCAATTAGCTCACCTTCAGTATTATCAGTCCAAAGAGTCTTATCTTTTCTGTCTACATTGTTTTTAATAAGCTCATTTGCGGCGCCAAGTATATTTTGCGTGGAACGATAATTCTGATCGAGCTTAATAACCCTTGTATCTGAAAAATCCTTTTCAAAATTAAGAATGTTGTTAATATCAGCCCCTCTCCAACCATAGATCGACTGATAATCGTCACCAACAACAAAAAGGTTTCGCTGCTCCCCGGAAAGAAGCTTTATAAATTTATATTGAAGATAGTTTGTGTCCTGGTATTCATCAACAAGAATATGCTGAAAAATTCTTTGATAGTAGGAAAGTACTTGTTTATTTTTCTCTAGTAGCTCCACAGCAATCTTTAAAAGGTCAGTAAAATCAAGTGCATTCTGTCTTGCGAGTTCTTTTTGATAATACTCAAATATATTATTTAATCTTTCATCAAAAAAATCACTCTCAAAACTCTCGAAATTTGTACCACCGCTGTTCTTAAATCTGTCGATCTTTCCCCTTATAGATCGAGGCGGAAACAGTTTATCGCTATAATCAAGTTCTTTAAGACAGTCCTTTATTACTTTCAACTGATCCTGATCATCATAAATAACAAACCTTCTGTCGTACCCATCAAGAAAATCAATATCTCTTTTAAGAATACGCAGGCAAATTGAATGAAATGTGCCGATCCAAAGCCCTTTTACATTTGAATCTATGAGCTTTCCAACACGCTCCTTCATCTCGCTTGCAGCTTTGTTTGTGAATGTAACGGCAAGAATATTAAAAGGCGGGATACCCTTTTCGTTCACTAAATAAGCAATACGGTGTGTAATTGTTCTTGTCTTTCCCGAACCTGCGCCTGCCAAAATTAAAAGCGGACCATCTCCATGTTTAACTGAATCTATTTGTGTGGGATTTAAACCATCTGTGAAATTTAATGACATTTCATATATCTTAGCCAAAGCAGATTTAATTTCATCACCAAATAACACTAAATTCATCCAATTTACACTTATTAGGTATAATCTTCTGAATTAACTAGAATAGAAAGTATTACAGGTAAGGAGTTTTATTAATGAAAGAATTTTGGGGTTTAAAAAAAGAAGATTTAATAGAAAATTTTGGAGATCCACACGAAACCAGCAAAAATGAACAAACAGATCTGGATGAAATAACATATCACTACTCTGCAAGCGCTGATTTTCAACCTGAAAGGGAAGAAACTTATGGACTTTACAATGATAGCCTTGTGATGATTTCCACTGGCTACAAATTTCAGGAAAATCTTTTCAAACAATACGAACTTTATTTTTCTACGCTTTTGAAGAAGTGGAATGAAGATCTTGAAGTTGAGCCCACTAAAGATACTTTTGAAGACGAAGAAAAAAATAAGGTTACGATCTGGAATAAAAATAATACTGAAGTCACACTCTTTTTTTCAAACAATCCTGCAAACCCACAGCTAGTTGTAGTGCAAACTTATAAACCGGGGTAAAAACTTTCTAAGGAATTTTGGCTGGGCCGGAAGGAGTCGAACCCTCACCAACAGGACCAAAACCTGCTGTACTGCCATTATACTACGGCCCAAAATATAGAGAATTTAGATTAACATTTTTTTTATTTATGGCAATTGGGTTTAAAACTAAATCAACAATAATCTCTTCCCCCATACTTTGTGGGGGAAGATTTAGATGGGGGTCCGAAAATCATTCTTCATCCACCACGACCTTCACCTCTGGAGAGGAAGGGGAATTAAGGTAAAAATCCTTTTATCCCCCTCACCCAAACCCTCTCCCAAGCTGGGGAGAGGGGATTATGTGGTAATCTTGCATCTTGAATAATACATCATGTTTTTTCAATCCAAAAGATAGTGCCAGCCTTTAATTCCTTTTGCCTGAAAAATATCAAAAGATGATGAAATTTTTAGATATTCATAAACTTCGTTTGCTTCTCTTTCTTTTCTGAATACCGCAAATATGGATGAACCACTTCCAGACATCAATACAGATTTTGCATCGAAGGAATAAAATATTTCCTTAAATGACTGAAGCTCCGTGTGAAGTTTAAAAGCAGGTTTCTCTAAGTCGTTTCTTAGTGGAAGAAGTTGATCATTTTCAAACTGGCTAATTAGTTTCTCAATTTCAACATTATCCGAAGTTTCACTAAAACTTCGATCCCATTCTTCATAAACCTTCTTTGTTGAAATATTTATCTTGGGAAACAGTATTACATAGTGAAACAAAGGGAAATTACTCAATAAAGTTATTTTCTCACCAATTCCTTCCACAAGTGATGTAACAGATCTTATAAAGAAAGGAACATCCGCGCCAATAGTTCCTGCAATTTCCAAAAGTTGATTGTCATCAAGCTTTTTTAAAAGTTTATTCAGACCAACTAGAACAGAAGCTGCATTTCCGCTGCCTCCACCAAGCCCTGAGCCAATTGGTATTCTCTTGTTAAGATCAATCGCTACCTTTTTAACAATTGTAGCTTTTTCCAAATATAGCTTTGCAGCCTGGAAGGCCAAGTTACTCTCATCAGTTGCGACTTTTAATCCCAGGCTATTAAGCTCAACACCCTCTCCTTCTTCAACTTTAATTGTGACTTCATCAAAGAGATCTATGGGTTGAAATATTGATTTTATAAGGTGGTAGCCATCCCCGCGTGTTCCGAGAATATTTAATGTCAGGTTGACTTTAGCAGGTGATAAAAGCTTTATAAAGCACATTCAGATCATAATACATCAGAAAAATCTATAGTCATGTTAATCCCTCTGATATTTGCAATTAACTCTTTCATACGGTTGGTCTTTTTATCAAATTGGAGTATAAACCTGAGCCCGTAAAATTTACTTTTATCTTTGGTATTTCTATAAATATATCTATAAGTGTATGAATAATGACTCTCAAAATCTTCCCTTGAAAAAGGAACTCCAATCATATCTTCAATCTGGCCTGCATCAGGAATACTCTCTTTAGTTAAATTCTGTACTTCTGTTTTTGAAGACTTGCTAAGTTTTTTGACCTGGGTTTCACCCATAGATTCCATAAACTTTGCAAAAAGCTCTTTCGAAAAATATTTTAAAAACCTTTCAGGAAAAGCCATTGATTTTAAAAGATTGTTTTCATACTTCATTTTCACTGGAATATTGAAATCGCCTTTTTCGTTTTTTCTTCCCTTGTATCTTTTAATAAAATTGTATGTCCACTCCTCTTTACTTTTCTTTATAGATGGCTCAGTTCTCATAAGCCAAACCATATCGCTCCCTTTCAAAACCGGATCTTTAAATATAAGTTCAAGACCATCTTTATCATCAATCTCAAAGTTTTTTTCAAAATCCTTAAGCTGATCCCTGAATTCAAGGAAACGAAAAAGTAGGCAGCCCGACAATGAAAATATTAATATGATTAAAACGAAGGCAATTTTCTTTTTACTTCTTAGCAATAAACTTTTCCTCTGATATTAAAAATCTACAGGTTAATATTATTATTGATAATTTATAACTTCTAACTACACTTTTTTAATAATGTTTATAAAACTTATTCTCATTTTCACATTAATTCCGCTTATTGAACTAATAATTCTTATAAAGCTCGGAAATATTGTGGGGCTTATACCGACACTTTTTCTTGTTGTTACAACAGGAATTTTAGGTGCATGGCTTACAAGGCAACAAGGACTTTCCACTTTAAATAAAATACAGGCACAACTTTCCCTTGGCAAAGTGCCTGCTGAAAACCTTATAAATGGTGTTCTTATTTTAGTGGGTGGTATCGTTTTGCTAACTCCAGGGCTTTTGACAGATACCTTCGGTTTTCTTCTTTTAATACCCCAAACCAGAGATCAGTTTAAAAAAATATTAAAGAAGAAGCTCAAACAAAAAGTAGATCAAAACAAGACAGAGACCACAATTACAATTCACTAGATAAAAAAAACAGGAGTATTCCCAAGCTCTTGGAAACACTCCCGATCTCTTAAAGGAGGATGGAGGATGATATATAAATTCTTAATCTGTAAATATAATTTAAGCTAGTTTAGCAAGAAGTCAAGGAAAATTTAATAAAAATACTTAAATTAGTTTTACCCACTAAAACACAACATGTAGTGCCTAAAGATATCCAAACACAAACTATACGAAAAATCGAGTTATTTTAGATAAAATGAAAGAGGGTTGCTATCAATCCTAAGCAGTAAATCAAGGCTCAAAAGGCTCATGGCTGATTTTATCAATTATTGGAAGTGAATACTCAATTGATTCACCCACTTTCTCGCTATACTGCTCAATCCACTCCTGAGGTGCTGTTGAATAAAAATCATTAAGGGTCATCCAGCCGCCACCACTTAAGACATTACCGTGAACTACGTCCAGCAAAAAAACTGTCATATCTCCTCCATCCATCGCATTAAGCACTCGGCACTCTGCATAAGAATGAACACCTTTTATTATAGGGCAGCCATTTTGACCATCTGAAAAAGTAATATTCTCGAATTTGTCTTTTTCCCGGCCAGTGTAAAAACCAAAGTTTTTTACAAGATCAATCTGATCTTTTTTTAAAAGATGGAGGTTTAGGACTTTACTTTTTTTTATAAACTGCTGTGTGTAATTTTTTTTCCATATCCCCAGAATGAGCCTGGGCTTACTTGGCACAAGGGAAGAAGTGACCACTGTAACAGCCACCTGGCCATTTATTTTGCCATCAAACCTGCTTGTGACAATCACAACGGGTGAGTTATGCCAGAAAATTCCTGAGAACATTGAGGCTTCATTCATAACATTTTATTTTAACATAAATAAAGCTTTCTCATTTCCCAAATCATAAAAAAAAACTAAAACTATCAAAGTAATTTTTTAAGACTTTTTACACGTTTCTTATTTTTTTAGGTACATTTACCCATATTTTGATATGGAGGCTGATAATTATGTTAAATAAATACAAGCTCTTAATCACATTTTTGGTGCTTTTTTTATCACTGAATTTAATTGGTTGTCATTCTTCACCAAATTTTGAACTCGCAGATGCTGAAGCTGCACTTGCAGAGGCAAAAGCCCAAGGTGCTGAAAACTCTATTAAATATAAACAAGCTGAAAGGTATATTATTAGAGCAAAAATACTCATGAAGAACAGGAGAAAAGCTGAAGCAAGGAAATTGCTTGAAGAGGCAAAAGTAAATGCATACGAAGCAAGGAATCCTGCAAATCAGTAACAAGCAATTAAAAGAGAAACTACAATGCACATGTTTTACTCAAAGGAAATAGTAAAATATGTATCAAAAACATTTCTTATAAAAAACAGGAACTAAAAAGTCTTTATTTCTATATTCGTTCGTAATATATAAGAATTATAAAGACTTTTAACTCTTTAGATTGTTATCATCTCTTTAATATTATTTATTGTAAACACAAGTAAAGTTAGTAAAATATTTTGAATAAACCATTAATTATGTAGCAATAATAATATTCTAGGGTAATATTCATTAATTACCTAAATTAAGTGGAGGAATTAACTATGTTGAGCAGGAACAGAACTTTTATTCTTTTATCCATCTTCTTTGTAGCCTTTAGTATAATTGGATGTGCTTCCAAACCAGATAAAGAGTTGGCGGATGCAGAAAGTGCACTTGCCGCGGCCCAGAGTGAAGGAGCAGAAAACACCTTTGAATATAAAGAAGCTGAAGAACTTATTGCTAGAGCCAAACAACTTATGGCTGAAGGTAAACAAAAAGAAGCTAGAGAGCTTCTTGAAGAAGCAAGGTTTAAAGCAATACAGGCTAAAGGTGCGGCAAAGACCCAGTCTTTTGACTCCACAGTGAGTGTAGAACAGCAGGATGTGGAAGGTCAAACCTTATCCCAGGAACTTTCCCAGGGAAAAGAGTTAACTCCCCAAAAAGATCCAACCCTTAATATTGTGGATGTGTATTTTGACTATGACCAGGCTTCTGTAAGGTCTGACACACAAGGTGCACTTGATCAGAATGCAACTGCTATATTAAACAGAATATCCGGCCTTCAGGCTATTATAATTGAAGGATATTGTGATACAAGAGGCACAGATGAATATAATCTGGCTCTTGGTCAAAGAAGGGCAGAATCTGTAAAATCATATATGGTGGGCACAGGAATTTCTCCATCGATGGTGCAGGCAGTAAGTAAGGGTGAAACAGAAAAATGGGGTTCAGGAACTTCTGAATATGCTTATCAGCAAAACAGAAGAGCTCATTTTATTTTACTTGCAAAATAGTCTTAAGATTTTGTGAATGTAAATATGAATATTAAATACAGATATCCACTTATAACCCTACTAATATCAGTGATGGCTTCTGGATGTGTTGCCACGCAGGATGATGTTGGTGGGCTTTACTCAAGGCAAAGCAGGCTTGAAGCAAAGGTAGACAGGCTAACAAAGCAGCTTACTTCCTCAAGTTCAAATAATGAGGTAAGTGCGGCACCGGCAATTGATTACAGTGAACAAATATTCCAGCTTGAAAATAAGGTTTTTGAGCTTGAGCAATCAATTGCGGACTTAAACGACAAGATTTTAAATCTTTCATACGCCCCGCCGCCAGCGCCGCGACAAACTAGTCCTAAACCAAATTTGAGAACTCAACCCCCACCTGTAGTAAGTAGACCGGAGCCGGAAGTTATTCCTCCCCCTCCACCGGAAAAAAATAAATACGATCTAGCCTACTCTGCACTAGCAAGGGGAGACTATTCATCTGCAAGAAAAAATTTCAAGGCATATGTAGCAAACAACAAAGATGGAGAGAAAGTGCCCGAGGCAGTTTTCCTTATTGCAGATTCATATTACAGGGAAGGTCTGTATGAAGAAGCTATTTTAGAATATCAAACTTTGATAGATAGGTACCCTAAAAACAGTAGAGTGCCTTTATCATATTTGAAACAAGGGCTTTCTTTAATTAAAATAAATAGGGTGGAAGAGGCCAAGCTTTTTCTTGAGTCTCTGATCGATAAGTACCCAAGTTCGCAGGAAGCGGATGAGGCAAGGGAAAAACTGTCTGAACTGGAAACATAAGATAGTTTTAAATTTACTATAGCAACAAATTGATTTTTATATTATAATAACTTTTATAAACTCTTAAAGGAGGTGTTTATTATGAGAAGGGAGAAGAAACTACTATTAGCTCTTCCTTTATTATTGGTCTCAATAATATATCTAGCAAGTTGCGCAGTTCCGCCACCAACCGAAGAAATCGGAGAAGCTGAACAGGCAGTTGCCCAAGCAAAGGATGCGGGAGCAGCTCAATGTGCACCGGATGATCTTGCAGCTGCAGAAGCAGCACTAGCAAGAGGAAAGGCATTAGCATCTGAATTTTGCAGTGAGTTAGAAGCAAGAAGGATGCTGGTTGACGCAAGAGCTAAAGCTGAAGAAGCAATAGCAAAATGCGCAAGCCCAATGATGAGTTCTGGTGAGGAAGTGGGATTAAAAGATGTCTTCTTTGATTTTGATAGATCAAATATAAGAAGTGATGCTGCTGCGGTTTTGGAAGAAAACGCAAAAGTATTAAATGATAATCCTAACATAAGCGTAGTTATTGAAGGCTATGCAGACATTAGAGGTTCATCGGCATACAACTTAAGGCTTGCTCAAAGAAGAGCAGATTCTACTAAAGCATTCTTGACAGGACTTGGTGTTGATTCATCAAGAGTCACTACTACAAGTGGTGGTGAAACAAGTCAGTTTGCTGCAGGATCAACTGAAGAATCTTATCAGTTGAACAGAAGAGCTCATTTTGTAGTACCTTCAGGTTCTGCAAGTGTTGGAGCAAGACTAATTTTTGTTGTTAATAAATAAATAGAAAGTATTTATTAATTAAAAGAAAAGATTTACCAAAGGGAAAAGATTTACCAAAGGGAAAAGATTTGATCTTTTCCCTTTTTTTTATCCATTTTCTTGATTATAGACTTAAACTCGTCCATTCTTATACACTTATGAAGCTTAACAACAAAACCTCAAAAAGATTATTTAAAAAGGCACAAAACTATCTTGTAGGTGGTGTAAACAGCCCGGTCAGGTCATTCAATGCTGTGCAGGGCTCACCTCTGTTTATCTCAAAAGCCAAAGGGCCTTATATTTATGATGAAGACGGCAACAAATTTATTGATTATATAGGTTCATGGGGCCCGTTAATACTTGGGCACTCAGATAAAGATGTTGTAAGTGCTATTAAAAAAACTGCTTCCAAGGGCACAAGCTATGGAGCTCCGTGCGAGCTGGAAATAGAAGTGGCAAAACTTGTTGTGAAAAGCGTACCTTCGATAGAAAAAGTGAGAATGACCAACTCTGGTACAGAAGCCACCATGAGTGCAATAAGGCTCGCAAGGGCTTATACAGGAAATGACTACATTGTTAAGTTTGAAGGTTGCTATCATGGACACCCTGATTACCTGCTTGTAAAAGCAGGCTCGGGCGCCACAACCTTTGGAAACCCAAGCAGCCCCGGAGTGCCAAAATCTTTCACAGACAAAACCCTTCTTGCAAAATACGGTGATATAAATTCGGTAGAAAAACTATTCAAAAAATACCCGGATAATATCGCTGGAATAATAATTGAGCCTGTTTGCGGGAATATGGGAGTTGTGGTTCCTGAAAAGAAGTTTCTTGCGGATCTTAAAAGAATCACCAAAAAGCACAAATCACTTTTAATATTCGATGAAGTTATGACAGGCTTTAGATTAGATATGGGTGGTGTTCAAAAAAGATTTGGTGTAATCCCAGATATTACATGCCTCGGGAAAATTATTGGCGGTGGTTTGCCAGTGGGAGCTTACGGGGCAAGTAAAAAGATAATGAAAATGGTTTCCCCAGAAGGCCCGATGTATCAGGCAGGCACACTTTCAGGAAATCCGCTTGCAATGTCGGCAGGGTTTGCAACCTTAAAAAAACTCAATTCAAAAACTTATAAATACCTTGAAGATACAACTGCGGAACTTGTGGATGGAATAGAAGATATAATTTCAAAATCCAGAATTGATGCAAATATAAACCAGATTGGATCTATGTTTACAATCTTTTTCACAAAGAATGAAGTTGTAAACTACAAAAGTGCACTCAAGTGCGATACCAAAAAATATGGCGCCTTCTTTAAAAATCTTCTTGAAAATGGCGTAATGTTTCCGCCATCTCAATTTGAGGCAGTATTTGTTTCCACTTCTCATACAAAAAAAGAGGTTAATAAAACGTTGGATGCTGTTTATAAATCATTTAAAGATTTGAATTAAAAGGAAAAGATTATTAATAACCAAAAATGGACTTTCTATATTGTAATTGGATTTGAACTAGCCACCTCTGTAGCTGTGGGGCTTTTACTTGGAAGTTATCTGGATGAAAAGTTTGCAAACAAAACACCTTATTTTACATTAATTGGCTTAATTGTAGGTGTGTTTACAGGATTTACAGTGCTAATAAAACTACTAAAGATAAAAAATAAAAACGATGAATAACATAATTTCAGGTGTAGAAAAAATTGCCATTGTTGTAATTTCACTCTTCAGTGTCATAAACTTATTAATTGGACAAAAAGAAATTGCACTCGGTATAGCATTAGGTGGAATACTTTTTACTCTCGACTACACAGTTATAAGATTTATTGTAATATCGCTTACTGAAAAAAAATATAATATTGGTTTTAGCCTATTTTTAATTGCACTTAAACTACTAATACTGCTCGGAATAATTGCAAGCCTGTTTTTATTTGCAAAAGTGAATTTTTATGGTTTCATTATAGGGCTTACTTCGGTAGTAATAATAATCATAGGGAAAAATTTAAAGGATCAAGTTTAAATGGGACACTTTAGCTGGTTTACACTCCTAAACCTTATAGAATACGATCATATCTTGGGCGCAATATTAGTTGTTGTTTTACTCACCCTGATAGGATTTAAAATCAAAAAAAATTATCAAAAGGAATCTTCTGTAATTCCTGATGAAAAACCCACTTTCAATAATGTATTCGAAATTCTGGGTTTGGAGTTTCTGTTTAATACTCTTGAAAATATAATTGGTTCCAGAGAAAAAACTAAAAAATATTTTCCTTTGCTTGCAGGATGTTTTTTCTTTATTTTGTTTGGCAACTTACTTGGAATTGTTCCAGGGTTTCTTCCACCAACAGGCAATTTAAACACAACTCTTGCCTGCAGTGCTGTAATATTCTTTATGTATAACTACTATGGATTTAAAGAACATGGCATCTCATACCTTAAACACTTTATGGGGCCAGTAATCTTTCTTGCACCACTAATGATTATAATTGAGGTAATAAGCCATATTGTAAGGCCAATTTCGCTTTCCCTCAGGCTTTTTATGAATATTACAGGTGACCATCTAGTGCTTGGGGTGTTTACTGATCTTACACATTTTTTAATACCTGCTTTATTTGTGGGATTAGGTATCTTTGTATCGTTTTTACAGGCATTTATATTTACCGTGCTCTCAAGTATATACATAGCATTGTCTGAGGCACATGAACATTAAGGCTAAATTAAATTAGAATATTTCATTACTTTTAGGAGGTAAAAAATGAAGAGGTTATTCTCTTTTATTGTGTTGACTGTTATTGCATCTATTGGTGTAGCTCCAAGTGCTTTTGCTGCAACTGAGGGCGGAGACTTGGCAAAGATGGGTATTGCTATCGGAGCTGGTATTGCTATTGGTCTTGCCGCAGCATTTGGCGGATTAGGTCAGGGAAGAGCAACTGCCGCAGCTCTAGACGGAATTGCAAGAAACCCGGGTGCAGCATCAAAGATTCAGACACCTATGATTATCGGTCTTGCTCTTATTGAGTCACTTGTAATCTACGCCCTTCTCATAGCATTTTTGCTTCAGGGAAAAATCTAACTTTAAAAAGAAGTGGGGGCTTACGAAAGTGAGTTCCCTTTCTCCTTTCATAGCAGTTATATTAATTGCGATGCAGACTTTTAAAAGATCTATCTTTTTATTTCTTGTTTTAGGGATATTGTTCTCACCAGGTTGTAGTTCAAAATCACCTTTTAATAAAGAGGATGAGACGCCCCTAAAAACTGCCGATACTTTTTACAAAATGCTGATGTGGAAATATTACGATAGGGCTGCAGCTTTTGTTCATCACGATCAGTTGGTAGCTTATGATACTTTTACAACTGAAAACGAGGATGATCTTAACATTACAGGTTATGAAATTAAGGATTACACACCTATTGATGAAGAAAATGCAAAAGTAAAAGTACTAATTACCTTTTACAGGTATCCCTCAGTGGTAGAAAAAAAACTTACTTTGTGGAACGAATGGAATAAAGTCAATGAGGCCTGGTTTGTTAATTATGAGTTTTTGACAAGTGATTTCACACGGGAAGAACTGAATTAATTATTCACAAAAGTATTTGCAACAAAGTCCATAGCTTCCTCTTTAGAACTCAAATTTCCTTCGAGCTGCTTTTCTTCAATTTCATTAAGTATTTCAGTAAAAATAGGCCCGGGTTTATAACCCATAGAAATAAGATCTTTTCCATTTAAAAGTGGTTCCGGCCTGATATCAACCTCACTATACTCTTCAAGCTTATCTTTAAGAAAATAGTAAACTTTTGTCATGCCGTGGCTTGCCATACAGTCTGCAAGGTGCATCTCAAGATGTTCTTCAAAACGGTGCTGGCCCAAAAACCTTTTCAAAGTGCTTTCACGCATATTAAAAGCATCTTTAAATTTCAAGTGATCTCTAACGATACCTGAAATTATCTCAATCTGCTTTTTCGAAAATCGAAGTCTTTTACAAATTACCTGTGCCATTTTCGCCCCTACCCTGTCGTGGCCGTTAAACCTTATTCTGTCGAGCTCTTCAAAGGTAGGAGGTTTGCCAACATCGTGCAAAAGGGCAGCTATTGCAAGTTCATCTGAGTACTCTCCATTAGTATTTTCATAGAGCTTATCCAGCACAAGGCACGTGTGAACAAACACATCACCTTCAGGGTGAAACTCAGCAGGTTGGGGGACCCCGCTCATCTCTGCGACTTCGGAGAGTACCTGCTTTAGAAGCCCAGAATCATAAAGCCCATTCAACCCTTTGCCTGGATTCTTTTGAGTTATTATCTTTACAATCTCATCTCTTAATCTCTCAACACTTATTTTATTGATATCAGAAGCCATACTTGTTATGGCAGAGTATGTTTCAGCTTCAATTTCAAAACCAAATCTAGAGGCAAACCTAATAGCTCTTATCATTCTGAGTTTATCTTCAGAAAACCTCTCAGAAGGATCACCAATTGTCCTGATTATTTTAGAATCAAGATCAGAAATGCCATCGGTATAGTCAAACAAATCACTTTCAAGTGGATCATACAAAAGACCGTTTATTGTGAAATCCCTTCTTAATACATCTTCTTTTTCACTTTCACTGTATTCAACATGTTCGGGATGCCTTCCATCTTCATATTTTGATTCTGTTCTGAATGTTGCCACCTCAAACTGATGTTCACCTTCTAGGACTAATACAACTCCAAAACTCTCTCCTATTGGTACTGTTCGCAAAAACATTCTTTGAACTTCATCTGGATTGGCGCTTGTTGTAATATCAATCTCTTTAGGTTTAAAACCAAGAAGAGAGTCTCTCACGCAGCCTCCCACAAAAAAGGCTTTATGCCCTTTTGAACGGAGCTTATCCACTATTTTTAAAGCTTCTGCGTAACTTTCTTTTTCAAAATCGAGTATTTTTTTCATTTGATTCAACTTAATGTTTAAAACAGTTAATATAACTGCTAATTTTAGCTTAAACCCAAAGCCGGAAAACCAATATAACATGAATGAAAACAACTTTCATAACCTGCTACAGAAAAGGATTAAAGAAAATAAATCCAAACTTATATTTCAGAAAAGAGACGGCTGGAGTTGGAAACAGATAACCTGGCTCGACTTTGAAACTGAAGTGAAAAGCATTGCCTGCTTTCTTCTTGATCTTGAATTTAAGAAAGAAGATAAAATCATTTTTTATTCAACAAACACTTTGGAGAGTTTATTTTTTGAGCTTGCAGTTTTCTTACTGGGCGGAATTACAATTCCGATCAAAAAATACTCCGATATAAGCAAAATTGTTGATAGCTCTGAAGATAGTTATTACATATTCTCTGACAAGCCGGAAATTATCGAACATATTTCAAAAGACGATTTAATCAGAAATAGAATAATCAAAGGCTTCATTGTTACAGAAGATAAAATCAAGATTGAAGAAAAGTTCCTTAACTACCTTAACGTTGTAAAGTTTGGTTTTCTAAAGAGAAAAAAACTAAAAGATACTCTTGATGAACATTCACAATCTGTTTCACAGGAAGCAACTGCAACCATTTTTTATAAATTTAGTGAAAATGTAGAACCAAAAGCACAAAAATTCTCACAGGAAAAAATAATAAATCTTTTAAAAGTTATTCAAAAGAAATTGAAGTTTATAACCGAAGAATCACAGTCTTTTTCATATCTTCCTGCAATAGATTCATTCTCAAAATTTGCAAATGTTCTTAATGTGCAGTTAGGTAACAGAGGTGCAATTGCAGCAAACCTAAAAGATTTTTTTGATGATGTAAGAGAAGTAATGCCTCAAATACTTTTTCTTACAAAGGATCAACTCGAGAAGATTACAAAAGAATTCAAAAGCAGAGATGGATCCATAAAAGAAAACTTCGGCGGGAGATCAAAGTATATTTTTACTGATACTATGCCGGGAGATAATATCAAAACTGATCTTGTAAAAAATGGAATTACTGTAATTGAACTTAATCAGCTTGCATTGGTTGAGAGTTGATAAAATTTTTGCATGAATAAGATATAATTTGCCTTCTATATAAAGATCCATGCACTAATCAATGAAATTAAGATAAGAATATTTACAAGACATCCAGTTCCAGTTTTTTTCTTTTTAGGAAGATCTGTAAGGTCAATAGAAAGTTCCATAGTACTAATTTTCTGTTCTTCTCTATCATTTTCTAATTCAATTTTCCATTGTGGCTTAAAATCATCTAGTATGAAAGTATCAATCTTATTTATTATAGGTGTTATACCTTTGGCTACTTTCTTATATTCGCCATCTATCTCTTCGTAAGTTTCCTTATATTCCCAATTTTTATCAGTTTTTGGATTTATTGTATTAGGAAGCTTATCAAGAGTCTCAAATATTTTTGTGGGATTTAACACTGGACATAATTCATTTTCATTAATCCCTTTAAGCAGTTCTTCTTTAATTTTATCTTTGTCAAAGTGCCAAATACCTTCATCATCAAACCTACCATAATCTAACCATCCACCCCACGTAATAACAGGCATATTAAGTTTGGAACATCCCCATATATTTGCAGACCATTGTTCTTCTCCATAGCAATATTGCTTAGGGTTAACCGATTCCTGTCTCTTTCTATAACATCCTAGTCCATAATAAGTTAGATTCCTTTTAGTTGCTCTTTTTCCATCAATAAGCATAGATGAAGATTTCCAACCTCCTACTAAATCATAAATAGTTATTAGAAGTTCAACTTCAGTAACAGGAAGATCTATTCTATGTTTAATTTCCTTTTCATTACCACTACTTGAATAAGTGTCAATATTACTAACTATGTTTACAGCTTTATCATAGGATGGAGACGAACTATAGCCAAATTCTATTATTGCTCTTGGGATTTTTCCTTCAACAATTGGTTTATTAGATATATCAGCTTCTGTAACAGGATCACCACATTGCGGACAATACTTTGAATCTGGTGTTATATTAGCCTGACATTTATCACAAATAATCACAAAAAATTCTCCGTCTTAGACTTAATAAGCACTTTTACAATTATTCACATTAAAACAACAATACATTTTACACAATTTTCAAATAAATTTTTATAGAATTAATCTTTTCTTTGATCCACCAAACATTAGTGAACAATGGGCCCCAGACTGACACTTTACACCACTTAACTTACAAGATTGATCTTAGAGAGCTCTTTCCCAACTTTATTAATGCCTTTAATAATCTTTAGAGTTTGTTTCTTTGATGGACGTTTTTTCCCAGTTACATATTGAGAAAGCAGCGTAGGGTTCATACCAATTCTTTCAGCTAGGAATTTTGCATTCAAAACCCTGTAATATTGAAAAAATTGTTGTAAATCAATATTCAATTTTAAGTTGTTCTCTTCAACTACGTAAGCCTTTTCTTCATAATGAAGGTTTAATGCTTCAATCAAATTTTCATATAAAGCCGATATATTTTCAGCAGTGCTAAATACAGGAAGATCATCTGCATACGCAGAATAGCCCGTTTTTGTTTTTTCAACCGTTACATCTATTTTTTTTCTTTAATTTCTTCATCAAAAGCTTTAATGTAAATCCTTACCCCTTATTCTTAAAATTTCTTACTTGCTTTTATTTTAAAAAGTTTTTTATTTCTAACAATACCTGCTCAATTGTTGGCCTTGAACTTTCCAAAACTTGATCACCTTCATGTTTATGATCTGGATGAGTAGAAATATCAGGATAATGTGGAGTATTATCATAACGAAAGACTAACTTTTTTGAAGAATCTTGGTAATGATAACGATAACTAAGCCAAGAACTTTCTTCAGCTTTCAAAAAGATAGCTTCACTTATTTGCAATAGAGAATTATCAGAAAACCTAAGCCTTACCCGAATATTAATTCTATTATTTGAGAGAATCTCTTCTTGATACTGTTCTATTTTTGAATCATTAAAATCCTGTATTAGGTGACGGACATACTCAAGATATTCCAGAAGAGATTTATCATACTGCAATGAGCTTTCGTTCCAATTCTTCTTTAAGATTTATATAATGTTGATAATCTCCAGCCCACTCCACAAAATCAGCAGAATCTTCCATCTTACCCTCTTGGTAACGATTGAAAAAATCATCTGAAGATATTTTATACTTTCGCTCGTATTCAAACAACGAACGAATAATAGAAGCAAGAGCTTCAACAGGAGATGTGTATTCTTTACGCTGGATTGACATCAAATTTTCTCAAAAAACTTACTAAACTTAATAATTATAATATATCACAGTGTATAAAATATGTTGAGTTTGTTATTTTTCCGTTTTATCCACAGAACAAAAAGCTTTTCCGATATGAAATCTAACCTCTAACTTATCTTTTGCTTTAAGTTTACTTGAGTCGATAACAACTTTTTTGTTCTTAGTTACAACACTGTAGCCTCTGCTCAATACTTTCAGTGGACTTAGGGAATCCAGTTTGCCGGACAAGTTTCTCATTTCAGATTCAATGGCTTCAAGTTTTGAATTAATATTCCATTTTATCCGATTAACATACTGATCAAGCTCATAACCAACAATATTCACTTTATTTTTCAATGAAGAATTCATCCTCTTTTTAAAATCAATGAGCCCATAAATAAGTTCAGTTTTTTCTCTGACTGCAAGTTCAGCAGCATTAGAAGGAGTGGCAGCCCTTACATCGGCAACAAGATCAGAAATAGTAATATCTATCTCATGTCCAATAGCAGAAATAAGCGGCACAGGGGATTTAACTATTGTTCTGGCGACATTCTCATCATTAAAGACCCAAAGATCTTCTTTTGAACCACCACCTCTTGTTAGAATTATTAAATCAAGGTCTTTTATTTTGTATAGAATTTCAAGTGCCTTAATAATCTCAATTGCTGCACTCCCGCCCTGCACTCTTGCCGGAGAAACCAAAACATGAATATTGGGGAAACGGCTATCAATAACTTTGAGCACATCTTTAATAGCTGCACCAGTGGGAGAAGTAACTACACCAATTTTACTCGGCAAAAAAGGTAGTTGCCTTTTTCTTTCAGGATCAAATAGACCTTCTTTTAAAAGTTTTTCTTTGAGCTGCTCAAGGGCAAGTGCATGCGCCCCTACCCCTTTTGGTTCAATATGCTTTACATTAAGTTGATAAGTGCCACCTTTTTCATAAACAGAGACCTGGACATTGCAGATTACTTCCATCCCATTTTCAGGCTCAAACTTTATATGGCTATTGGCCCACTTAAATGAAACAGCGGATATCTGGCTTTGATCATCTTTTAGGGAAAAATACCAATGACCACTTGCATAGTTACCCCTGAAGTTTGAAATTTCACCTGCGACAAGGATATGCTTTGATTCAAAGCCTTCGTCAATAATTGATTTTATTTCTGAGTTAAGTTCGGATACTGCGTAAACTTTTTTTTGGGGAATATCTTTAAATGAAGGGAGATCTTCCATAGTTAATCCAGAAGATGAGGTGCATTTGCTTTTACCTGTTCAAGCAAGTCACCATCAAGCTTGGTATTTTTTAAACTATTAACATTCAAAAGTTGTTTAAACTTTAGTTTTTTTGCTCCTATAAGATCTACATCAGAGAGATCGGAGCCATCAAAATTAGCAAGTTTGAGGTTTACACCTTTAAGATTAGCCCCTTTGAGATTGGCATTCGTAATGTGTGCGCCTTCCAAATTAGAATTTTCAAAGTTTGCATCTTTAAGATCAGCATTTTGGAAATTGGTTCCATACAGATTGGCATTCGAGAAATCAGCATTAGTAAAGTTTGAATCCCTACAAAAGGCAAGTTTTAAATTAGATTCGTTAAAGTGCACTTCTTTAAGGTCAAGTGATACAAGATTTGCCCATCCAAGATCAGGCTTTATCTCAGGGTTTTTCTCTCTCCACTCATTCCAACTTGAAACACCTTCTTTTATCTTATTAACATGATCCGGGTTTGCCATTATTATTTACTTCCAAAAACCCCATAGTGCGGATGCAAGCATATAGATAGCAAAAAGAATGAAAAATATTTTTCTAATAAAACCTTTGTATCCAGATTTAGTTATACCACCGATTCGCTCTCCACAATTAAGACAGGTTTTTGTCTTCATTGTAATTTCGTATCCGCACTCTTCACATTTTGTTAAATGCATTTTAGACATGATCTAATGAACCCTCAATAAAGCTGGTTTTACAAGATTAGGGTGATATTTAGCAATCTTTTCCGCAAGATCAGCTATAAGCTTTTTAATGTCCCACTGCGCACCCTCAGACATTCTGAGATTTATAAGATGATAAAGTTCCCAAAGATCAAAATCCCCAATTACTCTTCTATTATGGGCATTTGTAACAACATAATGGGCAGTAGTTTCAAAACCGCTCTCAACTAATTTATTATACAGCCTTTCGCTCATTTCCACTGCCTTCATTAAAAGATCAGTGTTGCCTGACTCAGTGATATTGGGGGGAACGGTTATACCATTCTTCACAGACGGATCTTTTACAATCCAGTTTACTTTTCTATGGCGAAGAAGTTGATGCCAGTTGGCTTCACTCAGTATAAATTCAGCTTCATACTTTATGAGTTTAAATATATTCGTTGGATTATCATGTTTACTAAGGCTATTCACTGCTTTTTCAAAAAGCCCTACAAG
The DNA here is from genome assembly GCA_029262295.1 of Deltaproteobacteria bacterium. Lineage (GTDB taxonomy): Bacteria > Desulfobacterota_D > UBA1144 > Nemesobacterales > Nemesobacteraceae > JAJCZR01. Next base: position 58,345 of record JAJCZR010000068.1, on the reverse strand, counting down.
TTCAACTGGTTCAACGGAAGTTTCACTATTGATACTCTCAAGATCAGCCTCTGAATATTTATAAAAAAGTGCCTGCAAAACTTTTCTAATAGCCTCATTCTCAGGCTTAGCATTTTCCCTTCCCGTAAAGTCTAAAAGATTTGCAGTAGGGCCATTCAGGGCAGATTCAGAAACTTTTAAATCAAAATGGGAAAACTCCTTTCTTGTATTAACTATATATTCATTTTCATTTGCATACTTTACGAGTGTGGGCACGGAAAACTTAACTTCATCTTTCATTTCCCGAGCTCTTTTCCTTACTTCTGGATACTTTGATGAAAGAAGGCTGGAGATACAGTCTTCAATTGCCCTTGCATTGGCTGTCATCCCAAGATTGGTAAGAGTAGCAAGGTTGAGTGCATACCTTGCATCTTCAAAAGCAATTTTTTCAAGTGCTGAGATGTGTCTTTTCTCGTCTTGATCAGAAGGTACTGGATTTTTATCTTTGAGATATTCTAAAAGCTTTGAGTTAAGTCTTGCATAAATGTCATACTGATAGTCACAAAGCTGAGTAAATTCTGTTTTTAGAGTTTGATTTGATGAAAGTTCATCAGGTACATAAAAATCGCCTTTTTTTGGTCTTTGGTATCTTTGAGAATATTCAGTAAAAGACAGAAATTCATTACTAAGTTCAAATATGGAAGAAAAAAGCCTTGATACTTTTTCAACACCCATGTGTACAGCGGCATGTTCAGCCACAGATGCGTGGCCATAATTTAGAACCCATTTTTCATGAAACTTCGCTGCCCTTTCCCTACCGTGTTGCTCCTCTTTTATTACTACATCAATATTTTCTCTAAACCCTTTGGAACTCCTGCTCACATAAGCAAATATTACGGCAATTACTTCTTCGGGGATATTACTTACAGTGTAAATATCTTTATCAATATTTGATACATACTTTTTTAGTTCTTCTGACAAAACTTCATTATCCACTTAAAAAACTCCGCTAATTTTTAGGTTTATAATACTAATGGATTTAAACTTATGAAACAATGGTTGTTTCTTTAAGCTGCTTTAAAATATATGGCAAAACATGACTTGGTTTCCCATTTATTACAGCACTTACATAGTCATCAGCCAGTGTGGCAGCTTCACCAATTATTGCAACTTTATTCTCGTTATTCATGACCTGAAATGGAAACGATGCAACAGGTTCATCTTCAAGATTCGCACCAACAATTATTAGAAGATCACAGTTTTGTAATCTCATCCACGACTCTCTAATCTCCCAGTGGGGAAGAGCCTGACCAGGAAAAGAAATAGGTGGCTTTATCCTGTCATTTCCACATTCCTTGCAACTTGGAACTTCAGCACCTTTTTCAAGCTCTGATATAACTTCTTCAATCTTATAGTCCTTTCCACAATTTGGGCAGGTAACCCAGTTTATTGATGCATATATCTCTATTACTTTTTCAGAACCAGTTTTCAGATGAAGCCCGTCTGCACACTGCGTGAGAACACAATCCACATTGTATAAAAGCTCCATCTCATAAATTGCTTCATGTGTTGGAGAAGGCTTTGCAGATGAAATTTTTGGATAATACTCTTTGATCTTGTTCCAGTACTTTTTTCTTACCTCTGGAATATTTTTATACTGATTAATATCAGGGTTAAAATTTTTATCGGCAACATCCGGAATACCAGCTTCATAACAAAGTTCTGAACCAGTTAGAAAAACAATCTGTGATGAAGTTTTAATCCATTCAATAAGAGTAGAAACTGCATCTTGTTCCATAGTTTTGATTATACTATCCAGCAGGTTTGATAGCAACAACTTGAAATACTCTATGAGCAACTCTCTAATACTAAATTCTAAAGAATTCAGGTAGGATACAATTACAAATGGAACACACACCTAAAGAAATAAATGAGTTTACAGATACCACACTTCAAATTATTTGGGACGATGGGCATGAAAGTATATTCCTTTACGAAGATTTAAGAGCGATTTGCCCATGTGCAAGCTGTAGAAGATTAAGAAAAAAAAGCAGGACAGGTAAACTTCCTTTCAAAAAGAAGATACCACTTGGTTCACAAGGTATGAGCCCCGAAAAAATTGAGTTTATTGGTAACTATGCAATAAAATTTGTTGGCGAAAACTGGTGTGATACCGGCTTTTACACCTTTGATTTTTTAAGAGAAAACGATTCCAATCTGGAATAAATCGATTACTCAATCTCATAAACAATTGTTACATTCGCTGTGATGGTTAGATCTCCAGCCTCAATCGGAGTAGAAGAATCAGCAACAGCCCTAGACTCGAAAGACCTGTTAAAATGAGGGGCTGGTCTGTTATAACTTGGATTAATTCTGAGAATTTTAATAATATTAGTACCCGAAGCAAGGGCTACAGTCTCAGCTGTTTTTTTTGCATCCTCCACAGCCTTTACTAAAGCTTTTCTCTCGAGTTCATCTGAATTTTTAATTCCAAACCTTGGCCCGCTTATCCTGTTGGCTCCAAGAGTGGTAGTGGAATCAATAAGTTTGCCAATATTATCAAGATTATAAGTTTCAACCAAAACTTCATTTACAACTCTATATTCCTTTAAATACTGCTTTTTTGTAGTGCTGTTGTATTCATAAACAGGTGAAAGATTGTAGTTTGTAGTTTTCACCTTATCATTCCCACTGATTACAGATTTTATTTTTTTAATCACATTTGTTGTTTTTTCAGCATTTTGCCTCACTGCATCAGCTGCAACTTTTGAGCTTGTTTCCACAGATATATTTATATACGCAACATCAGGTTCGGCTGTGATCTCACCTTTTCCATTTACCTGAATTGTGCTTTTACTAAACTCATCGGCAGTTGCATTTATTGAAAAACAAAAAATCAAAATACCTAAAACTGTTATTATTCTTTTATTAATCATGTTTATCTCCATTTTTAAATTTAATCTTACACAAAAACATTAAACCAGATTTATTTAATAACGTCACAAAATAAATGCTTCTTTCCAGAAATATGTTTACATAACCAGCAATTTTAAAAAGAGTCCATTAACAAAATTTTATACATTTTTGAATTTACAAATGAGGTAAATCCACATGGTTATATTATCCATCTTGAATTGCAGTTATTACAGAATTTTCTTTTAAAAGTTGGCTGACAATTAGTATTCAATCCCTTCAATTTCTGCTACTTTTTCCAGTGCTTTTTCTATTAGAGACCTTGCTTTGGAAGTGGTCTCATACAAAAACCTGTGAAGCTTTGCATCCTGAATATTCCTACTTTCACACTCGGCACTATATTTTTCAAAAGCTAGAAGTCCATATATTAAAGTAACAAGCTGATGGGGACATTCACATTCAACAGTAGGTGTACACGAAGCTATACTTGCTAGCTGTGAAAAATTAAAAATTCTTGCCTCATTTTTTAAATCTAATTCAAAATCTGTGCATAAATTATAAAGATTGTTACAGATAATAAGAAGTTCATCCAATTCAATTGGAGATCTAACAGGTGTAATTAAAGATTTATTTATTGATTCCAGAATTTTACTTTCTGAAAACCAATAAATTAGAACTGCGTGGTTCGCTCCCGACTCACCTATGAAATTATAAATTTCCTGAATATTTTGGTTCTCAAGAGTTTCATATTCGAGAATTAGTAATTCCACATCAATTTTAGAAATTTTGTTTTTTAAAGTAGTAAAATCAGTTTCAAGAAGTTGTACTTTAAGGTTTTTTAAATTTCTGGAATTATTTTCAATTTTGCTTACAACATCAAACCCGCATACAGCAGCCTTAATTACAAAACTTTTTTTCTTATTGTCAGAAGTTTTAAGATATGGATCACTCTTTATCTTTTCTTCAAGTTGTTTAATTGAAAGAGAGGCAATAGATCCAATAGAGTTACCACCATCAAGTAAGCTTTTTATTAAAAGGAGTTTTCTTACATCTTGCCCGGAATAGTATCTTCTATTTGATTCACTTCTTCTTGGACTTACAACATCATAACGTCTTTCCCAGACTCGAAGTCGATGCTGCGATATCCCTGTAATTTTTGAAACAGCGCCTATTTCAAATTCGTTTGGAGAGACTTCTTTACTTTTGTCAACCATCATAAGTTAACAAGTTTAACTTAAATTGGTTTTAGAAGAAATCTGTATAAGCTTAGGCTTGTGCACTAATAGCAAGCCAGTTTCTTGTTACAAAGAAAGTTCCGCTATTATCCACTTCACCATGTTGCTGAATTGCTGGCCCAACAGCATTTTTCATAGCTGTAGAAGCATGTTCCAATGGATAACCACCTAGGGCTCCTGAAGCATACTGTTGAAATGCGCTTATATGTTCCCAGGCATCTTTTGTGAGGTCGGCAGCAAATTCCTGTGCTTCTACAAGACTAAAACCTGCTTTGCTGACAAGGCTTTCATAATGTGAGCGTGGAAGAAATTTACCTGCCTCTGCTTTTTTCTCGGTTTTTTCTCTTTTTATTCCTTTATCTCTCAGATATTGAACTGCATTTTTTACCTGTGATCTATAAAATGGGAGAGTGTCTGCGGGTCTTGCTTCTTCATAAAAAGCTGTATTGAAAAAGAACATGCCGCCTGGTTTTAGAACCCTTTTAATTCTTTTTAAACATTCAATCTGTTCTTCTTCACAAAGATAATGAATGCCATTTCCCCAAAGTGCCACATCAACGCTCTTATCTGGAAGATCCATATCCTGTATTTGTGAGTTAATAAGGTTTAATTTTTTTATTTCCTTTCCAAGCCTTTCTTGAGCTAATTTCAAAGCTTCACCAGACTGATCAAGACATAAAACCGCCGACTCTTTTAAATTAGAAGGTAGAAGGTTAAAAAACAGTTGCACCATAGTGCCTGCACCTGTAGCTATGTCCAATAATTTATCTACACTTTTTGTACCCTTATCTATCATTATTTGAATCCAGGTAGTGATAATGTCACTGTTCACCTTTTTATATTCTTCGGTGTCAGCGAAGGGTTCATAATCATATTTTTCAACTTCGTTACTCATTGTTGCCTCCAAAAAAACAAAAACATAGGTTGTTTCTACACAATCTTTATTATACTACAATTTGAAAGAAAAATCATTCAATTGTTAACTTAAAACTAAACCCCTCTTTTCTCACCCCATATTACTTTGTGCACCTGCGGAATTATCCTTAGATGAGTAAGGTTATCCTTTAAAACAAGTTCTGCAAGCCACTGAAAAGTCTCACCATAAACAGGCTGAAATATAACTGCAGCTTTTACACAATATTCCTTCAAGACTTTCTTTGCATATTCATAATCGTTTTTATCTGCAATCACAAACTTTAGCTGATCTTTCTCATCAAGTTGCTTAAACAAATCAAAGTTCATCCTTTTCTCCATTCCTGAACTCGGACATTTACAATCCATACTTATCAAGAAGTTACTTTCTCCAAATATATCAGGTGGTTTTTTATGCCCGCTTGTCTCTAAAACTATAAAAAAACCATCTTGAGACAGTTTTTTGGATAATTTTTCAACTTCATTTGCCTGAAGAAGGGGTTCCCCGCCGGTTATACAAAGTCTTTTACAGTTGTATTTATATATCTCATCCAAAACTTCTTTTTCTTCAAGATCCTTAAAACCCCTTCCCTCAACTGCATACATAGTGTCACACCAACTGCACCTGAGATCACATGCAAAAAGCCTTAGAAATACAGTGGGAAGCCCGACTTGCAAACCTTCACCTTGTATAGAATAAAATATTTCATTTACTTTCATTTCAAATATTCCGTTGGATCTATAACATTAGCTTCAAGAAAGGCCCTTTTTCTTTCCCTACACGAACTACAAGTGCCACAATGAATATCCGTGCCAACATAACATGACCATGTATCGGCAAATGGTACTCCCAGTTTATCTCCAAGTTTTATGATTTGAGACTTATCCATATTCACAAAAGGAGCTTCTATAGCAAGATTTTCATTATCATTTGCAATTCGCTCAGCACTTTCAAAAGCCTCAACAAACTCAACTCTACAATCAGGATATACGCCTCTATCCGAATGGTGTGCCCCGTATAAAACCTTGTTCACACCCATACTCTCTGAATAACCAACCGCAATTGAAAGGAAAATTGCATTTCTGTTTGGCACAACAGTTGTTTTAAGGGTTTCATAATTTTCTACTTCCGCAGCAACTTCGGGGATTTTTACTGTAGCATCCGTAAGAGCAGAACCTTTTAACAGTTCTTTTATTGAAGATATATCTATAATTTTAGGGTCAAGTTTTAATTCTTCACAGATTTTTTTTGCAGAATCAATCTCTTTGCTGTGTTTTTGTCCATAAACAAAAGTGAGTGGATATACCTCTATCCCCTTACCTACAGCTTTAAAAGCAAGAACACAACTATCTATGCCACCTGATAATATTACAACCGCACTATTTTTCATGAGACTATATTATATTTTGATGATTCTGATAAACAAATTAACAATTTGATTGTATAAATGGTTCAATTATTATTAACTGTCGATCTGACACATTAAGAGTGAGAAATGGGTGAGAAAAAAATAAAAGACAAATTGTTTGCAGAGTTTCCTCCTGTAAAAACTAAAGAGTGGAAATCAGTTGTTGAAAAAGACCTGAAAGGCAGTGACTTTGATAAAACAGTTGTCTGGAAAACCTATGAAGGTTTTGATGTACAACCGTTTTACAGAAAAGAAGATATTGATATTTCCAAATCATCCCCAGGAGAGTTTCCTTATATTAGGGGAAATAAAACTGAGCAAAACACCTGGCTCATAAATGAAAACATTAATGAACTCAACCCAAAAAAGGCCAACTCTCAAGCTATTAATTCCATTAATAATGGTGCAGGTTCTATCACTTTTGATTCAGCTGTTATTAAAGATAAAGAAGACCTTGAGTCTTTACTAAACAAGATTGATACCGAAAAAATTGAAATAAACTTTACAAAAACAGAAGATTCAAAAAAGTTTCTGTCCTTATTAATAAAATATGGGAAAAGCAGGCAAGACAAATTAAAAGGCTGTTATTTTTTTGATCCCCTTAAAGATTTGGCTTTAAATGGACATTTAAATGAAACAATTTTTAAAGATCTAAAACAGAGCATTACCCTTTTTAACGAGGTACTTCCTGATTACAAATTATTTACGGTTCATAGTTATCACTTTAAATCATCAGGAGGGAACATTGTCCAGGAAGTGGCTTTCTCACTCAGCTCAGCAGTAGAATATATAACGAGGCTTTCAGAATTAGGGTTCAATATTGACTTTATATCCAGCAAATTGGCTTTTTCATTCTCAGTAAGTTCCAACTTCTTCATGGAAGTTGCCAAGCTAAGAGCAGCAAGGCTTCTCTGGGCAAACATAATTAAACAATACAAACCAAAAGATAATGAGTCCCTCAAAATGTATGTTCACACCCATACAGCTCACTTTAATAAAACGATCTACGATCCACATATAAATATTTTGAGGGGCGCAACTGAAACAATGGCAGCAGCAATTGGGGGGGCTAATTCCATCACTGTTATGCCATTTGATTATTACTATAAAAACCCTGATCAGTTTTCTAAAAGAATATCCCGTAACTCACAGCTTGTAATAAGAGAGGAAGCTTATCTTGATAAAGTAATTGACCCAGGAGCTGGCTCTTACTATATCGAAACCCTTACAAATTCTATTGCCAATGAATCTCTTAAACTATTTCAGAAAATAGAGAAATCTGGCGGCTTTGTTAAAGAGTTAAGAAAAGGAACTATACAAAGTGAGACACATAAAAACAGAAAATACCTTGAAAAAAATATTCAAACTGCAAAAGAAGTGTTTTTGGGAACAAATAAGTACCCTAATAACGAAGAAACTATTTTTAAAAAAATAAGTAAATCAAACGTAAATCCTGAATCCATAAATAAGTTTGAAACATTAAAACCGCAGCGGGGAAGTGAAATATTTGAAGAACTACGGCTGGCTACAGAAAGATCTAGAAGAAAGCCCCCAAAAGTTTTTCTCCTTCAGCTAGGGAATGTTGCCATGAGAAATGCAAGGGCAAATTTCACACGTAATTTTTTTGGGTGTGCCAGCTTTGAAGTAATTGACAACTCAGGCTTTGAAACTGTTGAAGTGGGTGTAAAAGCAGCACTAAATAGTAAATCAGAAATTGTCGTAATTTGCAGCTCAAACCACGATTACCTGGAAATTGTTCCAAAAGCTGTAAAAAAACTCAGGTCAGCAAATCCAAAGATTAAAATTATAGTTGCAGGGTATTCTAAAAAACTTCTTGAGAACCTGCAGTGCCAAAAAATTGATGATTTTATCTATGCTCGCTCAAATATGATAGAAATACTGTCGAAATACCAAAAACTCTTTGGAATAGGTGTAAATTAAAATGCGCCCTGACTTCTCTAAAATCAAACTCAATATTAAAAAAGAAAAGTCCCATAAGAATAAACATTATGATAATTTTTGGGAAACCCCTGAAGAAATTCCCGTAAGACCTTTTTACAACTATGAAGATTTAAAAGACATTGAACATCTGAATTTCGCCGCTGGAATTCCGCCGTACCTAAGAGGCCCATACTCAACAATGTATGTGACAAGGCCGTGGACAATCAGGCAATATGCAGGATTTTCAACCGCAGAAGAATCAAACGCATTTTACAGAAGGAACCTGCAGTCAGGGCAAAAAGGGCTTTCAGTTGCTTTTGATCTTCCCACTCATAGAGGATATGACTCTGATCACAAACGCGTTGTTGGAGATGTGGGAAAAGCTGGTGTGGCAATAGATTCAGTCCTTGATATGAAAATTCTTTTTGATCAGATTCCGCTTGATGAGATATCTGTTTCAATGACAATGAATGGAGCAGTGCTTCCAATAATGGCTTTTTATATTGTTGCTGCTGAGGAGCAGGGAGTTTCGCCAGAAAAGCTTAACGGGACTATTCAAAATGATGTTTTAAAAGAGTTTATGGTTAGAAATACTTACATCTACCCACCTGATTTTTCAATGAAAATTATTGCGGACATATTTGAATATACATCTCAAAACATGCCTAAATTTAATTCAATAAGTGTAAGTGGCTATCACATGCAAGAAGCGGGTGCCACTGCAGATATAGAACTTGCATATACTCTGGCGGATGGTCTCGACTATATCAGAACAGGAATAAAAGCTGGCCTTGATATTGATGATTTCGCACCCAGAATCTCTTTTTTCTGGGGAATTGGAATGAACCACTTCATGGAAATTGCTAAACTCAGGGCTGGAAGATTGCTCTGGGCAAAAATAGTAAATGAATTTAAACCTAAAAACCCCAAGTCACTCGCTCTCAGGACTCACTGCCAAACTTCAGGCTGGAGCCTTACAGAACAGGATCCATTTAATAATGTTACAAGAACATGCGTGGAAGCACTTGCAGCAGTCTTTGGTGGCACTCAATCACTTCACACAAATGCCCTTGATGAAGCAATAGCACTTCCAACAGATTTTTCGGCAAGAATTGCAAGGAACACTCAGATTTATATTCAGAATGAAACAAATATATGCAAGTCAGTTGACCCGTGGGCAGGTTCTTACTATGTTGAATACCTCACAGATGCCCTTGCTAAAAGAGCCTGGAAACTTATTGAGGAAATTGAAGAACTTGGGGGAATGGCAAAGGCCATAGATACCGGTATCCCAAAGATGAGGATAGAAGAAGCTGCCGCAAAAAAACAGGCAAGAATTGATTCAGGGAAAGATATAATTGTAGGTGTAAATAAATATCAGACAAAAAGAGAAGAAGAGATTGAAACTCTGGAAATTGACAACACTGCTGTTATGAAAAAACAGCTCAAAAGATTAGAAAAATTAAAAAAAGAAAGGAATAATAAATCTGTTGAGAAGGCGCTTTCAAAAATCACAGAAGCAAGCAAAAGCGGTAAAGACAACCTTCTCATGCTGGCTGTGGATGCTGCAAGAAAAAGGGCAACATTAGGAGAAATATCCTATGCCTGTGAAAAAGTCTGTGGGAGGTATAAAGCAGTGATACGCTCCATCTCGGGAGTTTACTCTTCGGAAATTTCAAAAGATAAAGAATTTATAAAAGCAAAGGCTTTAGCTGATAAATTTTCTGAACTTGAGGGAAGACGTCCTAGAATCTTAGTTGCCAAAATAGGCCAGGATGGGCATGATCGCGGAGCAAAAGTAATAGCCACCAGCTTTGCAGACCTTGGGTTTGATGTTGATATTGGCCCGCTTTTTCAGACTCCAGCCGAAGCTGCAAAACAGGCAGTTGAAAATGACGTTCATCTAATTGGTATATCTAGCCTTGCTGCTGGGCACAAAACCCTTATACCCGCATTAATTGAGCAACTTGAAAAACTTGGTAGGGAAGATATTAGAATTATAGCAGGCGGGGTTATTCCTAAAAAAGATTATGACTTTCTTTATAAAACCGGGGTTTCTGAAATTTTTGGGCCTGGTACCGTAATTTCAGTTGCAGCTCAGAAAATTCTTCAACCATTAATAAAAAGCCATATATAATGACCAAAAAATCTCCTGGCAAAAAAAAATTAAAAGCTAAAGAATATGTTGATGGTATTCTGGATGGAAATATTACTATCTTGAGCCAGGCAATTACCCTTGTAGAAAGCACTTTGCCTAAACATTCTGAAATCGCTCAGAAAATTGTTAACAGTTGCCTTCCTCAAACCGGTAATTCAATAAGAATTGCCATAACTGGGGCACCTGGTGCAGGTAAAAGCACATTTATTGAATCTTTTGGCAGCCACCTTGTAAACAAAGAAAAGAAGAAACTTGCAGTTCTTACAATTGATCCAACCAGTGAAATTACAAAAGGAAGCATTCTTGCTGACAAAGTGCGTATGGAAACACTATCTTCCCATAAAAATGCATATATCAGGCCAACTCCATCATCAGGTTCACTGGGTGGCGTTGCAAGAAAAACCAGAGAAACAATCCTTCTTTGTGAAGCTGCAGGATTTGATGTGATAATTGTTGAGACAGTTGGTGTTGGGCAGTCTGAAATAAAAGTCCACTCAATGGTTGATTTCTTTTTATTATTACAACTTGCTGGTGCAGGCGATGAAATGCAGGGAATTAAAAGAGGAATTATGGAAATGGCAGATGCTATTGCTATCACAAAAGCAGATGGAAAAAATAAAAAAAATGCAAGCCTTGCTAAAAAAGAATTTGAAAATGCGCTTTCACTCTTTCCATCAAATGATCTCGGCTGGAAACCAAGGGTTTCAACTTGTTCATCAATGGAAAACATTGGAATAAAAGAGATATGGAAAACTATTTCAGACTACAAAAAATTAGCAAAAAATAAAAATTATTTTATAAAAAAAAGAAAGCAGCAGGCAAAATTTTGGATGCACGAAACAGTTAAAGACATACTTGAAACAAGCTTTTATAAAAATGAAGAGATTAAAAAGAATATAGTAAAACTGGAAGAAAAAGTTATGAAAGGGAAAACCAGCTCGACTGTAGCAGCAAATAAACTTTTAAAAATCTACTCCAAACTAATAAGTTAGGTCCCTTATGATATGGAGAACAACAGTATTTTTATTGAACAGCTTAATACTAAACAGGTTGATAAGGTCGTAGACATTGAAAACTCTTCATTCAAAACGCCCTGGCCTAAACAAATATTCCTGGCTGAAATTGAAAAAGGGAAATCTTTTTGCAGAATTGCGCTACAGGAGGATATTGTTGCAGGATACTGCATTTCAAATCTAATATTTGATGAACTTCATATATTTAAAGTTGCTGTACACGAGAACCATAGAAGAAAAGGGATAGCAAAATATTTGCTTGAAGATGCTTTTTATTTCTATAAAGAAAAAGGGGCAAAAAATGCAATACTCGAAGTAAGGGTCAGCAATGAAAGTGCAATAAATCTATATAAAAAAATAGGTTTTGAAGCCCTCAGAGTCAGGAAAAACTATTATCAAACTACAAAAGAAGATGCGCTTGTGATGTTTATAAATTTAGATGATTACTTTCAAAAATTTCTGTCCACAACATAATCGGCAAGTTTATTCAGAGAATCTTTGTAGCTGTTTTCAGGAATTATTTTTATTGAGCTTTTTGCTTTTTTTATAAAATCAGAAGCAACGTTATAAGTAATTTTCACGCCATTAAATTTATCCACAATTGCTCTTAGCTCCTCAACCTCTGAGTTCTCAAAGCTGTCTTTTTCAAGTATTGCCCTTGCATTTCTCCTTGTTGATTGAGGGGCTTTTTCCAATGAATAATAAAGAGGAAGTGTCATCTTTCGCTCTAAAAGATCATGGCCAACCTGTTTACCAAATTCTTTTTCACTTGATGTATAATCAAGAGCATCATCTATTAACTGAAACGCAATGCCTATATTCTGGCCATATTCAGAAAGTGCCTTTACTGAACCATTTCCGGCGTTAGAAAGAAGTGCCCCAACTTTTCCACAACTTTCTATTAAAGATGCAGTCTTGTGATCTATAATTGAAAAACATATATCTTCAGAAACGTCCACCATATTTTTTCCACTCATTACTTCCAACACCTGCCCCTCAGCAAGTTTTGCCGAAGCATCTGTAACTGCCTTTATAAGCTCCAGATTTCCGCAACTTTGAAGTAGACTAAGCGCTTTTGCAAGCATAAAATCTCCAACAAGTACTGTTGGTTTATTTCCCCAACGAACGTTAGAAGAAGTCTTTCCCCTCCTGAGTGTTGCATCATCCACAACATCATCATGAAGAAGTGTGGCAGTATGAATAAGTTCAAGCGCAGTAGCGGCAGCAACTCTGTTCTCACCCTCCAAAAGCCCGCAGGCACCACTCGAAAGAAGTAATACAGATGGCCTTAACCTTTTACCACCACTTCCAAGAAGATATTTTGATATTTCATAAACAAGAGGAATATCAGATTGAATTTCCTTTTCAATCCTGTCTTCCACTCCACTTAAATCGCTTGAAATTACGCTTAAAATTTCACTCAGGTTCATCAAGTCGATAAGGTATCTGAAGGTATAAATATGTCAAAACTTTGAGGAAGTGTTACATTACGATAAAATGTCATACCATACTGAGTTTTAAGAAGTCACTTATTTAAGGAGCTAAATTGAACATTCTCGACATCATACTTATTGCAATAATATCCTTATTCTTTTTAATTGGGATATGGAGAGGGCTTATAAAGCAGCTTTTCTCTTTTATAGCTATTGTTGGTGGGATAATTGTAGGCTTTATCTTTTACAATATTGCAGCTGTGCAAATATTAAAGTATGACCTCACAGATGATAAATCAGTGGCAGCAGTGATGGGTTTTATAGCAATTGCAGTTTCTTACTATATTTTGATACAGATAATTGCATGGTTTCTAACAAAGATGATAGGCAAACTTATGCTTGGTTGGGTAAACAGGCTGGCTGGCGGTTTTCTTGGAATAATTATGGGAATTATTTTTTCGCATTTTGCTATTGCAGGATTAACTTTCTTTATAAACCTGGATGATCCTTTAATTATAGACTCCAAAGTGCTTCCGTATGTAAAAAAAGGTTATGAGAAAATTGATGAGAATATTCCTGAAGATATAAAATCATTTTTTAAAAAATCTGAAAGAAAAGCACCTGATTCCAACGAATCCTAAACTTTTTATCAAATAACTAAATTCGGTTAAATTATATATCTGTGAATGTATCTGGAATTACAACTCTTGATGAATTTATAATCAAAAAACAGGCTGATTTTCCTTATTCCACAGGAGAATTGTCGAGGCTTCTTAGAGATATTGGCTTTGCTGCAAAAATTGTCCATAGGGAAGTAAACAAGGCTGGACTCATAAGGAATATCCTTGGAAAAACGGGAAATACTAATGTGCAGGGTGAGGAAGTTCAAAAACTTGATAGCTATGCTAACGAAAAATTTTTAAATGCCCTTGAGCTTGATGGAGAATGTGCAGGTGTTGTCTCAGAAGAAAATGAAGAACCTATAATCTTTGATCATAAAAACTCAATAAGCTCAAAGTATATAATTGCCATGGATCCTCTCGATGGATCATCCAATATTGATGTGAATGTTTCGGTAGGCACAATTTTTTCCATATATAGAAGAAAATCTGATCCAAACTCAAAGTGCACTATGGAAGATTTTCTTCAAAGTGGTATAAATCAGGCAGCTGCCGGTTACGTGATTTACGGCTCATCTACGATGCTTGTTTATACTACTGGAAGAGGTGTAAATGGATTTACCCTTGACCCTTCAATCGGTGAGTTTTGCCTTTCACACGAAAATATCCAGATGCCTCAACAGGGAAATACCTATTCAATAAATTTTGGTAATTACGCAAGATTTCTGTCACCAGGAGTAAAAAAATATCTGGATTACTGTAATGAAGTTGATCCCGAAACAGGAAGGCCTTATTCAATGAGGTATGTGGGTTCAATGGTAGCCGATATTCATAGAAGTATTCTAAAAGGGGGGATATTCATGTACCCACCAACAGATGACGCTCCTGAAGGAAAGCTGAGATTACTTTATGAATGTAACCCTCTTGCCTATATTGTTGAACAAGCAGGAGGAGTAGCATCCAGTGGAACGAAAAGAATTCTGGACATTGAACCAAAGGATATTCATCAAAGAGTCTCTATCTATATTGGCTCATACAATATGGTAAACAGGGTTTTAAATTTTGTTAATGAATAACTAAGCTACACTAACCTCTTTTTCAAGATAAACATTTTGAATAGAATTAAGTAGTGCAATTCCATCTTTCATTGGACGTTGAAATGATTTTCTGCCTGAAATAAGTCCCATGCCACCTGCCCTTTTGTTTATTACAGCAGTCCTAACAGCATCCTCGAGATCATTATCGCCTGAAGCTCCACCAGAATTAATAAGCCCTGCCCTACCCATATAACAATTTGCAAGTTGATAACGTGTAAGGTCAATTGGATGGTCTGAAGTAAGTTTTGAATAAACTTTGGGATGGGTCTTTCCAAACTTTATTGCATTATAACCACCATTATTTATAGGCTGTTTTTGTTTCACTATATCGGCTTCTATTGTGGCAGAAAGATGATTTGCCTGCCCTGTCAGATCAGCGGCAAGATGATAATCTTTTTCTTTTGTGGAAAAGGCAGGGTTTCTTAGATAAGCCCAGAGTATCGTTGCTAAACCAAGACCATGAGCATAGTGAAATGCTTCTGATATTTCCTGAATCTGGCGGCCGCTTTCTTCAGAGCCAAAATAAATAGTTGCACCCACTGCCACAGCACCCATTTGAAATGCCTGATCAATACTTGCAAACATTATTTGATCATGTGTATTTGGATATGAAAGAAGTTCGTTATGATTTATTTTTACTATAAAAGGAATTCTATGTGCATATTTTCTTGCAACCGAACCTAATACTCCAAGTGTGGAAGCCACAGCATTACAACCACCCTCAATTGCAAGCTTAACTATGTTTTCAGGATCAAAATAAATAGGGTTTGGGGCAAAAGAAGCTCCTGCTGAATGTTCAATTCCCTGATCTATTGGAAGAATTGAAAGGTAACCTGTGCCAGCTAATCTGCCATGATCAAAAAGTGATTGCAAATTTCTTAGTACTGGAGTTGGCCTGTCTGTCTGAATGAAAATATCATCAATGTAATTCGGGCCAGGAAGATGTAAATCATTTTTATTTATTGTCTTACTATTATGACTTAAAAAGTATTTTGCCTCTTTTCCAAGAGTTTCTTCAATATCTTTTATTCCTTTAATTTCTTTAATTGTCATATTTTTCCCCTTTAGTTATTTATTTGTCACTTAAAACAGAGATCCCCGGAAGTTCATCCCCGCCTAGAAACTCAAGTGATGCCCCTCCACCTGTGGAAACATGTTTTATTTCGGAAATAAGCACTTCTGCCCTTCTAAGCGCTGAAGTACTATCTCCTCCTCCAACAACTGTTGTGGCACCTCTCCAAGTGGCAAGTGCAACCGATCTTGCTATAGACGAGGTGCCATTTGAAAAATCGTTCATTTCAAAAAGCCCCATTGGTCCATTCCAAAAAACTGTGCCATTTCCCTTTATATGAGAATTAAAGTTAGAAACTGTTTTAGGACCAATATCAAAGCCCATCAGGTCTTCCGGAATTTCTCTATCAACTACCATCATCACCCTGCTATTTTCTACGCTGTCTGCAACAACATGGTCTATGGGTAACTCAATTTTATCACTATAATTTTTTAGTGCCTCTTTTGCCCAGGGGATCATCTCTTTTTCAACAAGTGACTTACCCACTTTTACTCCTTTTGCTGCAAGAAAAGTATAGGCAACACAGCCGCCTATTAAAACTTTATCTGCTGTTTCTAAAAGATTTTTTAATGCATTAATCTTATCTTTTATCTTGGCCCCACCCACAATCACAAGATACGGCCTATCTGGATTCTGAAGGAGTGCTCCCAGAAATTCAAGTTCTTTACTAATAACAAAACCTGCTAGCCTTTTATCAAAATATTTTGCCATTCCATAAGTGGAGGCATGTGCCCTGTGGCAGGTACCAAAAGCATCATTAACATAAATATCAGCTAATGAAGCCAAATTTTCTGCAAACTCTTCATCATTATCTGTCTCTTCCTTGTGAAATCTTAAGTTTTCGAGCAGCATGACCTCACCTTCATTGAGGTTATTTGCTGCATTTCTCACTTTGTCGCTAAACACTTCTCCAGGAAAATTCACTTCTATATCTAATATTTCGTTTAACCTTTCAGCAACAGGTTTGAGAGAGAACCCTGGAATATTCCTTCCTTTGGGCCTTCCAAGATGAGATGCCACAATCACTTTTGCACCTTTTTCTATAAGATAATCAATGGTCGGAATGGCTTGTCTAATTCTGTAATCTTCGCTGATATTTCCATCTTTTATCGGAACATTAAAATCAACCCTTACAAAAACCCTTTTACCTTTATATTCTGAATCAGGAAGATCAGTTATTGACAGCTTTGTGCTCAAAGCTTCCCCCCAACATGTCCTATGAGATCAACAACTCTTGAAGTGTAGCCATACTCATTGTCATACCAGGCAATTGCTTTAACCAAATTGCCTTCAACAACCGATGTTAAAAATGGATCAAATGAAGCAGAATTTGAATCACCAATAAGGTCAGAGGATACTACTTCATCTTCAAGATAGCCCAGAAATCCTTTTAAGTTACCCTTCGAAGCTTCTTTAAACTTGGAATTTATTTCTTCAGGAGTTGTATTTTTTTCAACTTCGCAGGAAAAATCCACAAGAGAAACATTAGGCGTTGGCACGCGAAGTGCAATTGCAGTAAGTTTACCTTTGAGTTCGGGAAATACTTTTACTATTGCATCAGCAGCTCCGGTGCTTGTAGGAATAATTGATAATGCCGCTGACCTGGCCCTTCTTAAATCCTTATGTGGAGCATCAAGTAATCTTTGATCGCTTGTGTAGGAATGTACAGTAGTCATATCCCCACGGGTTATAACAAAATTATCGTGAAGAACTTTAACAAGCATACTAAAACAGTTGGTTGTACATGAAGCATTTGAGATTATATGATGATTCGAAGGATCATAATCTTGCTCATTTATTCCCATAACTACTGTTAAGTCAATATCTCCTGAAGGAGCTGTAATAATTACTTTTTTTACACTTCCACCAAGATGTGCAGAGGCAGTCTTTTTTGTTCTGAATACTCCTGTGGATTCTGCTACAATATCAGCACCCAGATCATCCCAGGGAATATTTTTTGGCTCTCTTTCAGAGAATACCTTTATTGTTTTTTCACCAACTACTATATTCTCACCTTCACAAACAACATCTTCTTTATATTTTCCAAAAACTGAATCATATTTAAAAAGATGGGCCATAGTGGCTGCATCAGTAATATCATTAACACCGACAACCTCAACATCTTTTCTATCAAGCGCTATTCTAAGTATATGTCTCCCGATTCTTCCAAAACCATTTATTCCAACTTTGATTGACATCAATGAACCTCCAAAATTTACAAATATACAAAATTAAAATTTAAGCTACCCTCTGCTTATTATTAGTCAAGGAAGCAACTAAAAGGGTGTAAAATATTTGGAATATTGTCTTTTTTTTTATTTCCAGATATGGTTCAAACATGCATAAATACAAGGTATCGATACTAGGTGCGAGTGGCTACACCGGCAGTGAACTGATAAGGTTACTTCATCAACATCCAAACACAATTATAAACCATATTACCGCATCAAAACATGCAAATAAGGAAATTTCTGAGGTTTTTCCTCATTTGAATAATTCTATTAATTTAAAACTTGAACAACTTGCTCCATCAAATATCCCAGAAGACACTGATGTTGTTTTTGCAGCACTACCTCACGGTGCTTCCGCTGAAATCATTAATAAAATCTATAAAAGGGATATAAAAATTATCGATCTTGGCGCTGATTTCAGGCTTAATGCTAAAAATTATAAAGATTGGTATGGAGATCATCCTTGTACAGAACTGCTTGATAATGCTGTATATGGAATATCTGAACTCAATAAAGAGCAAATTGCCACTGCAAAACTTGTGGCAAACCCGGGCTGTTATCCCACATCAGCAATTCTGCCTCTCGCTCCTTTACTAAAAAGCGGGGTTATTAATGAAGACAATATTATTATTGATTCAAAATCAGGAGTAACGGGAGCAGGCCGTTCGCCATCTCTTGATACTCATTTTTCTGAAGTTAACGAAGGATTTAAAGCATATAAGGTAGGAGAGCACCGTCATTGCCCTGAAATTGAGCAGCAGCTTTCGGATTATACTGGTTTTGATGTAAACGTGACTTTCACCCCTCATCTTATTCCGATAGATAGGGGAATTTTATCAACTATATATGTAAATCTGAAAGAAAAGCAGACAACTTCCGATCTAATTAAAGTTTATGAGGATTTTTATAAAAACTCTCATTTTATCAGGATTTATCCTGAAGGAAAGTATCCCAATACATCTTATGTTCGAGGCTCTAATTTCTGTGATATAGGTGTTAAATCAAACCCTGAGAATAAAACCGCAATTATCATCTCAGCTATTGATAATCTTGTTAAAGGCGCATCAGGCCAGGCAATCCAAAATATGAACATTATGCTTGATTTACCTGAAACAACTGGGATTAATGGCCTACCTCTTTATCCATAAAATTATTGACAAGACAAGTTAAACAATAAAAGTGTATAAAATGAAAATTAAACTTATAGATATTGGTAACTCAAAAGGGATTATAATTCCAAATTCTATAATCAAGCAATGCGAAATTGAAAATCAACTGGATATTGAGGTCGTAAATAAAAAGGTAGTAATTTCAAAGAGCAATAACCCTAGAGATGGATGGAATAAAAAGTTTAAAAAAATGGGAAAAGAAACTAATGTTTACATTCAAAATAAGTTTGATGAAAATGAGTGGGAGTGGTTGTAAATAAAGATAAATTAGGTTGAGTCAATTAGATATTATTTTAGCAATACTTCGTTTGTAAAACTTAAAAGCAACAATGGCATAACACAAAGAGTTTAAGTATTTACCCTTGCAGAGAACTGGCAGAGATGCAAAAGATTCAAAGCAACAAATTTAGAAATGACTTTGCAGATGAATAAAAAAGGGAAGATCTGGAAATTAACTATTATGCTTTTGTTTATAGCCACTTTTTCATTCCTCACACTTATCATAAAACACAACTGGTCTAAAATACCTCCTCACTGGAATCCCTGGGCACCTCTCACAATTAACCAGCCGATAAACCTTATTACAAAATGGAAGTTAAATAACCTAAAGCAAAATCCGGATGAGTGCCTTCAAATACTGTCTGAAGTTTATCCAAAAGACATTAACTACAAATCCCTTCGAGATTACACCCCTGTTGAAGGATGCCCTTTAACCAATGTTATTAAAATAAAAAACACGGGAGTAAAATTCAATAGAGAGTTTATTTTGAGCTGCCCGCTTACTGTTGCATGGCTTATGTTTGAACAACAAAGCCTACAACCACTGGCAAAAGAAGTATTTGGAAAATCAGTAGATAAAATCAATCACTATGGAAGCTTTGCTTGCCGTAATATCAACAATAGCGTTGTTGGCAAAAAGAGTGAGCACGCAACTGCTTCCGCTTTAGATATTGCAGGTTTAAAGCTGAGTGATGGAAGAACAGTCTCAGTTTTAAAACACTGGGATAATGAGAATGAGGCGGAAAAATCTGATTTTTTATTTCAATTTAAAGATGGAGCTTGCAAATTCTTTGGAACAGTTCTTGGCCCGGAATATAATTCACTTCACGCAAATCACTTTCATATTGATAGTAAAAACACACTTATTTGCCGCTGAGGTTTTTTCCAAACTAAAACTCTTTTATACCTCTTATTCTTTCAACCACTTTTGGTAGAGCATGTATAATTTTTTCGATTTCCTCTTTCTTTGTAAACCTTCCAAAACTGATCCTCAATGACGAGATTGCCTCTTTCTTTTGAAGACCCATAGCCAAAAGTACATGTGAGGGATCAACATTTCCTTCAGAGCAGGCAGAACCAGTTGAAACTGCGATTCCTTCAAGATCAAGGTTCATAACAAGGGATTCACCCTCAATATCTTCAAATCCAATATTTAAAGTGTTTGAAACTCTGAGGTCAGGATGGCCATTCAGGTAAGTTCCTTCTACCTTTGATATATTTTCAGAAAGAAGTTCCCTCAGACCTAATAGCCTGTCTTGTTCTTCTTTAAATTCCTTTTTTGTAAACTCACAGGCATTTCCAAATCCAAATATTCCTGCAACATTTTCAGTGCCTGATCTTCTTCCACGCTCCTGTCCACCACCATGAATTAGAGAATCCAGGTTGACACCTTTTTTTATATATAATGCACCAACTCCTTTAGGACCATAAACCTTATGTGAAGAAAAAGATGCTAAATCAACAGACAACTCTGAAAGATCAACCTCCATCTTTCCTGCTGCCTGCACCATATCAGAGTGAAAGAGCACACCTTTTTCTCTTGCAATTTCACCAACTTTCGAAATTGGGTTTATTACACCTGTCTCATTGTTTACATACATACAGGATATTAATATTGTTTTATCCGTAACAGAATCAGCCAGCTCATCTAAATCAATTAAACCAAAGCTATCAACCGGAAGATAGGTAACCTCAAAACCTTGTTTTTCTAAGAATCTGAATACCTCAAGACAGGATGCATGTTCGGTTTCAACAGTAATCAGATGGTTGCCCTTCTCTTTCAAAGAATATGCCACGCCTTTAATAGCAAAGTTGTTGCTTTCACTTCCACCAGTAGTAAATACTATTTCTCGTGGCTTGGAACCAATAAATTCTGCAACTCGCTCTCTTGATTCATCAAGTGCTGCTTTAGCAATATTTCCATAAGAGTGAATACTTGATGGATTACCATAATTGGTTTTTAAGTATGGAATCATTGCATCAAAGACCCGGGGATCAAGAGGTGTTGTGGCGTTGTAATCGAGATATATTTTTTCCATTATCTTTCCAAAAGGTCAGGCTTATTGGTAATTACACCATCTACACCTTTTCTTTTTAGTTCCAAACATTTTCTCTTGTCATCTGTAGTCCAGCAGAAAAAAAGAAGCCCGTTTTCATGTGCATTTTGCACCTTGTTTTTTGTTGCAAGATAAACATGTGTTGCAACTGCCCTACATCCTAGTTCAACCGCAGTCCTTACACAACCAATACCAGTGAGTGTTATTAAGCCAGTCGTAATATTGCCATCAAGGGCCCGCAGTCTTTTTAAAACCCTTTTTTTAAAAGAAACCAAAATCACATCATTTGCAAGATCATATTTATATATCATGTCCAGAATCTGCTTTTCCGTATTCTCTTCTTTAAGTTCTATAACAAATTTACCCTTGCCTTTAAACAAAATAAGAACATCTTCAACAGTTGGTATTTTCTCACCATTTCCCGCATCGAGGTTATTTAGTTCAGCCAGGTTTATATTATTGACCTTACCATCCCCATTAGTCGTTCTATTAACTTTACTGTCGTGCATAACTACAAGATGGCCATCCAGGCTTTTTCTGACATCAAACTCAATTATTTTTGCTCCAAGTTCAATTGCCTTCTGAAAGGAAAGCATTGTATTTTCGGGTTTGTAAGAACTCGCACCTCTGTGCGCAATCAATATGAATCCATCATCAAAAGTATTATCCATAAGCCTAAATATACTCACTCTGATTGAAATGTATTAGCAAGATAGTAGAATGGTAAAAAATGTTTTCACGACTTAAAGACATCATTATTTTAATTCGCCCTCACCACTGGATAAAGAATCTTCTTGTAGTAGCACCACCTTTTTTTGGCGGAATTGTTTTCCTTAATTCTGAAAATTTTCTCACTATATTTCTTGCCTTTATCTCGTTTTCATTAATGTCATCAGTAGGTTATCTCATAAATGATCTTCTTGATGCTAAAAATGACAGGCTTCACCCAAAAAAGAGAAACAGGCCGGTTGCTTCGAGAAGAATTAGTAAAAACACAGTTATCATCATTGCCGGATTTCTTTTGATCTTATCAATTTTTATATCTTTAAAAGTTAATTTTTATTTTCTGCTTACAACTTTGGTCTATCTAGCTATCACGGTTCTTTATTCACTTGTATTAAAGAAGATATTCATTGTAGACTCACTTTGTATTGCCACAGGTTTTTTATTAAGAATAATTGCTGGTGGGCTTGCCCTAAACGTAGATGTATCAAACTGGCTTTATATAACTACACTGTTTCTTTCCCTTCTTCTTGCATTCGGAAAAAGAAAAGTGGAACTCGGGGTTGCACGGCAAGGGCATCATTTCAGGGAAGTACTTGAACATTACAACAAGAAGTTTCTTGATGTTGCATCTATCTTACTCTCTTTAGGATCAATAATTACATTTTCAATCTACTCTTTAAATAAAGGATGGAAGATTTTTTTTACGACAACCCCTTTTGTTTGCTTCGGAACACTAAGGTATTTATACATAATAAGAAATAAGTCTGAAGGTGATCCCACAGAAGTTCTTTTAAAAGACAAGTGGCTTTTTGTATGTGTGTTGAGTTGGATAATCTTATTTGGACTTATTATTTATATCTAGAAAATTATCATCTAAATAAATCTTCTTTAGGATCTCTTATAAGATTTCCAGAACCCTTATTTCCAGATAAATAATTACAGCCTCTTACAATTACAACCGGAATCCCTTCTGATTTTTCCATTAGTAGCCCCGCTGCACAGGCAACCTGATCGGCAGTGGCCATTTCTGTGGCAACAAGCTGAAGCCCCTTTGAATCAAGCTCACCCCTTTGGTCCCTGAGTGGGTTTATCCCGGCGCAGCCTATTGCTATATCCACTAAACCATTTCTCCACGGCCTGCCCACTGTATCACTGATTATTACAGCCACATTTTTTTTCGTGGCTGACTTCAGCCCTTTTCTTATCTCCTTGGCAGACTTGTCAGAATCAAGAGGTAGAAGAGTTACATGATCCCCTCCTGAAACATTTGAAGCGTCCACCCCAGCATTTGCAGATATAAGTCCTCCAATAGTTTCCACAATCAACCTTCCTTTGCCACTTACCCTTTCATCCATTTTAATTATTTTTGTTGTCTCACCAAGAATAACTTCCAAAAGACGGGGATCTTTTGATATTTCTTCAGACAATTTTTTTGCAAATTTGGAAGGTTTGATCTTCTTTAAGTCTACAATTCTGTTTTCGGCTTTTGAGACAATTTTTTGAGCAATTACTAAAATATCTTTATTTTTAATCTCAATATCTTCATTTTTTATTGAAGACACTATTATTTGTGCAAGGTTATCTTTCGGCTTAAGCTCAGGAATTCCATACACTGGAATTAACTCTAGTTGTTTTACTTTTCTACTCATTAATTTGGGTGCTAAATAGAGAGTTTTTCTGAATCTTTTTCTGGATTTTCAATATCTTTTTCTTTAAAAAAGTCTTTTGGAAAACCTTCTTTTTTTTCTTTATCAAAAACCTCGGAGTGAAGATCAAAGCTAAGATCAAAATATTTATTTGCAAGCTCCACATAATCAGTGCTTCTTTTCATAAGACTAGCTGCATCTTCTTCTGTTCCATCAAAATAGCCAAGCATTATCTCAGCAGAATTTCTGATGCATGTAGCACTTTTTCTATAGGATTTTACGGATTCCAAAAACACATTATAGGGATCTTCCATTTTCCCGGGAACAACCAGATCATCAAGATCTTTTCCTATTTTATCAAGTGTGGAAATAACATCTCTTGCGGCCTGGAAACTGTAATCAAGATCACCTGATTGAAGGATTTCGCCAAATATTCTTCGGATTGCAAGAAGATCGCTTGTGGTTGAAGCAATGCTATACCTGTAGTTGATCTCTTCGTCACTCATTGAAAAGGAGTTGTAGGGTAAAAATAGAAAAGTTATAAGCAAAAATAAAGAAATTTTTCTCAAATAGACCTCATCACCAAAATGTTCCTGCCAAAACTAATTATATCACTTACAATATATAAGCTAAATTTTTGCAAATAGATTCTTTTCGATCATAATGGAATCTAATACATTTCTGGAGATTAGACAATGGAGAATTTTTACATTAATAGAAGTGAAGATCTGGAGAATGAAAATCAAATTGATATTTCAGAACAGGCAAAAAATTCCGGGCTTCTTATGCCCGTATTTTTAACATCAAGTATATGGAACGGGATTATCCAACCTGATGAGGAAGCAGTAAAAATGGGGGAGAACGAAAATGGAAGGACAAAAGAGATACTATCTCAGCTCGTAATGGCAATTAGACTCAGTAGGCAAACCAAGAAAACAAACATTATAAATTTTAATGCATCATTTACCAAAGATGGAAAGAGTGAAAACACAGAGGTTTCATCTTTTATTGGCCCTGTAAGCAAAGAAAATAAAAATCCATGCATCACACTTTTTACTCCGGCTGATTTGTATGAATAAAACGCTATTTTTTCTAATTGCTACTGTCTGCAATTATCGATTATACTCATGAGTATGGGGTGTAAACAAAGTTCTGCAGAAATCTATTTTGATAATAATGCCACAACCATGCCTTCGAAAGAAGTGCGCGAAGCAGTTATAAAAGTATTAAGCAAAGAATTTGGAAACCCATCAAGTGCCCACTCAGGTGGAGAAAGGGCAAGAGAACATCTTAAAAAGTCTCGAGAGTGCACAGGAAGCCTCATTGGCTGTTGTCCAGATCACATTATTTTTACTAGCTCGGGCACTGAATCCAACAATATGGCTTTTTATTCCTGCACAAAAAATGGAAATGGCTCTAAAAAAGTTGTCACAACAATGGTTGAACATTCTTCTATATTAAAAATGTGCAGCTATCTCAAGATAAACAATGTCGAAGTGGAAATGCTTGGTGTAGATGAAAACGGTTTTGTGATTATAGATGATCTTGAAAAGATATTGGATCAAAAAAAAGTGGATTTAGTTTCTGTACAGTGGGTAAATAACGAAACAGGAGTTATTCAGGATTTAGAATCGATATCAAAACTCTGTATGGAAAAAGGTGTAATTTTCCACACTGATGCAGCTCAGGCTGTAGGCAAAATGGAGATTGATATTGATAAACTATCAGTCGATTTTCTTTCTTTCACAGGACATAAATACAATGCTCCCCAAGGTTGTGGAGTGCTTTATGCAAAAGACAGGTTTCTTGTAAACCCAATTTTATTTGGTGGTTTTCAGGAAGAAGGCTTTAGGCCCGGCACAGAGAACCTCCCCGGAATTGTTGGTATCGGAAAAGCCTCCGAGATCAGGCATGAAAACCTTAGAAAGCTAAAAATGAAGATGAAAGAGATTCGCGACCGATTTGAAGCAATGCTTCTTGATTTTATCCCAGGCACAAAAGTAAACGGATGTCCAAAAAACAGAATATGTAATACAACCAATATCAAATTTGATGATCTTGATGGGAGAAGACTTCTTCAACTCCTTGATAAAAGAGGAATCAGGTGCTCTCAAAGCTCAGCCTGCACTAATTTTGACAGCACTCCTTCATACGTCTTAATGGCAATGGGATTAAGTGAAAAAGAAGCATATTCAAGCATCAGATTCAGCTTCAGCCCTGAAAACACTTTTGAAGAAGTTAACAGAGCGGTGGAAATAATCAGGGAAAGCTGCGAGAGTTTGAGTAAGTTTTAAAGTTGCAAAAAAAGTACAGTTCAAGCACTTTGTCATTATAATATTTTGTATGACAAAAAAAGTATTTCCAATAGTCCTAATTTTAATATTTGCGATCTCAGGTTGTGCATACAAGCAGAAAACAGCAGCCCCGTTTATACCGTTTCAGAAATTTAAGACTGATGAAGGTGTGGAAATAAAAGTCACTCCATCTTCAGGGATTGGTGATTACAAGGTTTCTAAATACCTTACAACCTTTTATGTAGAGATTGAGAATCAATCGAAAAACGAGATTACTTTCAATTCCAATGATATTGTGCTGATCGACGAATTAAATAATCAATACAATCTTTTAAGCCCCAATATTGCTGCTGAGATTGTGAAAGAGAGTTCACGCCCAAGATTTTTCCCACGAATTTCAATTGGAATTGGCGTTGGCCATTATCATGGCGGTTATTACAGAAGTCATCATCGATACCACAGTCCTTTCAGAAGTCGTTTTCATTACTATTATGATGATCCATATCCCTACGATTATCCTCAAGCGTACGGACAGGCTGAAAATGTGAGTGAAGTTTATTCTGAAGCACTTTTCCCCGGTGTGGTTTATCCCGGCTCAACTGTAAAAGGTTTTATATACTTTAAAAGAATTCCGGCTGATATATTGAATGTAAATCTTGAATTTGAATACGATACTGAAAATGATCCCGAACGAGGTGCTGTAAAATTCAGTTTTAAAAGGTAGAACATAAGAGTGGAGATAATAAGAAAAGGCTGCGAGAGTTGGAGCAAGTTTTAACTTAGAATCTCTGGCGAAAGATATTTATGCCCCTTTTGTATTCGATATGTTTCAAAATCATTTCTATCTATTGTAAATATTTTTCTGGTTTCTAGCTTTTCGGCTGAAGCTATTAATGAAGCATCAGCAAGGTCCATTGGATGATCTTTATACTTTTCCATTAATTCAAAGCATCTTTCTATTACTTTCTCATCCATAAAGAGGATTGATAATCCGCCTTTTACTATAAAATCTTTTAATCTGTCTGAACTTATGCTTTCCGGAGTTAGTATATGAAAAGCTTCAGTGAGGACAGGGATGGTAGTGCAAATTTTTTCTTCAATAGTTTTGAGTATTTCTTTGCAACTTTCATGCATTTTGTCTTTTGGATCAAAAAGAGCAATGAGTGGGCCCGTATCTACAAGGATCATTTATTTAACTTCTTTTTAATTGCAGCCCTTACTCCCTTTCGAGTATCTGTTGATGGTGCTATGGAATAACCACCTTCACCTAAATCGAGGCTTTTATAAACATCAAAGGGGCTTTGCCTATTCTTATCATCAACTTCTTTTTTAAGTACAAGAATTCCCTCTTTGAGAACTTCAGATATGGAAAGCCCTGTTTGCTTTCTAATTTCTCTCAAAGCCTCTTCAGTTTCATTATCTAAACGCACAGTTTTAGTACTCATTTTTAAACTCCCAGATATGTAATACAAATGTAATACAGATAAGTTTATTGTCAATTGAAATAGTTGTTGAAACAAACAGATAGAGGTGTGAGAATCTGAGTAAGCTTTAAAGGTACAAAGACAAAATATATAATTTACAATTTATTCATTACTATTTTTATTACCAATTGATCAAGCTTATTTGACCAGACTAGATTTTTCTGATTATTAATGAACCAATCGTCCCACTTTTCATAAGAATCAAAGTTACTTCCAGTTATTTCATATAGTCTTTGTATTGCACTTTTTTTTTGTTGACTATAATCAGATGAGTATTTAATAATGGAGATATTGTGTTTTATAGTACGTATTGCACCTTGTGTTTTAGATTCCAAATTATCTATATCATTTTTGTTAATCTTGAAATCAGCATACCCATGGTAAGCGAAAACTTTTCCATATACAAACTTCTCATTCTCTTTTACATCTTTTAGTAAACCCATAAAAAATGAAAACCAATACATGTCACTTGGAATATCATTAATAATTTTGGGGTTATTTTCTATAGACTCCAAATCAGAACTGTTATTAGCTACACATTCATTAAAAAATAAAAAATATAACAAAATAACAAATATCAAATTTTTTATTTTATGCTTATTTCAAGACGTAAATTGAACTCTATATTTTCCAATCTTTCTTTTTACAAACCCAATTATATCATCCAATATCAAATAAAGGGCTGGGATTAAATATAAAAGAATCACTGTGGCAAATAGAAGCCCAAAGCCGAGTGAGATGGCCATTGGAGCAAGAAACGATGATTCACCTCTGTAAACAAACATAAGCGAAGAGAGGCCTCCAAAAGTCGTTAGAGTGGTAAGAATAATTGGTCTGAAGCGGTGTTTGGCTGAAAAAGCCACTGCCATTACTTTGCTTCTCATTGTTTTTACACGTTTATTTATAAAATCCATTAAAACAAGGCTGTCATTCACCACAATTCCAAGAAGGGCCACTGTCCCAATAATTGCCGGAAGAGTTATTGGTTCGCCTCTAATTAATATTCCTGTAATTACACCGATAAGTGTAAAAGGCAATATGCTCATAATGATAAAAGGCTGAAAATATGATCTTAAAATACTGGCAAGAATTAAATATATAAGAATAATTGCAGCAAGGGCAGCTCTCATAATATCTCCAATTGTCTGCTTATATTCCTCTGCTTCACCACCAAAATTAAAACTGTATCCACTATAGCTTTTTATCAATTCGTTTAAATACTCTTTTAACTTTTTATTTACTTCCACAGAAGTTGTAATTTTCTGGTCAACTTCAGCTTTTACAGTCGCAGCTCTTTGTGAATCATATCTTTTTATATCGAGAATGCTGGGTGCATTCACAATATTTGCAACTGCACCAAGGGAAACCAGACCATTTGAAGAAGTTTGCATCTGATGAGATTCTAAAAGAGAAACAAAATTTACATCACCAGTGCGGTACTTAAGATTAATATCAGCTTCTTCTTTTCCAATACGAGTCTGTGCAACTGTAAGCCCATCCACAAGTGTCCTCACTTCCTGCGCTATTTTTGTTGTATCGAGACCAAAAATTGCAGCTTTTCTGGGATCAACTTCCA
This sequence comes from Deltaproteobacteria bacterium, assembly GCA_029262295.1. Classification (GTDB taxonomy): domain Bacteria; phylum Desulfobacterota_D; class UBA1144; order Nemesobacterales; family Nemesobacteraceae; genus JAJCZR01. The sequence continues at coordinate 29,101 of JAJCZR010000068.1, read as the reverse complement.
CCCGCACTTCCGGTTTTCCCCAGAGAAGATCATCGCTTATTCCTGAAACACCTTTTTGCTTTTCTAAATACTCCTGGGTCTTATAAGATATTTCTTTTAGAACATTAAGATTTTTCCCCTGAATTCTCACTTCAACCGGCTTACCTGTGGGAAGCCCTGCCTCAATTATGTAATCCACCTGCTTTGGACCGGCTACATTGGCAAGCGTATCATCACGGGCAAGATTACTAAGCTCAATTGCATTTTCTTTTCTTTTTTCAAAATCTTCATACTGGACAATGATTGTTGCAAGATGATCACCTGTAGCAGTTGCCTGGCCTGTAAGATCGAGTCCCACAAGAGATACTATATTTTTAAGCACATGCTCAGGCACATTCTTTTTTATAATGTCTTCAACCTGCTTAACAGATGAAGCCGTATACTCAAGATTAGATTGTGCAGGATTTTCAACCCTTATTCGAAGCTCAGAAGTGTCATGCTGATAAAACATTACATTTGGAATTTGCGAGAAAATATATATGGTGATGAAAAAAATTATAAAGAAACAAGGAACAACTACATATCTGTTTCCAAGTACAAAAACCAAACCCTTTAAGTAATAAGATCTGATTTTATGAAACCAGGTATACCTTTTCTTAATTGCCTTTCTCGGGCTAAGCCATTCAGCACAATGAGCAGGCATTATTAGAAGAGCCTCTACAAGAGAAAAAAGAAGTGCAAAGATGGCTACAGTGGGAATTATAGATAAAAATTCACCCACAAGACCAGTTGCAAATAAAAGAGGTATAAATGCCGCAATATTTGTAAGCACTGTTGCCAAAACAGGCAGTGCAACTTCCTTTGTGCCTTTTATAGCTGCAGCTCTCGGCTTCATACCCTGAGCTATATATCTTTCCACATTTTCTACAACTATAATTGAGTCATCCACAACAATCCCAAGCACCATAATAAGCCCGAACATCGAGAGAAGATTTATTGTGACCCCATTTAACTGCATAAGAATAAAAGCGCCCAAAAAGGAAACCGGTATACCAAGAGCGGCAATAAGTGCAGCCTTTTTATTTAGAAAAAGTCCAAGGAAGATAAGCACCAGTATCAACCCTGCAGCACCGCTTTTTAGCATTGTCTCAAAACGTTTTTTTACCCAGTAGGATTCGTCGTTTGTAAGATAAATCTCTATTGAATCCGGAAGCGTTTTTTCAAACTCTTTTGTCAGTTCTTCAATCTTCTTTACTGTATCAATTGCATCAACATTTTTTTGCTTGTTTACCCAGAAAGTTATAGCAGAAAGTCCGTTTACCCTTGATAAAGAAGAGGCCTTTTCTTCTCCAAGCTCTATCGTGGCAATATCCCTTAAAAAAGCCTGCCTCCCCATCTGATCACTATTTACGGGAATATCTAAAAGATCTTCAATAGATTTTACTTTTCCTTTAGTTCTCACTATCAATTCTACATCGCCCTGTTTAAAACCTCCGCCTGGAAGATCAAGGTTTTTCTGACTGATTGCAGAAGAGACCTGATCCACATTAAGACCAAACTGGCGCATCTTTGCATAATCGAGATAGACCCAAAATACAGGTTCTTCAAGCCCGGATGGAATAATATTGTCAACGCCGCTTACAAGTAGAAGTTCATCTTCAAGGCGAAGGGCATTATCTCGAAGAACTGCTCGGGGAACATCACCTGAAATAGCCACGTTTATTAAAGGGAAATTGGCATCAACTTCTTCAACAATAGGTTCTTCAGAATCACCCGGAAGTTTATCTTTTATTCTTGAAATATTTGAATCAATATCCTGGGATATCTTTTTTATATCCTCACCTGTATACAGCTCAGCTGTCACCGAGGATAAGCCTTCGGAAGAAGTTGATTTTAGAACCTTTATTCCCGAGATGTTCTTTATCTCTTCTTCAATCGGGATAGTAATTAGCTGCTCTATATCTTCAGCAGATGCACCCGGGAACACTGTTTTAACAGTTACAATTTCAAGATTAATTGAGGGGAAGAGTTCAAGTGGAAGCACAAGCGCAAAAACAAACCCAATAACAAGAATTGCTCCCATTAGAAGGTTTACAAGGACTGAATTTTTTACAGAAAAATCAGCAATATGCATTAGCTATTAATTGAGAATTTTTACCTGCTGGCCGGATGTAAGCCCGGAAGCACCTTCGGTAATTATTTGTGAGTTAAGTGGAATATTATCTGCATTAGTAAAACCATATTTATCATCAATCCAGGTTACATTTATTGGTACTTTTAAAGAAAGTCCTTCATTCACTACAAAAATAAATATCTCGCTGCTATCTGACAACACTGCAGATCTTGGAATTCTTACAACATCACGAAACTTCTTTGTAGGTATTTTTACAGACACAATCTCACCTGGCCACCAATTTACATCTTTATCATCAATCTTTATTTCAACTTCATATATCCCTGAGTTAGCAGCAAAATCCTTACTCACGCCCACTACCCTACCAGTGGTTTTTTCAATATCACCATTAAGCTTGAGCGTAAGTTCGACTGGCGAGTTCGTATCTATAGATCTTGCGAGAGAGGCATCAACACCGACAATAATATGAATAGACGAAAGATTTACAACTTTAGCAACAACCTCTCCTTCTATTACCTCCTGGCCCACATCCGGAAGCACTTCAACAACCTGTCCTGAAATAGGAGAGCGAACATTAAGTTTATCAAAATCAAACTGCATCTTTTTAAGTGAGGCTTCAAGTGACCTGACATTAGCGTTATCAATACTTACAAGGTTTTCACTCTCATCCACAGTATCTTTTGAAACAATACCCTTTTCGAGCAATAGTTTATTCTGATTGTATTTTCTTTTGCTTTCTTTGAGCTTTGCCTTAGCAGATTTAAGATTAAACTGAGCTTCTGTAAGAGAAGCTTCGGTCCTGTCATCATAAAGTGTAAGTATTACCTCATCTTTATTAACCGGGTTTCCTCTTTTTAAATTTTTGCCCTCAACCCAGCCACTCACATTTGTTTTAATGTCTATCTGTTGATTCCCTTCCACTCTTCCCAAAACTTCTCTATAAAGCCACCCTTCTGTTTTTTCCAGGGGAATTACTTTTACAGGTTTAGCAGAATCATTGTTAAAACTTTTTGCAGCTTCAGACCTCACAGATAAAAGCCTTAGATACAAAAATCCGAGAAATACAATGAATCCAATAAATATTAAAAAGAATACAAACCACTTTTTGTTTTTCGTGTCTTTTGTTAATTTCATGCTATTACACCAATTGGCTGGAAAAAGTTTAAAATTCAATATAAAATAGATATGGATAATAGTTTATCGATATTTGATAAGTTTAAAAATCATTTTCAAAAAGCCTACAAAGCTTGAAGTTGATTTTTCTCAATATTTACATTAGTATAGATTTTTTATTACTTTATTAATAGGAGGAGTAATGGATAATAAACCCATGACTAAATCAGCTCTTTCAGGTGAAATTGCTGAAAGAACAGGTCTTACAAAAAAAGCCGCAAATGATCTGCTCGATGAAATAGCAGAAATTGCTTGTGGTGAAGCAAAGAAAAAAGGTCAATTCACATTACCTGGAATTGGTAAACTAGTTTTAAGCGACAGAAAAGCAAGAACTGGAAGAAACCCTGCCACAGGTGAAGTAATTCAGATTCCAGCTAAAAAAGTCGTGAAATTCAGAGTAGCAAAAGCCTGTAAAGACGCAATTTTAGGTTAATTTTGTAATACTTTCCAACCCTAAGTCAGATTTAGGGTTGGAACTTTAGCTTATTTTGCCTTTGATTGACCAGTTGAGAATTTCAACTGGATGTGCAGTTTTTATGCTTTTTTGGTTTTTAGTAAAACCCTTTTTAATCTGCAAAAGACACCCCGGGTTACCGGCAACAAGATAATCTGAACCTGTTTGTTCTATATTTTCCACTTTCTCATGCAGGATTTTTTGAGACATATCCGGCTGGGTAATATTATAAATTCCAGCGCTCCCGCAGCATCTATCAGAGTTTTTCATTTCTATAAGTTTAAGTTCTGGAATTTTTTCGAGGATCTCACGCGGCTCATTTTTTATTCTTTGTCCATGAATAATATGACAAGCATCCTGATAAGTAATTTTTAAATCGAGAGGTTGCAGTTCACTTTCAATCCCTATTTCTGAGAGAAACTCCATTATATCTTTAGTTTTTTGAGATAACTTTTCTGCTTTTATTTTGTAAGCTGGGTCATTTTTAAAAATATATCCATACTCTTTCATTGATGAGCCGCAACCTGCAGAGTTAACAACAATTGCATCCACATCAAGTTTTGTGAATGTATCAATCAACTTTCTTGCAAACTCTTTACCTTCACTAAGCCTTCCTGAGTGAATTGAAAGTGCGCCACAACAACCCTGTCCTTTAGGGATTACAACTTCGCACCCATTACTTGTTAATACATTAACAGTCGCCTGGTTAGTTTTTGAAAAAAACGCACTTTGAACACATCCGGTAAGCATTGCAACCCTGTACTTTTTCTCTGTCTTTGATGGAATTAATTCCCCAAGTTTTTCTACAAATGGGGTGCTAACTTCGGGAAGAACATCAAAAAGTGCTCCCAGCTTTGGATTTATTCTGTATAAAAACTCAGGTTTTATTACGCTTTTCAGTTTCAAAAGATTTAACAGGTAGAAAAAGGGTAGCATCAATTTTAGTCTTGATGCGTAAGGAAACAAACTAAACAGTAAAGATTTAAAAGCCTTATCGAACCATCCCCTCTCATATCTTCTTTCTATCTGTGCCCTTGCAGTCTCAATAAGGCTTCCGTATTTAACCCCTGATGGACATGCTGTCTCACAAGCAAGGCAACCAAGGCACAAATCAAGATGATTAACAAGTGAGAGGTCCATATCTATTTCACCGGCTGCTGCAGACTTAATTAAATAAATTCTTCCCCTTGGGGAATCAAGTTCATTTCCTGTCTGAAGATAAGTCGGACATGCAGACAGACAAAACCCGCAGTGAACGCAATCATCAATTATTTTTTTATCCGGTTTATCTATTTCATCAAAAGCTTTAAAAGTAGGTATTTATCTTTCCTCCTGGCAGCTGCAAATTGAAAACGAAAGAATTTGTTCTGTTGCATCACTGAAAGCCATGTCTAGCTCATCTTGTGACTTAAACTCTTTTTTCAGAAGCTTTTTTCCTTTAACTTTAAATTCTAGATTATTCTCAGGAAAAGGATTTGGGTCTATTTCATAGTTTAAACCATCCTGCGAACTCAGTTTTAAAATCACATTATCATCATGATAGTTTAGCGGCACATTTTCAATCTCAGTTGAACTCCAACCATGGCAAAGTGCAAGAGAAACAATATCACCTATTTGCAAAAACCTGAGATTTATCCTAACATCAATTGGAAGAAACCCATTTTTATCTTTATTATCTGAGTTTAATTTAAGATTCCTTTGAACAAATTTATTTATTTTATCCCTCAATATTTTTGCAGTCCGATTATCAGGGTTTTTAGTAAGAGTATTATTATTAAACTTTGAGAAGTGAAGAGCTACAAGTGATGCTGCGTAACTTGAATCATCTCTCAGACTTTCATAAGAGTTTTTCCATATTACATATTGATCGTTAGTGTACATCTCGATAAAATTGGTAGGGTAGTTATTCTGCTTATTTAATACGGAACTGCTATCCCATTTTTTCCAACCGCAATCATGTTCTTTAATTGCAGTTAAAACCTGCTCATTTGGAATAATTTCCTCGAACCTACTATTTCCCCAGTTTTTCATAATATCAAAAGAAAGGACTGCATGGTCGTCCTGGGTAATAAGTATCCAACCCCCATCTATATCTCTTCTTATCATAATTAACTAAAAAATCCTTCCCGGGCTAAGTATATTGTTCGGATCAAAATGATTTTTAAGATTTTTCATAATCAACTTAGAACTCCCAAAATCACCAAATACATCTACCTGCCCTTTAAGTTCATCTGCAACTGAGGTAAGTGCAACTGCGCCTTTAAGCGCTTTTACCTGGCTTCTAATTAGGTTGACTCCATAAACAATATCACCAGGCTCTCCATCAATCGAAAATAAGGTGGTCCCTCTTTGTGGCCTTAAGAGAAACTCAATTTTCACTTTCATGCTTTTATTGATCTCTTTAAGTATTTCAAGAAGTTTAAAAGAGTTAGCAATCGGTAAATTTACCCTGCAAGTTAGTTTACTTTTGGTATTAAATGGAAAACTGCTTACCTTTTTCCAAAGGTTTTTTTCAGATTTTTCATCAATTTCAAAAAATTCATTTACCTTTTTACCAACTATTTTGTGAAGATCTTTCATCTGTTTTACAACAGCATCTTCGAGACTTTCAATTCTATAAAGTACACAGATTGAATTTTTTACTTTGGGTAAAAATCTTGCCGTAAGGTTTTTATCAAGTATCTCAAATGATGATGGGATAACATCTATATCGCAGATTTTATTAAAAAGATCATTAATATCCTGATTTTCATTTAAAACCATTATTGCTGTTTTTGAAAACTCCTGGCGTGGATAGAGCCTGAATGTGGCTTCAGCCAAAACTATGAGAGTGCCAAGTGCTCCAACCATGAGCTTTGGAATGTCATAACCAGCAACATTTTTTACAACTTTTGCACCACAATTTATTATTTCGCCATCTGCCCTAACAGCCTTGATTCCCAAAAGAAGCTCCCTGCAACTTCCATATCTGGTGGCAAGTGGGCCCGAAAGGTTTGTGGATATAATCCCGCCCATTGTCGAGTTATCTTCAAAGGGGCTATTGATTGGTAACATTTGCCCTTTCTTATTAAGTGAACGTTGAAACTTTTTAAATAGTATTCCACACTGCACTGTTGAGACCAGATCAGCAGTTTCATATTGAAGAACCTTGTTCATAACCCTGAGCGAGACAACCACTTTCACATCTGAAACCGGATTCCCAATAAAAAGTTTAGTGCCATTTCCAATTGGAACAAGAGGTATTTTCGATTTATTACAAAATTTAATAGACTCAGATAACTCTTCAACATTTGCAGGGAAGAGCAAAAGCTTTGGAGAAAATCCTGCATCATTAAATCTTTCATCTCCAGGTTGAAGAAATTCAAATTCAGATACTATTTTTGAAAGTTGCTTGAGATCAGACATTTTAATAATTAATACATCTCTCCACGGCCTTCTTTTTGAATTGGGTGAACTTCAAATTTTTTCATTCCTGGCTCAACACATGTCCTTGGAGTGGGAAAAACCTTTCCCGGATTACAAAGACCTTCACTATCAAAAGTGCAACGTACAAGGTTCATTGTATCTATATCCTGTTCACTAAACATTTTTGACATAAACCTTTTCTTATCAAAACCAACTCCATGCTCACCTGTAATACTTCCGCCGGCATCAACACACACATTCAATATCTCTCCTGCAAGTACTTCTGCCCGTTCAAGTTCACCTTCATTTTTTGAGTTATAAAGTATTAGTGGGTGAAGATTACCGTCGCCTGCATGAAAAACATTTGCAACTATAAGATCAAATTTTTTGCTGAGTTCACCAATTTCTCCTAACACTTCGGCAAGTTTACTTCTTGGAATTACTCCATCCTGCACATAGTATTCAGGACTAATTCTCCCCATTGCAGCAAATGCGCTTTTCCTTCCTTTCCAAAAAAGCTCTCTTTCTGTTTCGGTTTTTGCAATTTTGATCTCAATAGCATTATTCTTTTTAAGTACATCCTCTACAAGAGGAAGCTCAAGCTCCACTTCTATGGGGGGACCATCTAGCTCCACTAAAAGTATAGCTCCTGCATCTTCTGGATAACCAGCGTTTACAGTCGATTCGACCGCCCTTATACTCACGTTATCCATTATCTCCATCCCGGCAGGAATAATTCCGCCTGAAATAATTCCCGAAACGGCTTCCCCTGCATCTTCAATCTTTTCAAAAGATGCAAAAAGTGTTTTTACTGCGCCAGGTTTTTTAATAATTTTTAAAGTAACTTTTGTAACAATTCCCAAAAGCCCCTCTGAACCCACTACTAAAGATAAAAGATCATATCCAAAATTTTCCTGGGTTTTACCCCCTAGCTCCACTATCTCACCATCTGGCAAAATCATTTCAACGCCGAGCACGTGATTTACAGTAACTCCATATTTAAGGCAATGTACACCACCTGAATTTTCAGCCACATTCCCGCCGATAGTGCAGACAACCTGGCTTGAAGGATCAGGAGCATAGTAATATCCACGAGAACTTACTTCATTTGTAACCCATGCGTTTACAACACCAGGCTCAGCAACAACACATCGGCTGGGTATATCAACCTCAAGTATCTTATTCATTCTTGCAAGAGAAATAACAATTCCTTCCTCTGTTGGCAAAGCTCCTCCGGAAAGCCCTGTGCCTGCCCCCCTTGGGACAAACGGAACTTTCTCTTCATGGCAGAGTTTTACAATTTTCGACACCTGCTCTGTTGTATCAGGAAGTACAACAAATATGGGTTTTACCCTGTAGCCTGTGAGCCCATCACAATCATAGGCAATAAGTTCATCTTCACGAGAAATAACAAGCTCTCTTCCAAGAATCTTGACTAACCTCGACTCAAATGAAGATTTCCATAAATGGTTTCTATTTTTATTTGGATTCGACATAATTTAAGTTAATAATATATCCTCAAAAATTCGATCTTAAAATTGACTAAAATATTTAAAGTAAAAAACAAGGAAACACCCAATAAGGCAGCGGACTGTCTGAACAAAAATGGTGTGATAATTTATCCGACTGAAACTCTGTATGGGATTGGATGTCTTGCATTTAATAGTGAATCCTGCAAGAGAATTCTCGAGATCAAAAACCGTCCTGAAAATAAGGGAATGATTTTGCTTGTTAGGGACAAAAAAATGTTGGAAAAATATTTTAAAATACGAGGAAAATATCTTAAAGAATATATCAATACAAAAAAACCTTTGACACTAATTCTTGAGAGTAAGGTTGATTTTCCAGCTGCTATAGTGGGCGAAAATAAAAATATTGCAGTGAGAATTTCAAAGAATCCTTTTGTAAAACAACTCTTCAATTATATTGATGAGCCTCTTACCTCAACAAGTGCAAACATAAGCGGAAAATCAAATTCAAACGATTTCAAGGATATTTATAAAGGTTTAATTAACAAAGTTGATCTTATTGTTGATTCGGGTAGCCTTCCCCCTTCGTTGGGATCGACGATCCTCGACCTTACTCAAACCCCTCCTAAAGTGCTTAGAGAAGGGGACTTAACCAAAGACGAACTAAAGGAATTTACTCATGGCTGAAATTAATGGTTTTAAAGGAATTCGTTATAATCAGGACAAAATAAATGATTTCACAAAAGTGGTGGCACCTCCTTATGATGTTATAAACAGTGAGCAACAGGAAAGCTATTACCAAAAAGACCCATTAAATGTAATCAGACTAATCCTTTCCAAAGGTGCGGGAGATGAAAAATATATAAATGCAAGTGCTACTTTCAAAGAATGGCTCGAAAATAATACACTAACCCTGGAAGATGAACCTTCAATTTATCCTTACTATCAGGAATTTGAATTTGAAGGTCAACATTATAAAAGAAAGGGATTTATAGCCGTTGTGAAAAATGAAGATTTTGAGACTAAAACGGTCCTACCTCACGAGCAAACTTTTAAAGAACATAAAGAAGATCGCCTAAAACTAACGAGCGCATGTAACGCAAATATGAGCCAGGTTTTCAGTGTCTATTCAGATAAAGAAGGTGCTGTTGAAAAGCTTATAGACGACAATCTTGGAAACCCATTAATTGATATTGAAGCTGAAGACGGCATTAAAAATACATTCTGGCAAATTTCTGATCCAGGGATTATCTCTGAAATACAAAATCATCTTAAAGGCAAAAGCCTTTTGATTGCCGACGGACATCATCGTTATGAAACCTCGATGAATTATAGAAATCAACAAAGAGAAAAATTCGGAGAAAATTCTGGCACAAAGCCCTACGATTATGTGATGATGTATCTTTCAAGGGGTGAGGGAGAGGGATTAATAATTAATCCAACACACAGGATTATAAAAAATCTTGGGGCACTGAATGATTATAAAATTATGGAAGAAATTGGAAAGTTTTTTAAAATTGAAAAGTCTGATCTTGAAGATGCGACAGACCTTGAATTTAACCAGATTGCTATAGTTACAGATAATGAAGATGGAATCTACAAATTAACTCCCAAAGAAACTAAACAAAAGCATTATGAAAACCTTGGTGTAATGCTTCTTCATAGTGAGATATTCGGCAAAATCATTAACGAAAAAAGTGCTGGAGTAAAGTTTTCAAAATTCACAGAAGAAGTATTTAATGATGTTATAAAAGGTGATTTTAAGATTGGCTTCTTACTTCCAAAACTCAGCGCTGATGATATTTTTGAAGTTGTTCTTGATGGGGTAAAAATGCCTCATAAAACGACTTATTTTTATCCAAAAATAATGTCGGGACTTGTTTTTAATCCGCTTTGGTAATTATTCTAAATATCAGATATTAAACTGACCTATTAACTTTCGACTTGATTAAGGGTTTTAAATTATTATTTTAATACTAAAACCAAATTAAGGGGGTTAAAGTTATGTCAGCACTAATTGTTTTAGGTGTAATAGTTGCTATAGCACTTTTCCTTGTTGCGATTTACAACGGACTTGTGAGCCTTAGAAATAGATCGGAGCAGGCGTGGTCGGATGTGGATGTGCAACTCAAAAGAAGATACGATCTTATTCCCAACCTTGTGGAAACCGTTAAAGGTTATGCCTCTCATGAAAAAGAAACTTTTGAAAAAGTAGTACAGGCAAGAAATTCTGCAATGGGGGCAAGCGGGCCGGAAGAACAAGCACAAACTGAAAACTTTTTGCAATCTGCCCTTAAAAGCCTTTTTGCTCTGTCTGAAAGTTATCCTGACCTTAAAGCCAACCAGAACTTTCTTGATCTTCAAAATGATCTTTCAGACATTGAAGATAAAATTCAGATGGCAAGAAGGTATTACAACGCCGTTGTGAGAGACCTCAATACAAAGATAGAAACTGTGCCGAGTAATATTGTTGCAAATAAGTTTGGTTTTTCCAAAAAAGAGTATTTTGAGCTCGACTCACCTGAAGAATCGGCAGCTCCTCAGGTTAGCTTTAATTAGAATTAGGAGCCTCAGATGAAAAAGCTCCTTTTACTGCTTCTACTTATTTTCTTACAAAATTCCTTTGCTTTTGCCAGCGATGAAATTAAAAGATTCAATGTTGATATTTTTCTTGATAAATCCGGCTGGATAAGGGTAGAAGAAGATATTAAATATGATTTTAAAAACACATATCGTCACGGCATCTTCAGGGAAATTCCATATAAATACAAGAAAGGAATTAACAACTACAATCTAAGAATAAACATTCTGGATGTGAGAGATGAAAATGGGAATTCCTACAAATACAAAGTAAAAAGAGAAAATGGCAAAATCCATATAAAGATCGGAGATCCTAAAAAAACAATTACGGGGATAAACACATACGTTATTGAATACAGCGCTGAAAACGCCATCCTTTTTTTAGAAAATTATGATGAGTTTTATTGGAACGCCACAGGAAATGATTGGTGGAATATTCCAATACTCAAGAGCAGGGCAAAAGTTTATTTAGATAGTGCTGTACCTGAAGAAACAAAAACGCAGTGTTTTACTGGAGAAACTGGATCAAAAAATCAAAATTGTGAGATAGTTAAAGATGAAGAAATAATAAATTTCATCACACAAGAAAGGCTATTGAGGGGAGCTAGGCTCACTATAGATATTGCCCTTCCAAAAGGATTTATTAAAGAGCCTTCTTTTATATCAAAAGCCTTTAGATTTCTGAAACAAAATTCAATCTATTCAATACCACTTGTTGTATTTGCATTTCTCTATGGGTTCTGGAAAAAAGAAGGAAAAGATCCATATCACGGGGATACGGTGGCCGTGAGATATGAGCCACCTGCAGATCTCACACCAGCAGAGGCAGGCACTCTTTTTGATGAAAGAGCCGATATGATAGATATAACTTCCACAGTTGTAGATCTTGCAGTAAGAGGATTTTTGAAAATTGAAGAGATTACTACAACAAAGTTTCTATTTCTCTCAGATAAAGATTATAAACTAATCAAGATTAAAGACGGAGATGGTTCAGAGCTAAAGTGGCATGAGATAAAAATACTCAATGGTTTATTTTCTGGAAACAAAAACGAAACTTTTGTTTCAAAACTTAAAAACACCTTTTACACGCATCTCCCCGGAATAGAGGAATCTCTTTACGATCAATTAGTAGAAGCTAAGTATTTTCCTTCAAGTCCGGAAAACATAAGAAAAGTTTTTAAATTTTTTGGAATTGGAGCATTAATTTTAAGCTTAACGTTTTTACCATTTTTTCAATACAAAATAGTAGGAGCAATATGTGGAATACTTTTTATAATATTTTCTAGATATATGCCAAGGAAAACAAGAAAAGGTTCAATTACTAACAATCATTTAAGAGGTTTCAGAGAGTTTATAGAAAGAGCGGAGACAGACAGGATAAAACGGCTCTCCAAAGAGGATCCCAAAGTGTTCGATAGAATTCTTCCATATGCACTTGTATTCGGACTTGAAGAAAAATGGGCAAATGCATTTGATGAACTCTATTTGGAACCACCAGACTGGTATTACTCTTCCAGTTATGGGACCAGTTTTAATTCTCATATCTTTATCAATGATTTAGGTAGAAGCATAAGTATTATGAACAAAAGCCTTTACTCCTCACCCAAAAATGCAGCAGGCAGCAGGGGAATAAGTGCAGGAGGTTTTAGTGGTGGGGGATTTAGCGGAGGAGGCTTTGGCGGCGGCGGTGGTGGAAGCTGGTAATTTTGATTCCGTGTTATTATGAACTTGTTTTAGGATCTAAAAACAATGAGCAAGATAAAACTAGACCTTCACCCTATCTACAACAAAGGAAATCTTATCGAAAAAGAACTTAGCAACTATGTAAATGAAGCATCAGAGAATAAAATAGATGAACTTGAAATAATATGTGGAAAGGGAAGCGGCCAGCTTAAAAAAAGGGTTTTACGATTTCTTGAGCAAAAAGAAACCCGCAAAAAATATCATAGATACAAAAAAGATGCTAAAAACTGGGGAAGGATTTTTGTTTATTTTAGATAATTAAAAAATTATATTTCGCTTTTCAGAAAATATATAAGGTAAAGAGATTACTCTCCATAAACTTCATCGTAATCCCTAATTGCAGCCTCTACAACTTTCATCGCGTGTTCACGTCCGTAAAAATCTTCTACAACCATGCGAGGCTCCTCGCCGGGTACTAGCTTGTAGGTACTAAAATAATGTCTTAAACGTTCTACTAAAACTTCAGGAAGCTCGGATATATCATTAATATCTCCCCAGACATTATCATTCTCAAGCACTGCAACGATTTTATCATCTGCATCCCCACCGTCGACTCCAAGCAGTCCGCCAACAACTCTAGCATTTAAAATCACTTCCGAGCGGTTAATTGGCCTCTCACTAAAAACGCATATATCAAGCGGATCATTGTCACCCTTATTTGCATTAGGTGAAAGGCTTCCAACATTGTTGCCACAGTAAGTCCTGGGAATAAAACCATAAAGAGTAGGCGGTTGTGATGATGTACGCTGCGGGCGGTCAACACGAAGATAACCGGTAACTTTATCTACTTCATACTTAACAAAGTCAAACGGCGTTATCTCAATGTAAGCATGTATAATCCTGGGAGCATCTGGCCCTATATCAAGACCATGCCAGGGATGTGGACGCCATCTGTAAAAAGGTGAAGGAAAATTGGACATTTAAATATCTCCGAAAACAATTATATGATTTTTTTTAATTGTTAGTATATAGAAAGAAAAGATAAATCAATTGCAACTTTAAATCAATAATGGCTGTATTGAAAAATTTCTTTTCAACATTTATCTTCAAAGAAAGAGCTTCACGGAATAACATTATGGTTAATCATTTACTAAATGCTGAAATAAATTCAGCACTGCCTTGTTTCAGAATATTGTGAATTTTCACCTACAATAGAATAAGGAAGAGTCCAACTCAAAAAAAGGTTTTGCGGTTTCTTGAACAAAGAGACACCCGCATGAAATATCATAGATATAAAAAAGATGCCAAAAACTGGGGAAGGATTTTTGTTTATTTTAGATAACAAATACTACTTATTTTCTTCCTCAACAAAATCCAAAGCAGCAGAATTTATACAGTATCTTAAGCCGGTTGGAGGCGGACCATCGTTAAATACATGTCCAAGATGTTCACCGCATTTACTTGAAACTATTTCCATGCGCTTTATACCAAAAGCATAGTCGGGAACAAGTTTTATTGCATCTTCAGATACTGGTTTCCAAAAACTCGGCCAACCTGTTTTAGAATCAAATTTATGTTCAGAACTAAACACAGGCTGTTTACAACCTGCTGATATATAAACACCTTCTTTCTTGTTCTTAAGAAGATCACCTGAATAAGGGCTTTCAGTTCCTTTTTTCCATAAAACTTCATATTCAAGTGGTGTAAGTTTTTCTTTCCACTCTTTAGTTGTAAGCCCCAGAACTCCTTCAGGAAGTTTTTTGCTATTACTATCACTTGAATGCACGGCAGAATTAAATGCAAAGTTTAATAAAAATGAAACAAGCAATAGCCCAATCAGTATTATAAAAGTCAGTTTTATATTTTTCATTTTTTATTCCTCAAAAATTTACTTATCAAAAACATATACGGAAAAACTTCTAAACAGGTTTTTGGTAAGTTTAATATAATGAATTTTCTCAATTTAGTTTTGGATTTCAAAACTATTCTACATTGCAAAACGTAAATTCTTAAGAAAACTCGGAATTTAATTGGATTTATAGTTAGCAGAGTTTAAAATGATAAAACAGCTTAAATAATGAGGAGCAAACATGAAAGCATCCGATCTTTTCGTAAAAGCACTGGAAAATGAGGGGGTTGAGTATATATTCGGAATCCCCGGAGAGGAGAATCTTGATTTTCTCAATTCATTAAAAGACTCAAGCATAAAACTAATTCTCACCCGACATGAACAGGGGGCAGGTTTCATGGCTGCAACCTATGGAAGGCTCACAGGAAAAGTTGGGGTCTGCCTTTCCACACTTGGCCCCGGAGCTACAAATTTAGTCACTCCTGCAGCGTATGCTCAACTGGGTGCAATGCCTATGATGATGATAACAGGGCAAAAACCAATAAAGCAAAGCAAGCAGGGACGCTTTCAAATAGTTGATATTGTGGATATGATGCGTCCGTTAACAAAATTTACAAAACAAATTGTAGACGCGAATAATATCCCGAGCCTTGTTAGGGAATCAGTGAGAATTGCCGAAGAAGAACGCCCTGGGGCAGTACATCTCGAACTCCCGGAAGATGTGGCAACCGAAGATGCAGAGGAAAACTATTTCAAACCTTCTTTCAGAATGAGGCCTCATGCCAATGATGATTCAATTGAGCATGCGGTAAGACTTATTAGTGAAGCTGAAAAACCTCTTCTTTTAATTGGGGCAGCTGCGAATAGAAACAGGACTTCCAAAGCACTATCAAAATTCGTTAATGATATTGGCATATTCTTTTTTAATACACAAATGGGAAAAGGGGTTGTTGATGAGAAAAGCCAGTATTTTCTTGGCACTTCAGCTCTATCCGATCACGACTATATTCACTGTGCAATAGAACAGGCTGATCTGATAATTAATGTTGGCCATGATGTTATTGAAAAACCTCCGTTTTTTATGCACAACAATGGATTGAAAGTAATTCATATAAATAATTTTAGTGCTAATGTGGATGATGTTTATTTTCCACAATTAGAAGTGATAGGCGATATCGCAAACTCAATTGAAGAGATCACAAAGGAACTGACTGAAGATAAAGTACATTGTCCTGCAGGTTTTGGCACAATTAAAGAAAGTCTGGATGAAAACATATACAGAAGCATTGATGATGAAAGATTCCCAATAATTCCTCAAAAAATTGTTGCTGATGTCAGAAAAATTATGCCCGATGATGGAATAGTTACTCTAGACAACGGCATCTACAAAATATGGTTTGCAAGAAACTATAAGGCATATATGCCAAACACACTTATCCTCGATAATGCACTTGCAACTATGGGGGCAGGGCTTCCATCGGCAATCGGGGCAAAGATTGTGAAGCCAGATAAAAAAGTTTTAACCGTCTGTGGAGATGGAGGGTTCATGATGAACTCACAGGAAATGGAAACTGCTGTGAGGCTTGGTCTTGATCTAGTAGTTGTGGTGCTCAGAGACAATGCTTATGGCATGATTAAGTGGAAACAGGGAGGAGAGGGTTTTGATTATTTTGGTCTTGATTTTGGCAACCCCGACTTTGTGAAATATGCTGAGAGTTACGGTGCACACGGACACAGAATTAAAAGCAACAAAGGGCTTTATGATAAACTTGATGAGTGTATCAACAGCAAGGGCGTTCATCTTATAGAAGTGCCTGTCGACTATTCAGAAAATGAAAAAATATTATTAGAAGAACTTAAAAATCTGACATGTGATCTTGTTGTATAAAAGGAGATTATGATATGGCATCAAATGATTTAGAAGTATATACAGCTTACGATGAAAAATTTATAAAGAAACTAAAAACAATGGGGCCAAAAAAAGTTGAGAAAGCACTTTCAACAGCAAGGGCTCTTGCAGACGACCCGTCAAAAAGAATCCCGATTCCGAAGAGAATAGAGATACTGGAAAAAGCCAGAGAATACATAAAGGAAAACTATGATGACATTGTAAAAGACGCTGTAATGGAAGGCGGAAAACCTTTAATTGATACCAAAGCTGAAGTCACAAGGGCAATAAATGGAATAAAAGTAGCTATAGAAGAAATTGGAAATATGAGAGGCACTGAAATACCTATGGGCATTAATGAAGCTTCTTTAAACAGAATGGCATTCACTTTCAGAGAACCAATCGGAGTTGTGGCTGCAATATGTGCATTTAATCATCCCTTTAACCTTGCAATCCATCAGGTAATCCCTGCGGTTGCCACAGGCTGCCCTGTGATAATTAAACCGGCAAGCTCAACGCCGCTTTCCACCATTAATTTACTTATTGCATTGTATGAAGCTGGACTTCCAAAAGAGTGGGCCCAGGTAATCATTGCAAATAATGAAATTTCTGAGAAGTTGGTCACTGATCCACGTGTGGATTTTCTGACTTTTATCGGCTCAGCTCGAGTTGGCTGGCACTTAAGATCAAGCATAGCTCCTGGGACCAGGTGCGCTATGGAGCATGGTGGAAACGCGCCAGTGATTGTTGAGCCGGATGCAGATATTGATGATATGCTTCCTCTTCTTGCCAAAGGTGGTTATTACCATGCAGGACAGGTCTGTGTTTCAGTGCAAAGGGTGTTTGCTCACAAATCGATAGTAAAGAAAGTAGCAAACGGCCTTAAAAAACTTGCAACGAATCTTAAAGTTGGCGATCCGCTTAACGAAGATACAGAAGTAGGTCCGTTGATTTCACCTAAAGAAAATGACAGAGTTCATGACTGGGTAAAAGAAGCTGTAAGAAAGGGGGGAACCCTTCTTTGCGGGGGCAAAAAAATAAGTAATACATGTTATGAACCAACAGTCATTCTTGATCCACCTCAAAACACTAAAATTTCTAAAGAAGAAATTTTCGGACCTGTAATTGCAGTATATTCCTACAAAGACAGGCATGAGGCAATTGCACTTGCAAATAGCCTTCCTTTTTCTTTCCAGGCATCTGTGTTCACAAAGAATATAGATAATGCCCTCGATACTGTGAAAAGAATAAATGCCACATCTGTAATGGTTAATGATCACACTGCATTTAGGGTTGATTGGATGCCATTTAGAGGGGCTAAGGAATCCGGGATTGGAATTGGCGGAATCCCTTACTCTATGCATGACATGACTCACGAAAAATTAATGGTCATAAAATCACCAGTTCTATAAAATAGGTTTTAATGAAAAAGCTTTTTTTCATCCTGCTTTTAGCAGTAGTTTTATTAACTGTTCTATTTAAATTTATACTAATGCCCAACAGCAGAGGTGGCATCAGCGAATTTATAAAAGGACAAACCAATCTTACACAACCCGATTTAAAAAGAGATATTTCCTTAGAAGGTGGAAAAGAAGATCCATATAATGTTGAACTGGAAATAGACCTTAAAAATCCCGTTAATAAAATTTCAGATAAATTTCTCTCATTTTCATTGGATGTTTCAAGTATTGTTGGGGGAAAGTGGTGGGACCCTGAAGCAGATGAAAAGGAACTGAGATCAGGCTCCAGAAATGCCAATCTTATAGACCTTGAAAATCCTAAACTTAATCAGCTTACAAAAAACCTTGCACCTGCTTATTTGAGAATAGGCGGTTCTGAATCCGATAAAATATTTTATGATCTTGGGACTGAAAAAAACTACCAGGATAAAAATTATGAATCTACTCTCACAAAAAAAAGATGGGATGAAGTAAACAGATTTGCTGAAAGAAATAAACTCGATTTGATTTTCACACTCAACTCGGGCCCTTCCGAAAGAAATAATGATGGAAGCTGGAACAACGAAAATGCAGAAGAACTGCTTCGTTACAGCAAAGAACAAAACTATAAAATCAGTGCATGGGAGCTTGGAAATGAGCTGAATGTTTACTGGTATATCTTTGGGCCCTCAAATTTTATAAAACCTATTCAGTACAAAGAAGATGGTGAAGAGGCAAAAAAATTAGTTGATAAATATTATCCTGAAGCAGATTTCAACGGTCAAGGAAGTGCATATTGGCCGATGATAGGTGAACCGCTCTCATTTTTTTATAAATTTACCGAAGAATATCTAACTCTTTCAGGTAACGATATTGATAAGATTTTATGGCATTACTATCCACAGCAGTCAAGAAGAGGCCCAATTGCTACAAGAAGGGCAAACCCGACTAGACTATTAAATCCTGAATATCTTGATGAGGTGGCACACTGGGCAAAGCAGATAATAAATTGGCGTGATAAGTTTGCTCCCGAAAAACCAATCTGGATGGGAGAAACCGGTAATGCTCAGTTTGGAGGAGAACCTGGCGTTTCGGATGTTTATATAAGCGGGCTCTGGTGGCTTGATCAATTGGGAATTCTTGCGCTTTACGATCATGAAGTTGTAATAAGACAAACATTAGTAGGCCTTGATTACGGGCTTCTTGATGAGGAAACATTCGATCCAAGACCTGACTACTGGAATTCAGTTCTCTGGAAAGCTCTTATGGGAACTACGGTTTATAAAACAAAAACTAGCGGAGAAGATAAAGAAAAACTCAGAGTTTACACGCACTCATCTGCGAGAAATGATAGTAGTTTTCTAACTATTCTCGCAATTAATCTTGACCATAAAAAGAATGCAATCGTTTCGATCCCAAAGCTTAAAGGGTATAAATATGAAGTCTTTTCAATTACAACAAATGATATTTATAGCAAAAAAGTTTTATTGAATGGTAATAAACTCGGCCTTGAGAATGATTTTACTATCCCAGAAATAAAGGGAATCTTAAATCGTCCTGAACACACGCCCTTTATAAATGTCAGCCCGCTTTCTTACTCGTTTATACTGTTTTATAAATAAATGCGGCTTTTAGTTGAATATGAACCGCATTAAATTATACTCATTCGTTAATTATGGAAGCAAAATTTATCAGAAACTTTTCTATCATAGCCCATGTAGACCACGGCAAATCTACCCTTGCAGACAGAATACTTGAATTCACAGGCACTTTGAGTGATAGGGATAAACATGCTCAGTTTCTTGATAAAATGGATATTGAGCAAGAAAGAGGAATTACAATCAAAGCACAGGCCGTGAGGCTTATTTATAAAGCTGATGATGGAAATGATTATGAATTCAACCTTATTGATACCCCGGGCCATGTAGATTTTAGTTATGAAGTATCCCGTAGCTTAATGGCATGTGAGGGAGCACTTCTTGTTGTGGATGCATCGCAGGGAGTCGAAGCACAAACACTCTCAAATGCTTATCTTGCAGTTGACTCAAACCTTGAACTTGTGCCAGTAATAAACAAAATTGATCTTCCAGCTGCCGAACCCGAAAGGGTAAAAGAAGAAATTGAAGATGTTGTAGGAATTGATGCAAGCGAGGCTATACTGGCAAGTGCAAAAGACGGCAGAGGAACAAAAGAAATTCTTGAAGCAATAATTAAAAAAATATCTCCGCCTCCTGCAACTGAAAACAATAAGCTTAGAGCGCTTATATTCGACAGCTGGTTTGATTCATATCTTGGTGTTGTAATGCTCATTAGGGTTTATGACGGGAAAATAAAAGTGGGCATGGATATGAAATTTATGTCAACAGGTAAAAAATATGAAGTAAAAAATATCGGGGTTTTTTCTCCCTTTGCTGTAGAGCTTAAAGAACTTACAGCAGGGGAAGTTGGATTTATTTCCGCATCTATAAAAGAAATAAGGGAAGCAAAAGTTGGAGACACAATAACCTCTGCCGATGATCCCACGGATACTCCTCTTGAAGGTTTCAAAGAAATGAAGCCAATGGTATTTAGTGGCCTTTATCCAATAGATACAAATGATTATACAAAACTTAGGGAATCTCTTGAAAAACTCGCACTTAACGATGCATCACTTGTATATGAACCTGAAACATCGCTCGCTCTCGGTTTTGGTTTCAGATGCGGTTTTCTCGGTCTTCTACACATGGAGATAGTAAGGGAAAGGCTTGCAAGGGAGTTTGAAATTGATCTTATTACCACAGCCCCCACAGTAATTTATAAAGTTACTTATATAAACGGAGACACAACATTTGTTGACAATCCAAGTGACCTTCCCGCAGGAGATAGAGCTGCTACAGTTCAGGAACCTTATGTAAATGTTTCAGTTCACACGCCATCAAAGTATGTGGGTGTAATTTTTGAACTGTGTGAAAATAAAAGAGGAATTCAGAAAAACCTTAAATATATTACTGAAGACAGGGTAATTGTTGTTTATGAACTTCCCCTTGCTGAAATTGTTTACGATTTTTATGACAAACTAAAATCAATTTCACAGGGCTACGCCTCAATGGACTATGAACCAATTGGTTATAAAGGATCTGACCTTTTAAAGCTGGATATTCTTGTGAACGGCGAACCGGTGGATGCACTTTCAATTATTGTTCATAAGGATAATGCGTATGAAAGGGGAAAAGACCTTATCGAAAAACTAAGGGCACTTATTCCACGGCAGCTCTATGAAGTGATAATTCAGGCAGCAATTGGAAGCAGGGTAATTGCAAGAGAAACCGTGAAAGCAATGAGAAAAGATGTTACTTCTAAATGCTATGGCGGAGATGTTTCCAGAAAAAGGAAACTTCTTGAAAAACAAAAAGAAGGAAAGAAGAAGATGAAACAAATTGGTAGTATCGAAATTCCTCAAGAAGCTTTTCTAGCTGTTTTGAAGACGTAAAATAACAATTACGCTAAGCCAGTCCCGGATTTCCACTTACAGAACGGTTAGTATTAAAGCAGCCAGATGTTAAGATTAATTTAAGAGTTTTTACTGTTTGGCTCTTCTTTTTAGATTAAATAGTTTGTCCAAAATACCAGGCTTAAATACAGCCAAATTAATGAAAACATTATGTGAATTACTGTCTCGAACTTTTTTCCTTTCCAGAGCTTAGATGAATATCCAAAGAACTGAATAATTAACCTCAGGGTCCAAAAAATTCCAAAACCTAGGGATATTTTTTTTCCAAAATCAGTTTTTATTAATTCGTTTGATGAAGTAATACAAAGTAAACCCATTAGGAAAACCGTCAGAGCAATAAAAATTGTATGTACAATCATCATTTGACGGTTCATTAAACTCAATGATTTTAATTCTTTGCTCCATTCAAAATACCTGGGAACACCAATATGAAATAAAGCCAAAGCAATTAAAAGAAAGCCAATTATCTTAAAATGTATTTCCATCTTATTTAATTATGAAAGTTGAAATAAAGGGGGTAAGTTTGATCTCTTTTTTCAATTTAAAACCTGCATCGTTAAAGGTTTTTAGCCAGGAATTTTTAGAAAAGAAGTGAAAAAAACCAATATTGTAAACTAAAAAATTTGATAGATCCCTCAAATGTTCTGTTATATATATTTCCCCTGTGGGTTTAAGCATTCTTTTAAGTTCCTTGAAAAATCTTATTCTCTCCATTTCATTTCTTACTTCATGAACAGATAAAATCAAAAATATTTTGTCGGCCAGATTATCGGCAAGTTTTAAGTCAGTTGTTTCAACCTGTATTGTTTCTTGGGATGGTGGATACGCTTTTCTCGCTCGTTTAATTGAAACTTCCGTGTGCGTGTCGGGATTATAAAAATCAAGAGTTATAAGTTCAGCATCTTTGAACTTGTCTTTGATTAAGTGGCTCGTTTCATCAAAACCAGCATTTATATTTATAATTAAATTTTCATTGTTAGTTTGTTCAATCCATTTTAAGTCGTAAAGCCCCGACAGATCATATATGTAAAAGGAAGCCAATAGTGATAGGAAGACGCTAACCACAATTATAAGACCAAAAAAGGATACGATTAATTGTAATGGTTTTTCCAGGTTGTTTGCAATCAAAAATAATAGTGAAACCAAAGTGAAAGCAATTACATAAAAGTGCCAGTTAAAGCGGATAATATTTAATACTCCCTGAAATGGTTTTCTCATTTTTTCCATACTTCTTTTTTCCCTTTTTTCCAATAGTATGGAATATCGTTAATAATAAAAGCATTTGCTAAAACAGGGTTTTGAAGTTTTAAAGATTCTAAAAACTCAAAATGATAATCTCTAATATTTATTGGTTTTGGTTTCCACTTTTTCCTGACTCCTTCTATAATTAATACCTCATTATTTTTTTGATTATAAGTAAAAGTATAAGGCAATGGACCGGCAAATTTTCTCGCCTCTTTCCAATTTTCAAATGGTGAATATTTTGGTAGAACAACTTGCTCAGATTGATCTAGAGAGACTTTAAACTTTGAGTTAATTGAAGTAATTTCCTTGATATCCTTTTGTTTGGTAACACTAATGTCTGTGGTTGTATAGTTATAGTGAGTAAAGATATTACCCATAAATTGCATTTTCTTTTTATTAGTTTCAGATTTTAAAATGTATAAGCCACGTAACCGCCTACCGGTATCACTTAAGTAACGAACAAACACACGGTATCCAATTAGAAAAAAATCGTTACCCATGAATTTTGGAAATCCTTTTGGCCGCAAATCTTTAGTCTGAACCATTGCTATTGCCACAAAAGCCCAATTATCTTGAAAAGTGTCGAGTTGTAAACATTCCGGAATTTTATTTTGTAATTGTTCTTTAGAAACAGCAAATGTTAAAACTATTGAACTCTCAAAAAAAGCTTCAACTGCAAACGGGTGATTTTTTAGAAAGGAGAGCATATTAGTTTATTAAGTTTGTTCTTTATTCAGGTAAAATTCATTGTAGTAGACAACTAAAATAAAAACAAACGCAAAAAAAGAGTTGAGTTTTCCGAAAAACAATGAGTCTGAAGCAAGAATGAATTCTAAAACATTCATTATAGCAACAACCGTAATTTGAGAAATAGCATTTAGTTTAGTTTTATATCCACTCAAAATCCAGACAGCCATTACAACTTCTAAAAATCCAATTAAAATCGTCAAAGGTCGCGCATATTCATTTCCTAATATTTCTGCAACAATTTGCTGGTGCCTGGGAACAAGATTTAACACTTTGCAGAAAAGTCCCATAGCAATCCAAACTGTTGCAATACAATAGGTCAGCAGTTTATTTATTTTTCTGTCTGTCATTATTGTTAATACTATTAGTTACACTTAATTATGAGATATTAACATATAAAACTAGCTTTATTATAATTTATTTTTTAAATTTTTTCTAACTACAGTGAGAAAGAGCAAAAAAATCTAAAGCATAGATTCCTCGCTTTGCTCAGAGTGACAAAAAAGTTTAAGATTCATTCACAAAATCAATTTATTTCTTTCAACATCGCAACACTTTTCGTTGGATTTTCATCTGATTTGAATTCACGAATAATTAGATCGTCACTTTCAAGATCAACTTCAATATCAAGTTCTTTTTTAATAACTTCTTCCAGATATTCATTATCAATCTTTTTCTCAGCTTTCACTGCTTTAACATCGCCATCCTTTAAATCTTCACTATCAGCACTTGTGCCTGGAAGGTAGATAGTGCCATTATTAAAATCCACTGCAAAAGCAATTACTCCGGGAATAATGAAGAATAGAAGTGCCAACGCATCGCCAACTGCAACTTTTAGATCAATTCTGCCATTGATCTGCCCTTTTCTCTCTGGATAGAATACTGTTCCACATGATGTATTAATTAGCATTGTAAAAACTAAAGCCGAAATAATAATTCTTGGTGATTTCATATTGTTCCTCCTGTATTTAAACTTTTAAAAATACTGCAATATTTTACTTTAGACAATGAAACTTTTTGTTTAATCCATCATTAACGTCTTTGACTTTTAGATTCTGTAAGAATGTCATCACTCAGATTAACTTTTAATTTTACTCTATTCTTTCTAACTTCTACTAGAAAATCATCAACAGAAATTTTTCCAGGAATTAATGCTCTTTCTAAACAAGATATAATTTCATCATTTAAGCTTCTTTTATTTAAAGAAGCTCTTTGCTTTAAGGATTTTAATAAAGAATCTGGGATGTTTTTTATTGTTAATGTTGCCATTTTTAAACCATTATACATCCATTTTGGATTCCATAAAAATCAATAAAAATGAAGCTTTCATACTATAGTCATGAAAAGATTAGTGATGTTTTTCAATGAAGTAATCCAAATATTGATCTATAAAACTGCCTAAATAATAGGGAATGTTCATCAAATAAAATGCTTTACCTTTTCGGGTCTTACTTTTTTCTATTCTATACTCACCTGCATACATTCTCACTGCCAGGCTATGTGGTGCCTGGTCTATAAATTGATGTAAAGACTTTAATGTGCCTGTTGCTCCTGATTTAATCTCTATAGGTATTGCAATTCCGTTTCTAACACGTAGTAGATCCACTTCGGCTGTTGATTGTGTTTTATCCCTCACCCAGAAATTGGGCTTTTTATAGCTGAGAGTATTTAGTGAAATTATTTCTTGTGTGATTAAATGAGGCACAATAGCGCCACGATATGCGTTACTCAAATCATTCATTGTGAGCATATTGGCTTGAATTTCCAGATCAAAGTTCAACAACCCTGTATCTAAAAGTTGTATGCGCGGTGATTTTTTCTGATCTGGTATTATGGGAGGTTTTGTATTAGTGCTCGGATAAATAATTTGTATAACCTTAGCCTGGTCTAAACTTCTAAATCCTTCACTAACTTCCCTTGACTTATAGTTGGAGTTTCCAAAATTTTGAAATTTAACGCGCTTATCCACTAACGCAGGCGCTGCATTCATAATATGTTTAATTACTCTTTGTTCGCTAGCATTATCTGTATATTTTGCCACGTCGTCTTTATAAGTGTTCCAAATACTTTCATAAATAGGCAGCAAAGCTGTAATATCATTATTTGATAAATAATGTGCAACTACTTCGGGCATACCGCCTATAATGCAATAGGTGTGAAAGGCTTCCAGCAAAATGGGATGTGCGACGCTATCAATTGGAATGTTTTGCAGACGTTCTAAAATTAATTTGTTACCTTCGGCTTCTAAATATTCTTTAAAATTAAGCGGAAAGAGATATAAATAGTTCACCCTTCCAACAGGAAAACTTTTCACATTTTTAAAACTATGTTCAATTAACGAACCTGCAGCAATGACACTCAAATCAGGAACTTCTTCATAAAAATAGCGCAAAAGACCAATGGCTTTGGGCGATTCTTGTATTTCATCTATAAACAAGAGAGTGTCTTTCCACTCAGATGCAGGTAGTTTGTTTTGCAGTGATAAAGACTCTATAAGCTGATATACATTATTACTTTGCTCTACCAGTTTATGATTTTTAGCTTTTTCAAGGTTAAACTCAATGAAATGGCTAAAAGTCTTACCAAACTGCCTTGCAAGTGTAGTTTTTCCCACTTGCCTTGCCCCACGTAAAATTATGGGTTTTCGGTCAATACTTTCTTTCCAAAGAAGCAACTCTTTCCATATAAGTCTTTTAAATTCTTGTTTCATTTACAGTAATTGTAACAAAACAAGGGTAAATACACAAATACTATGTAACAAAACAAGGGTAAAATTTCTTTGCTTTTGTAAAAAAACAAAGGTTATCTGATGACTTTTTGTTTGCATTTTGTTTGCATTAAGGTTTTTATATATCCAGAATAATCACATCCCCTTCATCATCATTTGAGTAATAACATGGGTTGCGCCACTCACTGCATCAGGATCAGTTTTTACATTTATTACAGATGGCAATCCAGACTTGAAAGCTCTTTTAAGTGCGGGGGTCAGGTCTTTTGAGTTTTCAACTAATTCTCCATGCCCTCCCATAGCCTTTACTATCTTATGAAACTCAAGAAACCCAAGATCAACACCCTGCATATCCTTTAGTTTAGGATAAGTAATATCAATCTGATGCTTAGTCATCCCCCATGCCCCATCATTACAAATAACAACAACAAATGGTATTTTATGCCTCACAGCTGTTTGCATCTCCATAAAGTTCATAGCACAGGCACCATCACCTGTTATCAAACAAACCCTCTTATCAGGTTCAGCAACTTTCGCTCCAAGAGCAAATGGTATCCCAACTCCCATACAACCGAGAGGTCCACCTTTGATATAGTGTCCGGGATTGTTTACCTCATAAGTTGAATCAGTCCATGATTGGCAGTCTCCACCGTCAACTACGGCAATGCCATCTTCCCCAAGAAAATCACTTACAATTTTGGCAACTTTGGCAGCATGTATAGCTTTTTTTCTGGAGCCAAGGATTTTTTTTGAAAACTCTTTATAAGTTTTTTCTTTAATCTTTGATGCTTCAGAATACCATTTTTGAAAATCAAGTTTTTCTGAATTTTCTTTAAAGTAATTATTAGTTTTTTCAACAAATGACTTTAAGTCACAAATAACTGAAAGATCAGCTTTTACATTTCTGCTTATTTCCTCAGGATTTATATCCACCTGCATTATCTTTGCTTTTTTGTTAAAGGAATTACCAAATCCGATATAAATACTGAGCCTTATTCCAAGTAGTAAGATTAAATCCGCTTTACCTGCAATCTCTCTAAAACCTTTTGGTGAAGATGGGCTTGCAGAACCAAAGATATATTTATCAGGGATAATTCCCCTTCCCATATTTAATGTAAAAGCAGGTATTTGAAGATTTTTGATAAATTCTTCAAGCTTTGTTTCACTTTTGGAATACCAACTGCCGCTTCCAAAAATCACAATTGGTCTTTTTGCTTTTTTTAACAGGCTTATTGTATCTTCTATCTGTGAAGATTTTGGATCATAATTTGTTTTAGGAACTGAAAGATCAAAGTTTGAGAGTTCTTTGGTATCTGTTTTTGGATATAAGACTTCATAGGATGTGCCTAGATAAACAGGCCCGGGTTTTCCCATAATCGAAATTTTATAAGCATTTGAAATATATTCAGGAATTCTGTTTATATCGAAGATAGTTCGTGCCCATTTAGTAACAGGCTTAACCATTGCCATCTGATCAATTTCCTGGAGTGAAAGAGTGTCATTTTCCTCAATCCCAGACCTTCCTGCAATCAAGAGCATTGGCGAGTTTGCAAGATATGAACCTGCGACACCAGTTAAGGTGTTAGTTAACCCAGGCCCTGCAGTCACAAGGCATACTCCCGGCCTTCTTGTAACCCTGCCATAGGCATCAGCAGCCATTGCTGCTCCCTGTTCATGGTGAGTATCTATAAGACGTATTCCAAGATCAGTACAGGCTTTGTATATTGGATTTATATGACCGCCGGCAAGAGTAAAAATATCTCTTACACCCAGATCATAAAGTGTTTTCGCTACTAAATATCCACCTTGTCTTTTTGCCATTTCTTATTCCGCTAATAATGTCTTCTGTAATATAGTTTTTGCAATTAGTTATAATTTCAAAGTATAAATATAGCTGGCATATTGAAGATTATTATATTTAAGTGCAATGTTACCTTATAAGCTTATAAATAAACGTATCAGTAAATTAATTCATAACAGCCTTGAGATTTGCTCAGATCATCTTAATGACCGAAGACGAATTCATTTTTTACATATAGGCAAAACTGGAGGATCTGCAGTAAAAGCAACCCTTCATGGAGCTGTAACTGATAATTTCAGAATTAAGTTACACAAACACTCTTTTCATCTAAACAACATACCGGCAGGAGAAAAATGTTTTTTCTTTGTCCGCGACCCTGTTTCCAGATTTATTAGTGGTTTTTATTGTCGTAAAAGAATGGGAAGACCCTTATATAATGTACCTTGGAGTCGTAAAGAAGCTTTTGCTTTTACACGCTTTTCAACCCCTGAAAAACTGGCTCTCAGCCTTTCATCAAACGAGAAAGTCCTTCGCAATGAAGGAATAAATGCTATGAACTCAATTCAGCATGTTAGAGACTCATACTGGAAATGGTTTGTTAACGAGGAGTATTTTAAGAGTCGTATTAACGATATCCTATATGTAGGATCTCAGGAATTTCTTTGTAATGACTTTTCTAATTTAACTAATATTATAGGTCTTTCGGTCAAGGTTTCATTACCTGATCCAGATTTTGTGGAGTCTCATAGAAGCCCAAATGGACTTGATAAACACCTGAGCGAAAGGTCGATCAATAATCTTAAAAGATGGTATAAGGAGGATTATGAATTTCTTGATGTTTTACGAGGTTATTTTAATAATATTCCTGTATATGATTATTGAAGATAAAAGATTGATTTTGCCATTTAAGTGCCATTTAAACTTGTTTGTTTATAGATCTGATACAAATATACAATTTTGATTTAAACTAACTTTCAGTGTGTCTGCACTGCCTCAGCTATCATTGCTACTGTCTCCTCTAAACCCAACGATAAAGC
>JAJCZR010000067.1 GCA_029262295.1 Deltaproteobacteria bacterium | reverse complement strand
TGATCCCGTAATGACAAAAACAATTGGTGATCTTATCCTTGACCTTAAAAGAAATGTTACTGTTACCCAGATAGTAGTTACCCATGATATTGAATTAGCCTTTTATATAGGCGACAGGATCTCTATAATTAGTGATGGTATAATTGCCGAAGTTGGAACGGCGAAGGAAATAGAAAATTCTAAAAATTCGGCAGTTGTAAATTTGATCTCACCAAAATTTGAGATAAGAAATGGAGGAAATCAAAATTGAAGATAAGAAATGATGTGAAGGTCGGGTTATTTTTTGTAATAGGTGTAATAATACTTCTAGGGCTTTTTGATTTTCTCGACAGCATCCCATTTGTGAAAAAAGAAAAACTGATATTCACCTATTTTGATAGAATATCCGAGCTGAGAGAAGGTAACTCTGTAAAACTTTCAGGTGTTGTAGTTGGTAAAGTTTCAAATGTGACACTTGAAAACGGAAAGGTAAAAGTGTTTATGAGAGTGAAAAGGGATTCTGAAGTTAGAAAGGATTCCGTTGCAAGCATCCGTTCTATAAGCCTTTTAGGCACAAACTATTTGAGCCTTACTTTTGGCAGGGGCGAGCACGTGGAGCCTTATGATGTTTTGCCAAGCGTGGAACCAACTGATCTAAATGCAATATTTGACAAAGTCGGTTCTATCGTTAATTCAGTAGATTCAGCTCTGGGTGTTTTTGCCTCAGGCGAAAATGAAGATGCAAAAGGAATTGTTTCGAATATTGAGACCATCACTGGTAATCTCTCTGAGGGAAAAGGTACTCTTGGAAAGCTTCTTAATGATGACACGCTTTACAATGAGTTGACAAACGCTTTTACCAATGTCGGTGATCTTACAGACAGAATAAATAATGGGAATGGCACATTCGCAAGGATGATGAGGGATGAAGAGTTTTTTGATCTTGCAAAAGGGTCGCTTATAAATGTTAATAAAATTACATCCAGTATGGATCTTGAAAAAGGCACTGTTGGAAGGCTTCTTAAAGATGAAGAGCTTTATGATGAAGTTAATGAGGCAGTAAAAAGATTAAACTCTATTCTTGCTAAAGTGGATGATGGAAAAGGCACTGTTGGAAAACTTATAAATGACGATCAGCTCTACAAGGATTCAAAGAACACTATAAAGAAAGTTGAGAAAAACCTTGATACTCTTGAAGATATAGCGCCGCTTAATACTCTTGGTTCTGTGCTTGGCTTAATAACTATTTTTTAATGCATGTCGAAAAAATAGATATTTTCGCTATTGATCTTGCCGACCGCAGTTATCTTTGTGGTGACCCAACACCAGACAAAGCACTTATTGAATCTATAAAAAGTATTGGCCAGATAAACCCTGTTGTTTTA
The DNA here is from genome assembly GCA_029262295.1 of Deltaproteobacteria bacterium. Lineage (GTDB taxonomy): Bacteria > Desulfobacterota_D > UBA1144 > Nemesobacterales > Nemesobacteraceae > JAJCZR01. The sequence goes on along the minus strand of JAJCZR010000067.1, from coordinate 2,491 downwards.
ACTTCCACAGAAAAGAATTTTAAGATCATTACCGGCTGGAAAAGGGTTTTGGCCTTAAAAGAGCTTGGTGAAACATCAGTTGTTGCAAACGTGTTGCCCTTTTACAAAGAAAAAATCCCCGATTTTTTATACACAGTTTATTTTGATAATAAACAAAGGTTTAATGACCTTGATAAGGCAGAGCTTATAGGTAAATTCAAAGTCTTATGCGGGCTCTCAGACGAGGAGCTTTTGAAAACTGTACTTCCCAAACTATCAATAAAACCTTCAAAAAATAATCTTTTGAAATTTATAGCTGTTGCTTTATTAGATTATGAGATAAAAAAACTTTTTTATGATGATTACTTCACCTTCGAGCAGCTTGCGATGTTTTCTGAAATAGAAGATGAAAATTACAAAGAGATTGTTATCAATAAAGTATTCAGGAAGTTTCGCTTTAATAATAATGAGACAAGGGAAATTCTTCGTGAGGTTTATGAAATATCAAAGCGGGATAATATTTCTTTTGATAAATGTATTGATGGAATTTTTGATGATATTGGAAATAATCCCAATAAAAATGATTTTAAAAAGAAAGTCAGGTTTATGCGTTACCCAAACTTGATGAAAGTGGAAGAAAAATTTAAAGAGAAAGCTAAAGGTCTTAAATCAATTAGAAACCTTAATTTATTTCATCATCCCTACTTTGAAACAAACGAGATTGAGATTAGGTTGAAAGTTAATAATATTGAAGAATATGTCGAAATTCTTCAGAAACTTTCTGATGATTCCAATATTGAAAATATTGAACGACTTTTAAGACTTATAAAAGAAGGGAAATAATTTGCGGGCCGTTATCCAAAGAGTTGAAAGTGCAAGTGTTGAGGTAGATGAAAAAGTTGTAGGAGAAATTGGAAAAGGCCTGCTAATCTTTCTTGGAATTACTCATGAAGACTCTAATAATGATATTGATTATCTGGTTGATAAGATAAGTAATCTTCGAATATTTGAGGATGAAGATCAGAAAATGAATTTAAGTCTTTTGGATATAGAAGGTGAAGTGCTTTTAGTTTCACAGTTTACTCTTTATGCAGATTGCAGAAAGGGTAGGCGGCCATCTTACGATAAAGCTGCTAAACCAGAGTGTGCTGAAAAGATTTATGAAGAATTTATAGAAAAATTAAAAGCGAAAGTAACTAAAGTTAAGACAGGTATTTTTGGTGCCAACATGAAAGTTAATCTCGTTAACTCGGGACCTGTAACAATTCTTTTGGATAGTCTGAAAACCTTTTAATTCTCTAAATGTTTCTTAGTGAAAATTTGTTCCCTAAATACAAAAAATGTAATAATTTGCAAAAAGTGTACAAAGCCATGTTATTTTGATACAATTACTCTAAAATTAGCATTTAAAATCATAAATCCATTGGAGGATGATATGAATAAAATAATGAAAAGTTGTTTTTTGTGTTTTTTCTTTGCTTTTGTTTTCTGTTTAAGCCTTAATTTTTCAACAATAAATGCAAGTGCTGGATTTAATTTTGAATTAACAAAAGAAGTAGATTCTACTATTTTTGATACAAACACTATGTTTCCTTTTACCTTAGAAGATGATGTAGATGGATCAACCTTTTCTACAGCTTTTACACTAAGGGATGGAGAATCATATCCCTTTGATGTTGTTGGAGCAGGTGATGATATTCCTGTTAATACCGGATATGTATTAACAGAGTCAAACCCAACAGGCTTTATTGCGGTGGGTGCAGAATGTTCTGATGGTAATGGTCCTCTTGGTCCTCCCGATGTTGTTGTGACAATAGATAATGATGCAGATCCTTCATTAATGGTCGATTTTTCAATTATGGGTACTCAAGAAATAGAATGTTTTGTAACAAATACAAATGAATTCTTTAATTTAAGTGTTCAAATTAATGGAACCGGTGAAGGTGCTGTTACAGGACAGGGTATAAATTGTTCTGATATTACTCTCCCTGCTTCAGATGATTGCACAGAAGATGTAGGAGATGGACAAACATTGACTTTGAGTGCAATGGAAGCTTCCGGTTCAACATTTGAAGGATTTGGCATGGATTGTATGAACACCGACATGGATTTCGATAACCCACCAAATGATGGTGAAGTCACAATAAATGGGGATAATGCAACATGTACCGCAACATTTGATGATATAGATGATTGTGATCCTGAGCCTTGTCTGAATGGAGGAACTTGCACAGATGACGGAGCAGATGCTTTTACATGCGATTGCCCAGATGGGTTTGAAGGAGATATGTGCGAAACAAATATAGATGATTGTGATCCTGATCCTTGTCTGAATGGCGGAACTTGCACAGATGGTGTTGACTCGTTTACATGTGATTGCCCTGATGGATTTGAAGGAGATATGTGCGAAACAAATATAGATGATTGTGATCCTGATCCTTGTCTGAATGGCGGAACTTGCACAGATGGTGTTTACTCGTTTACATGTGATTGCCCTGATGGATTTGAAGGA
>JAJCZR010000066.1 GCA_029262295.1 Deltaproteobacteria bacterium | reverse complement strand
AACGGCGCGCTAAAAGATCATAAGTAATAAATTGATTTGAGAATGCGAATAAATCCCTCAGTTTTAAAATTGCGAGGATGCACATACTAATTGCAATAAATAGTTCTATTGTCCTTACTACAGAAAAATCTGTCATTGATACACTAGTAGCTATTGCCATAAAGAAAGCTACTGAAAATACTGCTATTACTGGTTGATATGTAGTTCCTTCATTATCTTGCTTGCTTTCCAGACCAAAAAACTTTCTCAAATCATCGTATCCGCCGATACGTTTATCATCGATAAAGGTTTGAGGAGTTGTTTCAACACCATGTTTTTCCTTGAACTTATCCGTTTCCTCCCTGGTTTTCAGCTTATAATCCTCAACCTTATAACCTTCTCTTTGCAATAAATCTTTGGATTTTATACCGTAAGGGCATATATGTTTGTCAGTTACCATACGGTAAAGAACAGCTTTTTTATTCATTTTTTCTCCTATAAAAAACTACTATAAGTCTAACTTAATAACTTTAGTCATAAAGTCCGACTTAAAAAGTGAGTCTTTATTCGTTTCTAACTTTTTTTAACATTGAAAGTTATACTCAATCTTAATAACTAAAGTGAAATACAATAATTGTTTTTAAAAAGGAGAATTAAATGTTTGTTACTATGAACAGAATTTTTATAAACCCGGGTTACACAGATGTTTTTGAGGAAAGGTTCAGGGATCGTGCACATGAAGTTGATAAGATGAAAGGTTTTGTTCGTAATGTTGTGCTCAGGCCAAAAGATTCAGAACATCCTTATGTTGTTATGACATTTTGGGATACAGAAAAGGATTTCAAGAACTGGGTCAAATCAGATGCTTTTATAAAAGGGCATGCAAAAAGTGGCACTCTGCCAAAAGAAGCTTTTTCAACTGATAGCCATCTGGAAACTTTTGATATGTTTTTAGATTCTGATGAGAGTTAATTTTTATTAATCAGTATGCAATATAAAACAAGACTAAATCTACCTCTTATTAATTATACAGCTAACTACACTGCCCAAAGGAACATCAATGTCTTTTAAAGAATTTTTATGAACTTCCCCATTTGCTTTAGGGTGTACAAAACAACAAATGCCAATTTAATAAATGAATACGAAGTAGCTAATAATTAAAGTAATCCAAAACATTACTCCTAAAAACACCACAGCAAACCCATCCGTGTTAATATCATTCTTATCTTTAAACGTTCGTAAAATTAGATATCCAGGCATTTTGATAACTAATTCAAACACGATATCGATGAATATATAACCGATTAATCGCAGAATCATTTTGAAAAGACCTTCAAATATATCTTCCAATTATTCTACCCATACCTAATTTTATATTTTACAAAGTTGAATCACCTGCTTCTACGGATAACTATTGATTAAACTCAAATGTTTTCCAACAACTCGCTTATATTCATACAAATCAAATTTTAATTATTTTTTATATTAAGTCAAAGCATGTAAAAGCTTAGAAAAAATTGAAAGCACCTTTAAATAAAATATTAGATTAAATAACCTATATTTAACTTTACTCTGATAACCGCTTCCTAACACCCAAAATATTTGATTTCATTTTTTTGTATCTAACAACAGAAATTAATAAAATAATAAGGCCTACCGGAACACAGACAAAACCCAGTATTTCAAGCCAGCTATGACTGGCAAAATGAATAAAAGTTACTCCTGCCAAGACAAGAGCTATTGCAGTTCGAAGGTAGGCAAGAAATGTTCGCTCGTTAGCTAATAAAGTTCTATCAATTGCAAGTTCATCACGAAGGAAAAGTTCATCTGGTTTAAAGCGGTTGTATGGGTTAGTGAATTTTGACATCAGTTTATAAGTTTCTGATAAAAAAAGGGAGACAACTTTGAATTATCTCCCTTAAAGTATTCTAAGAAGCGATTGCGCTTGCCCGGGTTTCTCTTATTACTGTTATCTTAACCTGACCTGGGTAGGCAACTTCACTTTCAATTCTTTTAGCAATTTCATGAGACAGCATTGCTGCTTCATCATCACTTACATTTGTGTTTTCAACTATCACGCGCACTTCTCTTCCTGCCTGGATCGCATAACACTTCTCAACTCCGTTAAAAGAAGCGGCAATATCTTCTATATCCTTAATTCTTTTTACATAAGTTTCATAAGACTCACGCCTTGCTCCCGGACGTGCAGCAGAAATAGCATCAGCTGCCTGCACAAGTAAAGGCAATATCCCCTGGGGTTGAGGATCATGTGCTTTTGCTATTGCATCAATAATATCAGCTGGTTCTCTATATTTTTTAACCAGATCAGCACCAATATCTACGTGGTTACCTTCCACTTCATGATCAACTGACTTACCAATATCATGAAGAAGCCCTCCCCTTCTGGCAAGCTTAATGTCGTAACCAATCTCAGCAGCTAAAATTCCACAAATAAAACCAACTTCAACAGAATGGTTTAAGATGTTTTGTGAATAACTTGTTCTGTATTTAAGCATACCAACATGCTTAACAAGCTCGGGGTGCATGTTGTGAAGTCCAAGATCAAAAAGCGCATCTTCACCGGCTTTTTGAATCTCTTTTTGAATGTCAGCTTCCACTTCTTCCACGATCTCTTCAATCCGTGTTGGATGAATCCTTCCGTCTGCAATAAGTTTTTCAAGTGAAAGTCTGGCAATCTCTCTTCTAATAGGATTTAGGGATGAGATAACAACTGTCTCAGGAGTATCATCAATAATAATATCTACACCTGTTCTCATTTCGAGCGATCTTATGTTCCTGCCTTCACGCCCAATAATCCTTCCTTTCATATCATCACTAGGAAGATCCACAACAGATTGGGTTTTCTCACTTGTGTACTCACCTGCATACCTTTGAATAGCAAGGCAAATAATGTTTTTTGCCTTCTCCTCAGCAGTGTTGTTAAGTTCTTCCTCAATAAGCTTTAATCTTCTTGTGGCCTCGTGCCTAGCTTCATTCTCAACAATATTCACGAGCTCATCTTTGGCTGCCTCTCTCGACATACTCGCTATCTCTTCTATCTTCGTCCTTGCAATCTCAAGGGTTTGGTCGAGCTCATTCTGTTTTTCCCCAAGGCTTACATCTTTTTTTTCTAACTCAGCCTCAAGCACTTTTAAATCAACTTCTTTTTTCTCTATCTTTTCAAACTTTTTATCAAGATTTTCTTCTTTTGAGCTTAGCCTGTTCTCTATCTTGGAAAGCTCCTTTTGCTTCTCGCTGACCATCTTATTCATCTGGTTATTTCTTTTCTCAACTAGGTCTTTTGCTTTAAGTTCAGCTTTTGTAACAGTCTTTTCAGCTTCACTTTCTGCTTCTTTTAAAATTAGATGAGATTTATTTGTACTTAACTGGATATCTTTTCTATCCAGAACCATTCTGTATATAAAATGAACAGCAAACCCTACAACAAAAGCAATAAGTGGAAAAATTACGGTTTGCATTGTAAACCTCCTTTTAAACCCAAACAGTTTATAGCTTTGCTCTCGGTTATTATCCGGCCAACTTTCATATCGTGTTTCCGGGCTGGCAGGCAATCTAAAACCTGAAGATCAAAAGCAAGGGCCACCGATTTGTGTTTGGGTAAGTCTTCTAAATATTTATCAAAAAATCCTCCCCCGTAGCCAAGCCTGTTTCCAAACTTGTCAAAACCTAGACCTGGGATTAGTATCAAATCCAGATCATCCTTATTAATCTTCGTCGCTTCGGCACCCGGTTCAGGAATATCCTTAAATCCAGGCTCAAGATCCGAAAAATCATTAACTAAATAAAATTCAAGGAAAGAACCTAAAACTTTTGGAAAATAAAGTTTTTTCCCATCTAAAACAGATTTATTAAAGATTATATTTGTGCAGACTTCGCCGTTTATCGGATGATAAAGTGCAATATTTTGAGATTTCTTATAGATTTCAAGTGAAAATAAAGTGTCAGCAATTATATTGCTTCTTATCTTTATTTCGTTTTCAGATAATTTTTTTCGTTTTGAAAGTAAAAGAGTTCTAAGCCTGCTTTTATTGTTATCAATACCCTTAGCAGAGAGAAGGTTTTCATCTAGTTGTTTATTGTTCAGATCATACTCAAATAGTTCATCAAAAAAAAGCTTATTCCCTTTTAAAAAGCTCTTCTTTTCCTTCCTGAGGATTTCTGAATGCTTCGTATTCTGAGCAAGAGTCGAGCAGCTCGACCATTCCTCTTGATTTTTGTTCAGCACTTTCCTTATAGTCCTTAAACTCTTCTTTTAATCTAAAAAAATCATCAAGGATCTTGAGAGAAGCCAAAAGGAAAGAGTGTGATATCACTACGTTGGGGTCGTCTTTGCTTACCTCTTTAACTTTATTTTCGAGATAGGCAGCAATTTCATTAACATAGCTTTCTTCAGCATCTGTTATTATCGAGTACTCTTTGCCAAAAAAATTGATTTTTACACGTTCCATAATTTAACCACTGGCATTATTTAGATAGAGTTCCACTTTTCCAATAACACCTTCAATAGTTTTTTTGATATCTTCTTTTTCCATTTCAAGCTTAGTTACACTTTCTTTTAAAACATTAACTTCTTTTAATAACTCTTCGTAATCATTAAACAATTTATCATTTTTGGATATATAGTCCCTAAGCTTGTTCTCAAGAATTTCCATCGATCCCATGATTAGTCCATTAGTTTAATATTTTCTTGAATTTATTTCAAGTTATGTAATCTTAAATACCCGCTATGGCTGATGAAGGAATTCTAAGAAGGCTTGAAGAAGTTGAAAGAAAGTTTGAAGATCTTGAAAAACTTTTAAGTGATCCCGACCTTAATCCCGAAAACATTCACAGATATGCAAAGGAAAGATCTGACATTGAGGATGTCGTCACCACTTATAGAGAGTATAAAGAAACCCTGGGCACTATAAAAGATAATGAATCGCTTTTGGATGATAAAGAATTAGGTGAACTTGCTCAGCAAGAAATTAATGAACTAAGAGAAAAAGAAACAGGACTTGAAGACAAACTTAAGTTTCTATTAATCCCCAAAGATCCAAATGATCAAAGAAACGTGTTTCTTGAGATAAGGGCAGGCACGGGTGGTGATGAAGCAGGGCTTTTTGCTGCTGACCTTCTCAGAATGTATTCAAAATACTGTGAAAGTAACAGATGGAAACTGCAAACAATAAGTATAAGTGATACTGATATTGGTGGGATAAAGGAACTCATTGCCTCAATAGAAGGTAAAAGAGTCTACAGCAAACTAAAGTATGAAAGCGGTGTTCACAGGGTACAAAGAATACCTGCCACTGAAACGGGCGGCAGAATACATACCTCTACTGCCACAGTGGCAATTCTTCCGGAAGTGGATGATGTGGAGATAGATATTGATGAAAAGGATCTAAGAGTAGATACCTACAGGGCATCAGGAGCAGGCGGGCAGCATGTAAACAAAACTGACTCAGCAATCAGGATTACCCATGTGCCAAGCGGGATTGTTGTTCAGTGCCAGGATGAGCGATCTCAACATAAAAACAGGGCTCACGCAATGAAAATGCTTAGGGCAAAACTGTTTGAGATTGAAGAAGAAAAAAGGCTTAGTGAAATATCAGACAATAGAAAAAGCCAGGTGGGCACAGGAGAAAGAAGCGAAAAGATAAGAACCTATAATTTTCCGCAAGGCAGGATCACCGATCACAGAATCGGGCTTACTCTTCATAAAATGGAATCAATACTTGATGGAGATATGAACGAACTTATTGAATCCCTCAGCACTTATTTTCAGGCAGAAAGCCTGAAAGAATTGTCAGAGCATTAACAATAGTTTAGTAACACATCTTGGCACTATATTTTCTTTTACTTAAAGTAAATTTTTAGTTTCATTAATAGGAAACAATAATTCTCTTCCCCTGCGTTGTAGCGGGGGAAGATTAAGATGGGGGTCCAAAAAGAACATATTGCAAAGTAGTTGTAGTTTCTTTGTCTTGATACAAAGAAACAAAAATCAAGGCTGTGCAAAAATTCAGCTAAAAATAAATGAATATTGCTAAAGTATCCAAATCATCCCGCAACCCTGGATACTTATTAACGCAATATTAATTCATTTTCTTTACGGCCATTTTTGCAAGGCCAATTAAGAGAAAAGACTATTAGAAAAGTCATTGAAAACAACAATAACTCTTATTTGTAATTACATATTGCGGCTATAAACTATCTTCAAATGGATTTTATCTATCTTGTAGTTCTTTTATATTTCATTTCCTTTGTGCTTTTTGAAACTTATCTTTGGCTTCAGGATAACAAAATTTCCAAAGCTGCGTTATTCTTTATTCTTGCCGGGGTGATTTGCCATTCTGCCCTTCTATCCGGTTTTCTAATCAAAGGCGATGTTGTTGCAGGAGGGGCATCAAAATCAGTTTTTATTTTCTCCTGGCTCATTGCCGTTGTGTTTCTAATTTCACAAATCAAGTTTAAAACCCCCGTGTTTGGGGCATTTATCTCTCCAATTGTGTTTTTGGGAGTACTACAATCAATAATTATTCCAGGTGGGGTAATTGCAAATGATCCGACTTTAAACAACCCCTGGATACTTATTCATATAATTCTGATTTTCCTTGGACAGGCCTTTTTCGCCATAGCGTTTATTTCCGGACTTCTTTACATTTTTCAGGAAAATCAACTTAAAACAAAAAAAATAACATCCAATATAAAAAAGCTTCCTTCTCTTACAACCCTTGATAGAATAAGCCATTTTAGCCTGCTTGTGGGCTTTCCTTTTTTAACAATAGGGCTTGTTTCAGGGCACATTCTCGCAAAAGAAATTTGGGGAGAAACCTGGATATGGGGCACAAAAGAAACTTTGTCGACTGTGACATGGATTCTCTATGCACTTCTTATAAATGGAAGACTTACCTTAGGTTGGAAAGGAAGGAAATCTGCACTCGGGGCAGTAATAGGGTTTGCAATAATAGTACTTACTTTTCTGATTGGATATATAATCCCGGGCCAGCACAACTTTGGATAGTTTTACTTCAACACTCTAAATTTTTCGCCTTCAAGTGAAAGTAAAAGTGGCTTCGGATATATCTCAAGACCAGTTTTTGTTTTTTTAACCCTAAAATCCTTTGAAGTATTAAGATTTGCTATTTTATCAAAGAGCCTGGTTTTTTCATCTCCATTATTATCAAGCGCAAATAAAAGCTTTGTAACTTTATAAATCTGATATTCAAACAACCCGGGTTTGTCATTAAATGTCGAGGTATAAAAATCTGAGAATGTTTTCCATTCACTTGATTCAGTATTGAGGTAATCAGTAAATATTGCTTTATGGATCAACCCATCAACTTCCTTTTCAAGAAGATCGGAAAAATATTTTGTGTTCCAGGTATTAGGGCCAACAAATAGCACGTTTGTGAAAGTCTTATCTTTAGTGAGAAGTGAAATAATGCTCGCCGCCCTTGAAGGGTTATCAGCTATCACTATTACTTCAGGACTAAATGGTTTAATCCAGTCAAGTTCCACTTCTATTCCTGTGAGGTCCTGTGAGTAGGAACTTACATGCAAAAACTTTCCACCTTTTGTTTTTGCATAGTCTATAAATTTATCCTTAAATCTTGTGCCGAATTTTGTTTTAGGATAGAGAACTGCAAATTTTTTCAGCTTTAATGAATTAATTGTGTAATCCGCAAGATACTCCACCTGATCTTCAATCGGGTAGTAAAACTTTATTATGTTTGCACTGCTTTTCACACTGTCGCCAAACACGGGGAATGTAATAGTTGGCACTTTATATCTGTCAATCAGAGTAGATATTTGTTTTGCAGAACCTGATGTAAGCGGGCCTAAGACAAATGAAACATTACTTTCTGAGACAAGACTGCTGTAAATATTGAGAACATTCTTATCAAACTCACCTACATCCCTTAAAAACATTTGATACAAAAGTCCTTTCTCGCTGAGTTGCACAGCTGAGGCAATACCCTTTGCTGCCCTTTCTCCTAAAACAGAGTAAGGCCCTGTGAGTGGCAACATGGATCCGAAAGTCTTATTGAAAACTACTACATCTTCAACGGGCCCTGTTTCAATTTCCTGGGCATAGGTTTTTTGAGGAATAATGCTCAGACTGAACAATGGTAATAAAGCGATAATAACTATTGATAAAAACGTAACTCTAGAATCCATCCTCGTATTATACATAATATTTTTTACAAACCTGATAATCAACATTAACAATTGCATGTAAGAATTTATAGTTGCTTCAACTTATTTGCAAAGAATCCGTTATTTGTTATATTTCAACGCCAAGGGGTATTTGGTGTATGAATAATAAACACGCAGAATATAGCAGTCCATATTTTGACTATTTTAAAATCCTTTTTGAATCTTTTGAAAAAAACCTTAATAAAAACATTATTGGCCAGTATTACAAAAACGAAAGTTCATCAGAGAACAAATCAAAAGAGTTTGAATCCTATATAAATGATTTTCTCAAACAAAAGCTTAATAATAATTAATAAGCTACTTTGTTTTTAGCCAACTATATATAAGTATCCAGATTTTCCAAAAGTAAAATGATTTAACCGACAAGAGGTAAACCCCATTTTATTTCAACCATATATTATTGTAAAATAAAGAATCAAATTATTAAGGAGGCAGAATTATGGCAGTAGCAAGAATTACAGAGGTAATAGGTTCATCCACAAAATCATGGGACGATGCGGTGAAAGAAGCTCTTGATAGAGCTAACAAGACGATTAGAGGTCTAACCGGGGTTGAAGTAACAAAAATGAATGCTCATATTAATAATGGGCAGATTTCTGAATACAGAGCTCATGTAAAGATCACTTTTATACTTGAAGGTTAATTTTTTCAAATGAACTCTTATGTGAAATCCCACGGACTCGGAAATGACTATATTGTCCTGGACTCAGTAGATATTAACTTTGAGCTCAGTGAGAAGGTTATACGAATTATTTGTCATAGAAATTATGGAATCGGGTCTGATGGGATTTTACTTTTAGTGCCTACAGACAAAGCAGATTTTGGTTTAAAAATACTTAACCCAGATGGTAGCGAAGCCGAAAAAAGTGGAAATGGGTTAAGGATTTTTGCAAAATATCTTTATGAACATGGACACACTAACAATAAAAGTTTTTCGATAGATACTCTTGGTGGCCTTGTTTCCGCCGAACTTGAAGTAAATAACAATCTTGTGAATTTTGTTACGGTTGAGATGGGAAAAGCCACTTTCAACAGTGATGAAATACCTGTTGAAGGTGAAAGCAGAGAGGTTATTGAAGAAGAACTCAGAATTAACGGCGAAATATTAAAGTACACAGCAGTTTCGGTAGGGAATCCACACTGCGTAGTTTTTGTGGATGATCTCAATGAAGAATATCTAAGAAAACTTGGTCCCAAGATTGAAAACAACAGCATATTTCCCAACCGTACAAACGTGCAGTTTGTTAAAGTGAACAACAAAAACGAAATTGAGATCCTTATCTGGGAAAGAGGTGCGGGGTACACGCTTGCATCGGGAAGCAGTTCCTGTGCTGCAGCTGCGGCATGCACAAAGTCAAATCTCACATCAAATGAAGTAAAAGTATTGATGCCAGGCGGCGAACTTGATATAAAAATCAGAGACGACTGGAGTATTAAGATGCGCGGGGAAGTTGAAGAGATTTCCAGTGGCACTTTTAGTAAAGACTTTCTAAATAAAATCCAAAACCCCTCTACTATTAATTTATAAACCAAAGACCAATGAAGAATATAGTTTTAGCATCACCTATAATTCTTCCAATAAGCAGCAATCCAATTAATGAAAGTGCAATTGCCATATCTGAAGGAAAAATTATTGATATCGGCCCAAAAGATATAATTAAAAACAAATATCCCGATTACAATTTTGTTTATAAAGGAAACTCAATAATCCTGCCAGGATTTGTAAATGCACACACTCACCTTGAGCTTGGTTGGATACAAAAAAAAATCGACAATTTTACTTCTTTTATTAAGTGGCTCGAGCAAATAATTAAAGCAAAGTCTATCGGACCGGCTAATGATGTGATTGAGAACTCTGTAAAAACTGGAATCAGGGATTTAATAAACAGTGGTGTTACAACCGTGGGAGAAATCTCTTCTTATGATGGGCTTGATATCCCAATACTAAAAAACTCTGGACTAAGAACTGCTCTTTTTAAAGAACTTGTCGACAGCAAATATGAAAATACAGATTCGCTAAGTTTTGAAAAAAATGAGTTATATGAAGAAAGGCCTTTTCCACACGCACCCTACTCTTGCAGCCCAAAACTTTTAAAAAGTGCATTTGATAATGCCTCAGAAAAAGACATACCTATTTCAATTCATCTTGCAGAGAGCAAAGATGAAGTTCATTTTCTGAAAAAGATTAAAAATGGTTTTGAGGAAATGATTTTTCCAATGATTGGAAAAAAGAATTTCGAGAGAAAAACGTCCAAATCACCAACTGAATACATCGCAAGCTATCTTAAAAAGAGCACAAAACTCTCAGCAGTTCATATGGTGCAAATAGATGAGGAAGATATAAATTTTGTAAACGATTATGACATTTCAATTATTCTATGCCCAAGAAGTAACGTTTTGCTTAATGTTGGTAAACCAAAACTTGAATTGATTAGTAATCTTAAAAGAATTGGTTTAGGAACTGATGGCCTTTCAAGCAACCATGATCTCAACTTTTTTAATGAAATTAGGGCAATTAATACAATGTTGATCGAAAAAGGGATTGAAAACAATTTTTTCTTGTCCATTTATTTTGCAACTCTTGGCGGAGCTCGATCACTTTTCATGGAAGATAGGATTGGAAGTATTGAGAAGGGGAAAGATGCTGATCTGATATGCCTAAACTACAAAAAAAAAGCGCATGATCCCTATGAAGCAGTTGTAAAAAGCAACACCGAAAACCTGGAATTTTCAATGGTCAGGGGTAATTATATATTTGATAAGTCAATATCCGGATAAAACCAGCTTTTGCCAGCATATTTTCACCTGGTTTTAAATTACTGATCTGTATTTTCATCTTCGATGCCAAGTTTTTTTGCACGCTCTTTCCAGAGTTTGCGTGCAAGATTTTGTAAATTCTCTATCTGATCCATTTCATCCACTATCTCAATTCCCATTAATGTTTCAAACAGATCTTCCAATGTAACAACTCCTGCAGTGCGCCCGTATTCATCAATAACCACTGCAAGGTGATTTCGGTCGTTAACAAGGCTTTCAAGAAGAACTAAAAGGTTGACAGTCTCGGGGATAAAAAGGACTTCGCGGCTTATTGCACTCAGTGTCTTTTCACTTTCTCCCCGGGCTTTATTCAAAAGAATATCGTCTTTGAGTACAAAACCTGAAATATCATCAATATCTTCACCGTAAACAGGAAATCTGGAAAAAGGTTTGCTGGTTGCATACTCAAAAATTTCATCAACAGATTTGTTTTCGGGAAGCGCTGCGATCACACTTCTCGGAGTCATAATGTCATTTACTTTCAGGTTGTCCAGCCTGAAAAGATTCCTGATAATTCGTGATTCATTATCCTTGATATGACCTGACTGTTCTCCCACCCTTGCCATCGCAATGAATTCATCCCTGCTGAAAAAATGGCCGTCCTGACCATGGGAAATAAATTTGGTAAGTTTTTCAGAGATCCAGACAATCGGATATAAAATATTAATCAATGCATAAACGAATAACGCAGTCATTCCGGCAAGACGCGTCCAGTAAACTGCCCCGATAGTCTTTGGAACAATCTCAGAGAGAAAAAGAATCATTAATGTCATAAAAGCAGAAAAAAGACCAAACCACTTGCTTCCCATTACAATTGTAGCCTGTGCACCGGCACCTATCGCACCCACAGTGTGTGCAATTGTGTTTAAAGAAAGGATTGCTGCAAGTGACCTGTCGACGCTGTCCTGCTTCAGCTTTTTTAGAAGCGCAGCGCGTTTTGGACGTTTTTTTTTCTGATCTTCAATAAATGCAGGTGTAATACTCAAAAGCACGGCTTCTGCAATTGAACACAGAAAAGAAAAAACCAGTGCTAAAAGCACGTAAACAACAAGTAATATTATATTGTAATCTATTTCCATGATTTTTATTAGTATATATTCAGGAATAGAACTTCTTAGAAAACATATACAAACAGTTATGATATTAATGGGTATTTGAGATTAGAAACGGAGTATATTGTAACAGAAACAAAATAAATTTCTGATTAATTGCTATATTACGCTTAGGTTATAAGAAATAAAAAAAGACCGCCCTTTTAGATTGCAGGCAGCCTCTCCATCAATATTAACTAAAAATATTCTTTTAATTACTTTCTTCTTCTAAATTTTCTCGAAATTATTCCAAGCCCTAATACAATCATTGGAAGTAATATATTAAATGCTACTCTACTAGCACTTGGGCTTCCTACAACACTACTACAGCCATTTCCATCATCGTCGTCATCATCATTTCCAGATGCAATTAACTGAATACCAAATAATGTAACAGTGCCACTAACTTCATTACTAACCACAAGCAAAGGATTGCCAGACGGACTGTCATCGGAAGATATAAATACTAAACCTTCAGGTGCAAGATCTCCGGCACCATCTTTGTCAGACTCCAAATCACCATCAAAACCAGAGTCTCTGTTATTTATATACTGAACAAAAGAGGGGGCCACAGGATTAGTTACATCATAAACCATTACTCCTCCAATTCGTTCCAAACCGATAAAAGCATAAATACTATCTCCAACCTGACCAACAGCAACTCCTTCAGGTTCAGGCCCCGCATCATTACTTCTTGAATCGAAAGAATCGTTTTCGTCGTTATTTGAGTTGAACTCAGCAGGAAGTTCAGCTGCTGTAATCTGTTCGAAATCATCCCCGCTATCGAATAGCTGCACTCCGGTGTTTGCATCCCAGATTGAAAATGATCGGGCACCAAAAGCAAAAATTTCCTGAAATGTCACGCCACCATCATCCGATCCATTCGCACTTGTAATTTCAAGTTCGCCCAACAACTCAGGTGCCTGTAGTGCTTCAGCATCTGGAAATACAGTAGGATCAAGAGTTACATCTTCAACACTTGTTTCTTCAAAACCTCTTGAATCTCCTTCATTTGCAGTAATGAGATATGAACCCGAACCCATACTATAAAAGGCCATTCCATCCGGTTGATACATGCCCATTACAGGTTGAGTAGCAATGTTAATTCCCCCATCCTCATCACTTGGGTCAAAACCATTTCCAGGAGCACTATGATCTTTAAAACCAAGTCCGAACAGATTAGTCACAGTTGCAGTTGCTATATCAACAACGGCTATCGCATTATTTTCCTGAATAGTTATAAAAGCTGTTGATGAATCATCTGAAATTGTTACAAATTCCGGTTCAAGGTCTTGCGCCACTGTTGGCTGAACGATACCGTCTGGACCAATTATCCTGATGCTGCTATCTAAGGCCATTCCATTAAAAGCAGTAAAATCAGCAGTTGAAACATCAGACTGCATCACATTTCCTGCTCCACCAGAGATATCAATAATACTAATTGAACCCTCTGGGTCTACTGTTAATGAATCTTCATCATCAAAACCTGGCTCACCTTCATTTGCCACAACTAATGTCATCCCATCGGGAGTAAACTTCACACTATCAGGAAGTGGGCCGGCAGTCACGCTACTTAAAACCATTCCACTTGTATCAAGAAAAACCACTGTACCTGGATCAGTTTCGGGATCTGCTGTGAGTGCCACGGC
Source organism: Deltaproteobacteria bacterium (assembly GCA_029262295.1). Taxonomy (GTDB): domain Bacteria; phylum Desulfobacterota_D; class UBA1144; order Nemesobacterales; family Nemesobacteraceae; genus JAJCZR01. The sequence continues at coordinate 12,610 of JAJCZR010000066.1, read as the reverse complement.
CACAACTCCATTGCTGCTGACATCCACACTTGTAAGTCCATCACCAAATGCTGAAAGATCAATGCTGTCTAAAACAAACGGATTTTCGGGATCACTCAGATCAATAATATCTATTGTTGAAGTTGCACTATTGATTGTAAAAAGCTGTTCACTTACAGGATCAAATGCAGAAATTTCCGCCGCACCGTCATCGAAATCTCCTTCCAATTCCAAAGTTGAAAGAAAACTAAGACTGATTCCGGCATAAAGATTATTTGGAACAAGAACTAAAGCTAAAAACAAGAAAGATAAAAGTTGTGTAAAAAATTTATTCATCAAACTCTCCTTTATTAAAGATTCCTTAATATTTCATTACAAGACTGTTAATTCTCAATGAATAAATAGTTAAGAAACTGTTAGAGAATTGATAAAATTCAATATGAGAGAAAAGAATAGATGTTAAACTCTAAAGCTAAATGAACTCGAAAACTGAGAATCTATTTGTTTATGGCACATTACTAAAAGGTGAATCTAGAAGCCATTATCTTAAAGACTGTGAACTTCTAAAAACTTATTCAATTCCAGGAAATCTTTATAAAACAAAATTTGATTTCCCAGCAGCTATATTTGATGAAAATTCTGATAATCAAATTTTTGGTGAACTTTACAAACTTCCCAATCAGTCTGAAAGTTTTTTAAAGAAACTTGATGAAGTTGAATCACTTGAAGACAAGCTTTTTGTAAGAAGAGAAATTAATTATCGTAAACATAGTTTCTATATCTATGAGCCCGGAGCAGGTTTAGAACAAGATTTATTATTTGAAAATATTATTGAAAGTGGCAAGTGGCTAACATCATTTGGTTTACCAATAAAACAGCCAAAAACATTTGCAAAAAATTTTGAGTTAATACATAGGGAATATTATAAAAAAGATCCTAATAAGACTTTCCCAAATACTATTCATTTAGTCGGGAATAATCCAATATTAATAACCTGCCCTCATGCAACCGTGCATATAAGAAAGGGGAAAAGAAAAATTATGGAGATCTATACTGCCGCTATAGGCACCATTCTTCATTCTGTTCTTGATTGCCACTGCCTTTATACAAACAAGGTGCAGGATATTGATCCAAACTATTACGACGAATGTGAATTTAAAGAAAGAATGGAGAAAGTTGTTTCAAAAAATAAAATTAGATTTGTTATGGATCTGCATGGAACAGGAAGCAAAAGAAAATATGATATATACCCGGGAATTGGAACTGACATGGAGTTTCTTTTAGGAAATAAGAAAGTGTTAGAAAACTTATATTTAAGAGCAAAAAGCAACGATATTTCAATTGGAAGCTTGAAGGTTTTTCCGGCTGTAAAGCAAATGACAGTAACAAAATTTGCTGCAAAAAAACTGGATATTCCTGCAATGCAAATAGAGGTGAATCAAAAACTGAGGATACCAAATGATAAAGGTGATTTTGAAAGGCTTATTAAATTTTTCAATGGATTTCTGAAAGACGTTTGTAAAAACTTTCATTCCCCACCCATCAGAAATCCATGAAAAATATACGGGATGGGGTGCTGTTAACAAACAAGAAGCTTGTTTGGATTGCAATAGAGGGGCATTTTCTTCGGCAACCCAGCTACCATACTTAGAATATCTAAGGTTAGGCCTTGGCTTTGCGTACTATCCTTTCGAATAGATTGCCATTGTCGGTTAATACCACCCTTTCCCGAAAATTATCAAATATCTAACTTCTGCACTAATCTTATTATAAATAAAGTATTAAGTCAAGAGTTTTGTTACGTCAAAATGTCTAGTTTTGGCTTTTCTGAAATTAACCCTTTTTCATGGGCTTTATTAAACAAGTACTCAAGTGCCCCTAAGCCCTTATCACCAAGCTCCACTGTATATTCATTCACATACATCAAAACAAACTTTTCACCTATATCTTCTTCCATTCCCCTCCCAAACTGCATTGCATATTCAAGAGCCTCTTTTTTGTTTGCAAGGCCATACTCAATACTTTCCTTATGTACCCTGTGAACTTCCTTATCTAAACCTTCGGGAACATCTCTTCTTAAAACATTAAGGCCAAGTGGCATCGGCAGGGAAGTTTCCTTTGCCCAAAGCTCACCTATATCAAACAGGAGTTCAAGGCCAAAATCCTTGTAGGTCAACTGACCTTCATGTATCAAAAGCCCAGCATCTACATTTCCATTATTAACTTCATCGATAATCTCATCAAAAGGAACTTCCACAGCAGTAAAATCATCGGCATAAAGGCAAAGAAGTAGATATGCTGTTGTAAGTTTGCCCGGAACTGCCACTTTTTTCCCTTTTAAACTATCAATCTTGGTTTTACTAACCACAATAGGCCCATAACCCTCACCCATACTTGCCCCGCATGATAAAATCCGGTATTTATCCTGCACCTTTAGATAACCATGAGCAGAAATAGCTGTTACTTCCAGATCACCGATTAATGCCCTTTTGTTTAACGATTGAATGTCTTCAACAACATGCTCAAACTCAACTTCTTCAGAGGTAACCTTATCTTTTGCTATCGCATAAAACATAAATGCATCATCTGCATCAGGGCTGTGACCAAGTCTCATCTTCATCTTTTCCATTACTAAATCTCCTTATTATTCATAAAATTCTATTTCTTTAATTTTCTCTATTTCGTTTATTTCAAACAATAGTTTTTGATACTCTTTTAATCCTCTTATTTTTTCAGGATCAAGATCAAACTTTATTCTCTCACCAAGATAAAGTTCACATTGCTCTTTACTTAAACCTAATTTTTCATACTCTTTATCAACAATTTCAGGAATTATAGAAACACCTTTATCTCTTGCTTCAATCAGTTTTTTATAATCACTTCCAGGGTCAAATTCTTTATTGTGAGCAAACACAGCATATACAAAAGGGAGCCCAGTATGTTTAGTCCAAAGCTCTCCAAGATCATGTATTAAAAAGTTATTATTATCCTCGTAAAGTGCTTTTAGGCCTGAATTTCCAATTAGCATACCGCTATCTACACCTTGCAAGAAATTATCCCCGACTTCTCTTTTTAGATATGTGGGTTTAATCTCAAAAAACATTTCAAGAATGATCTTTAAAAGTGCGGTGGAGCTTTGCGATCTGCTATCAATTGCAACAGTCTTAATACTTTTTATATCAACTCGGCTCAGAAGTACGACACTATCAACCTTACCATAAGAAGAAATTGAGATATCCGGCAATGCCAGATAGTTATCATGTTTTAAAAACTCGGCAACAGGGATCAAACCAATATCCACTTTTTTTTCCATTAGTTTTTTTGAAAGCGTGGAAGGATTGTAATAAAAGATATTAAAATTATGATCAACAAGACCTTTTTCAAGTGGATACATCAAAGGCCTTGCATTTAAAAATGGCACTGATCCCAAATTAATCAAAAAACTGGACTCCCGGTGCGAGGCTAAAACTATTTCCAAACCAAGTTGAACATATTATCTCAAATGTTCTAGCTAAATGAATATATGTGTAAGGAAGAAAACTTGTACCACCCCCATCCTGACCTTCCCCCATCAGAGGGGGAAGGAACAAATATAAATTTCCTCCCCCTTGAGGGGGGAGGATTAAGGTGGGGGTGGTCTTTTTAAATATTAACAAAATATCTATTATTTTTGTCATTACATACAAAGTTATAAACAAAAAATTCAAAAGTTTCACACCATAATGATTAGTCTTTTTGCCATCTTTTAGGCAAAAAAAGTTTTTCATAAGTTGCGATGGCATAAGAATCTGTCATACCAGCAATAAAATCACAAACTGATCTTTCTAAAGAATCACCTTCAATTGGCGTCTTTTTATATAATTTCCAAAATACTTCTTCATTTTCACAAAAATATTCATAAAGCTCTTTTATCACTTTTTTGGCTTTACCAAAAGTGCCTTTAATACGCTCATCCATATAAACCGTATCAAAAAGATAACTACGAAGGCCCACTATTACTTCTTCAATCTCGCTACTAATAACCACTTTTTTTTCGCCAAGTTTAATTGTTTCAAATATGATGTCGGTAACCATTTTATTTATCCTCTCGGAGCTAGTCTTTCCCAAAACGGATATGTATTTTTTAGGAACATCATCAATTGAAATTATTCCAGACCTCACTGCATCATCGAGATCATGGTTTGCATAGGCAACAAGGTCAGAGATTCTCACTGCCTGCCCTTCCATTGTATTCGGTCTGTATTTAGGGTTATCAAGAGGCCCCATTCCTTTTGAGTGTTTTGCAATGCCGTCTTTTACTTCATAAGTGAGGTTAAGCCCTTTTCCATCTCTTTCTAAATACTCGACAACCCTAAGGCTGTGAATTACATGTTTAAAACCACCGGGGAATATCTCATTCAGCACTGCCTCACCTGCATGCCCAAAAGGGGTGTGACCAAGATCATGGCCGAGTGCAATTGCCTCTGTAAGGTCTTCATTAAGCATCAAAGCCTTTGATATAGTCCTTGCAATCTGCGCAACTTCAATTACGTGTGTGAGGCGCGTTCTGTAGTGATCGTTAGTAGGTGACAGAAACACCTGGGTTTTGTGCTTCATTCTACGAAAGGCTTTTGAATGAATGATCCTGTCCCTGTCTCTTTGAAAACAAGTCCTGATATCGCACTCTTTTTCTTCTCGGATTCTTCCTTTTGTCTCTGTGCTTAGTGTTGCAAACTTTGAAAGAATCTTTTTTTCATTTTGTTCTGATTGCTCTCTTATCTTCAAATTCTTTCACCTTCAAGCTTAAAGCCTTACTTCCACTCCATTTTTATCCATAAAGTTTTTTGCTTCACTAATTGAATATTCACCATAGTGAAATATGGAAGCACAAAGCACTGCATCAGCTTTTCCATCTTTTACTCCTTCAACCAGATGCTGAAGATTTCCAACTCCACCTGATGCAATCATAGGGATTGTCAGAATTTCAGATACAGCCCTTACGAGTTTCAAATCATAACCATCTTTAGTGCCATCCCTATCCATGCTTGTAAGAAGAATCTCACCAGCCCCAAAATCTTCCATTTTCTTCACCCATTTGAGTGCGTCAATTCCAGTAGGTTTTCTGCCTCCATGTGTAAATACTTCCCATTTGTTTTCCCCTGTATTTCTTGCATCAACGGCAACCACTATACACTGGCTTCCAAATCTCTTGGCTGCATCTTTCACAAACTCAGGATTATTTACAGCAGCAGTATTAATGGCAACTTTATCTGCTCCAGCTAGGAGCAAAGCTCTCACATCATTAACTGTTCTTACTCCACCGCCAACTGTGAGCGGCACAAATACTTCACTAGCAGTTCTTTGCACCACATCGATCATAATATTTCTTTTTTCATGTGATGCAGTAATATCAAGAAATGTGATTTCATCCGCACCTTGCTGACTATACTTTTTTGCAATTTCAACGGGATCGCCAGCATCTTTAAGATTAAGAAACTGCACACCTTTTACAACTCTTCCATCTTTTACATCAAGACACGGAATTATTCTTTTAGCCAGCATTACTGAAACCTTTTAATCGCTTCATTTAGATTTATTGAATTTGTATATAAAGACTTTCCAAGTATAACACCTTCAAGGTTTTTGTTATGAAGATTGCAAACACCTTCAAGATCAGAAATTGTGGCAAAACCACCGGAGGCAATCACAGGAAGTTTTGAATCATTTAAAAAAGTGTTTATTGAGCCCGTATCCACACCTTCAAGTGTGCCATCTTTATCCACATTTGTACTAACTATAAGTGAAACCCCAATTTCATAAAATGAATTGATAACATCTGTTACTTTATCATCAATTACTTCTTTCCAACCTTTAACAGCAATCTTTCCGCCTTTAGTATCAACACCCACTGCTATTCTTCCTGGAAATTTATCGCAAGCTTTTTTCAAAAAATCTTTATCGGAAAAAGCTGCAGTTCCAATAATAATTCTTTTCACTCCAACTTTGATATAGTTTTCAACTGTCTCGATATTTCTAATTCCCCCACCTAGTTGAATGCTACAACTAACTGCCTCAACAATTGATTTAATAAGATTAAAGTTTTTTGGTTTACCTTCAAAAGCGCCGTCTAAATCTACAAGATGAATCCATTTTGCACCCGCATCTTCCCACTTTTTTGCAACACTCGCAGGATCATCAGAAAAAACAGTCTCTGAATTTTCTTCACCTTTAAATAGCCGTACACAATTACCATTTTTAATATCTATTGCAGGATATATTATCAATTACTTACCTCAAAAATTCTGAAAGTTTTTTGGATGTTTGTTCCAAACCTTCCTTTAAAAGCTCATCAGCGGTAATCCATTTACCCTTTCTTTTGAAAAATTTTTTCACCTGGGATACATCACTTAAAAGTGGAAGCTGCGATTCATCAAACTCATAAGACCATAGAGTAAGATTTGTATCCACTTCAACCAGGTAAACAACAAAATTAACAACCGCAGGTGATTTCACCCCAAAATCCGATCCTTCCCTTTCTTTATAAAACTTCACAAAACCATAAACAAATGCATCTGCTTCAATACGTTTTGATGCTTTCCTTGTGATTTCGTTGTATAAACTATCAGGGCTCTCAGATGCAACCTCATCAAAACTTTCTTGAACAAGTACATTATCGACAAGCGTTTTAGCTCTAAGCTTGCTATAAAGAGAGTCATAAAAATACTCATTATTAGAGATTAAATCCACCTCCGTATTATCACTATTTAAAGGAAAAAGTGCGATCCTGTTTATCTCAGCCGTACTTTTCACGTAGTTTTGTAGAGGCGATTTCCCTGCACATGACGCAGCAGCAAAAAAAGCGGTAATTAAGACCAAAAACTTCAAAGCAACTCTCATATAATTAATAATACTTAATTTGAATATATAATTTGAACTCTATATTATATCAGCATGAATCACTGGCTTGTTAAATCAGAACCATTTAAGTATTCCTGGCAAGACCTTCTTGATGATGGGCGAACTTATTGGGATGGAGTGCGAAATTATCAGGCAAGAAACAACCTTAAAAACATGAAAAAAGGCGATCTTGTTCTTTACTACCATAGTAATAAAGGACTTGAGGTTGTAGGAATATCTAAAGTTGTAAAAGAACATTATCAGGATCCAACCACTGATGATGACAGATGGGTTGTGGTTGATATTGAACCAGTGGAACAATTAAAAGCGCCTGTTACTCTCAAGGAAATCAAAAAAAACGAAAAACTTAAAGATGTTGCCTTAATAAAACAAAGCAGATTATCAGTAATGCCACTTAAGAAAAAAGAGTTTGATCTGATAGTAAAAATGGGAAAATAAAAAAAGGGACAATCCACGCTGGGAAAGTCCCCTATTTTCTTTTCCTAATAACTATCTACTAACCCCTAACAACTAAACCCTACATCCTGTAAACCCTACATCCTGAATCTTGTATCCTGTTTTTCCTAACCCCTAACACCCAATTCCTAACACCTAATTATATATCCACAGTTTCAGTATCAAGATTTACAAAATTACCAATTTCAATCTGTCTTTTACTTTCACAAATAAGTGCAGTGGAAGTTTTATCGTTTACAGAAAGTAAAATTACTTTTCCAATATCAGCACCGGGCAAAGTTACTTTTCGACCTGAGTCAGGATCAAAAGTAACTTTAGGAGAAGTTGTTACAGTGAACACATTCCCTGGAACAACATTGTGTTTTTTACCAACGTCAAGGTAAATAATATCACCTTTTCCGCTTAGCTGAGTATTGTTTTTAGTTGCAACAACCACACCTTTAGTTTCCTGCGAACCTCTTCTTACAACCACTTCTTTAATAAAAGATTCTTTGGGCCTTATCCTTGCTCCTCTTGTGATCTCTCTCAGTGAATTGGTAATTTTAGCAATAGCCTTTTTCCCACCAAGTATTTCCGTGATTTCAAGTTCACCAAGTATCGCAACCTTGTGACCAACTAAACCGTTTCTGTAAGGATGGAAAATCTCTTTTGATGAACGAAATATGGTGAATTTATCACCGCTTCTCACACCATCTTTTGCACCTACATTCACATAAACTGAATCTCCAACAGAATAAAGTAATTTCACTGTTGGTTCGGATTCTATTACAGCTCCTATACTTTTCCACTGGTCACTATTTAAAAAACCTTCAGTTCCACCTCTTGAGTAATAAACAACAGGTGGCGGCGGTGCAACTTTTTTGAATCCCGCAGTTTTAATTTCCGGGCTGTACTTGATCACAGTTGCCGGGTCAGAAAGTACTACTGTGTCACCAGGATAGATGTTATTAGGATTATCAATATAGGGATTGATCTCCCAAAGCCTTGGCCATAAAAAAGGATTATCAAAAAAGTTATTAGATATATCCCAAAGAGTATCTCCCCTTTTTACCACATATAAAGTTGCTCCGTCCTTTGCAGGAGGCAAATAACTGTGAGCAAATGTAAGTGATGCAAGTAAAAAGAATAAAGCTAGCAGTCTAGTCTTATTCATTCCTCCAAAACCTCCAAAGAAGTTATTATCACAATAAATCTGTAACAAATTCAATTTTACACCTAAACGCAGGATTTTTGAAGCCCTTTTCTCAAAAAATTATTTTACATCAATAACTTATAGTCTATAATTACAGGAAATTCTAGAGTCTACCCAACTAAATATATGCAAAGTCAGCTATTAATTAACTCCACTTTTAAAGAAACACGCGTAGCACTAACAGAAAACAATAAATTAATTGAACTATTCATAGAAAGAAAAACAGTGCCACCAATAGTTGGAAACATTTACAAGGGGAGAGTGGGAAAAGTTGTTCCCGGGATGCAGGCAGCATTTGTTGATATTGGTACAGAAAAAGCAGGGTTTATCTCTGTTGAAGATGTATATGAAGAGTCATTTATAGAACTTTTCCTTGAAGATAAAGAAGATTTAAAACAAAACAGTCAGCAACAACAACTCATTCAGGATATGCTCAAAGAAGGCCAGGAAGTAATTGTGCAAGCAATAAAGGAGCCTGTTTCAAGCAAAGGTGCAAAACTCACTTCTTACATAGGGATTCCAGGGAAATATCTTGTTTTGATAGGCACAGTGGATATGGTTGGCATATCTCGAAAGATTGATGATGAAGATGAAAGAAAAAGGCTTTTTGATCTAATTTCTGAAAACAAGCCCAAAGATATTGGATTTATTGCCAGAACCGCATGTTTAGAAGTAGATGAAGGGGAAATTACTAATGAAATAAAGTTTCTTACAAAATTCTGGAAAAGTATTAAAAAAAAATCTGAAAAATCACCCACTCCAGGAAAAATATATGAAGAACCGAGTCTGTATATTAGGGCAGTAAGGGATATTTTAAATAATGACATCTCAACAATAGTGGTTGATGCGAAAGTAAGCCAAAGCGAAATCAAAAAGTATTTCTCAAACCGATTGATTGGAAAAGACTTTCAAATCGACCTATATTCAGAAGATGAACCCCTTTTCCAAAAGTACAATATAGAAGATCAGATCAAAAAAATTTACCAGAAAAAAGTATGGCTTAAATCTGGTGGAACTCTAATTATAGATGAAGCTGAAGGGCTCACCGTAATAGATGTAAACACAGGCAAATACATTAGTAATGGAGATCAAGAAGAAATGATCTTCAAGATAAACAAGGAAGCAGCTTTAGAATCAGCAAGGCAGATAAGGCTCAGGAACCTTGTGGGAATTATAGTTATAGATTTTATTGATCTTCGTGTTATCGAATCGAGGGATAAGATTTTTGAGATATTTTCTGAAGAACTAAAAAAAGACAGGTCAAGAACAGTAATTCAGGATATTTCCCTTTTTGGTGTAATCCAGCTCACAAGGCAAAGAGTCCGAGAAAGCGTCTTATCCATGCTCACTGACAACTGCCATCTTTGCAGCGGCACTGGAAAAATCAAATCAATTTATACAATCTGCTATGAACTCCTTAGGGAAGTTGAGTATCAGGCAAAATTAAATACAAACAAAACATTAATCGTATATGCAAATAGAGAAGTGATAAATAAACTTAAGGAAATTGAAGGAAGAAATATAAAAAAGATACAAAAAGAAAATAGTGTAAAAGTAAGATTCAAAAAAACAGCCGACATGGTTGATAATTTTAATATTGTTGTGGAGTAAAATTGCATTAAAATTATAGTGATCGGAGAAAATCATTATGAACTTAAATAGACTTATTCTTATATCAACGTTAATTTTTTGCCTCGCATGTAGTGGCCAGGAAGAAAATCAACAACCTGATACTCAGAAAACAGCAAAAACACCTAAAGAAACTGAACAAGCTATAAAACCCAACAATGAACCTGAGTCTCAAATAGATTATGGCACCGGTGGAAATGACAGCAGGCTTAGCGGGGAAAACAAGCCTCCAAAAATAGAAGAAATTGCAGTGCAGATGATAACTGGCAACCCGCAAGATGGTTTCAAAGTGTTCTTAAAAGCAACTGACCCTGAAGACGATTTTATCAACTTTATATATCAGTGGAGATATAACGATGAAGACCTCATTGGTGAAACTGATGAGACCTTAAGCTGGCAAGAAGATTTTGAAAGAGATGGAAAAATAGGTGTTGAAGTAATTCCATATGACAATGAAGCACAGGGAATATGGAAATCTGAAGGAGAATTCGCAATTCCCAATTCTCCGCCCGTAATAGAATCCAAACCTCCTGGTGATATCAAAGATGGAAAATTCAAATATGAAGTTAAGGCGGGTGATCCCGATGGAGACAAAATCACTTTAAGTATTAATAATGCACCTCCCGGGATGTCTTTTGATGAAGAAAGTAAAATTATTGAGTGGGATATAAACAGTGCTGACCCCGGCGACCATAAAATGGAAATTGTGGTAACTGATGAACAAGGTGCAAAAACAACCCAGATACTCGACCTTTCTATAAGCAGCGTACCTGAATCATAATTAATGAGGCATTATATTGACCGACGGTGAAAACGGTAGCGTATACCACATTGCAATTGCAGTAAAAAACCTTGAAGAAGCCGAAAAACTTTATACAAAAGCTGTTGGACTTAAAGTTACTCACAGGGAAACAGTGGAAGATCAGGGGGTAAAAGCTGTGATGCTTAAACCTGAAAGCAAAGAAGGCACTGCAATCGAACTTCTGGAACCAACCAACGATAATTCACCAATATCAAAATTCATTGAGAAAAAAGGTGAAGGAATTCACCACATCTGTTTTTATGTAGATGATCTTGAAGCAAGCCTTAAAGTTCTAAAAGATGAAGGCATGAGGCTTATTGATGAAGAGCCAAGAATTGGGGCAGACAACATGAAAGTTGCTTTTGTGCATCCTAAATCATTTAATGGAGTATTAGTGGAACTTGCGGAGATAAAAAAAGATTAGCTTGTTTTAGATTTTTCTTTCTCAGAAGATTTGTCCATATTTTCAAGATTAGATTCATTTACCCCTTTCTTCTCTTCTTTCTCAGGAGTTACATCAATCTCATCATCTTTTACTGATTTTTTGAAACCCCTGATACCTTTTCCTAAAGCAGAACCCAGATCGCCTAGTCTACTTGGCCCGAAAAGAAGCAAAAGTATTGCAAAAATTATTATTAACTCAGTTGCACCAAATGATCCAAACATAATATCTATAAAATACAGTCGGAGCTTTTTATGTCAATTTGTTAATTTTGATTTGTTCGTTCAAAATTTACTTTCAATTCAAACATTTTGGTGTTAAAATGAAACCATTATGGTTAACATTACTTTAAAGAACATTCCTGAACAACTTCATAAAGAACTTTGCAGCCGAGCAGAAAAAAACGGAAGAAGCCTTAATAAAGAAGTAATCGCCTCTCTTGAATCAATTGTAAAATCAAAAAGAATTGATCCTTTGGATTATCTTCAATATATTCGAAAAGCTAGAGACAAAGCGAAACTTAATATTACGAATGAAGATATTACTTCAGCAATTGATAATGGCAGAGAATGATTGTCGTTGATACAAACATTATTGTCTACCTTCATATCGAAGGTGATAAAACACAAGATGTTGAAAAACTATTTTTGCAAGATCCAGTTTGGATAGCACCATCATTATGGCGTGATGAGTTTATTAATGTTCTTTGCACTTACAATAAAACAGACAATCTAGATATGTCGACCTGTTTTGAAATATTTAACAATGCAGAAAAGTTGATGGGAGATAATATATTTACAGTTCCAGCGACAAAAATTATTGATACGACAAAAAGAACAGGTTGCTCAGGCTATGACAGCCAGTTTATTGCGCTTGCTGAAGACCTTGATTTAACCTTGTACACCTATGACCAAAAAATATTAAAAAACTGTAACAAGGTCGCCAAAACACCTTAAAAGGAAAGACATATTAACCTCCCGTAAATCCCCTCCACTGTAAGAAGGGAAATTACGGAATGTGCATTTCTTGCTTCAACTATTTACTCATATATCACACTGAAATTGCAAGCAGTTCACCAAGATGTTTATCAACCTGATCCTTATAATCCTGCTCTAAACCGAAAAGACCAAGATGACCATAAAAACTATGAATAGGTCTAAACTCACTATTCGGGGTCATTTTCTGTTCTGGTTCACAGTCTCTTGGAGGAAAA
>JAJCZR010000065.1 GCA_029262295.1 Deltaproteobacteria bacterium | reverse complement strand
ATAACATCAGTTACTGCACAGAACACTCTTGGAGTTGATGGAATCTATGATCTTCCCGCTGATTTTGTGGAACTTCAGTTTAGTTCAGTTGCAAATGATATTGGTTTTGATGCAGTAAAGCTTGGTATGCTTTCAAATATTGATATAGCAAAAGCAGTTGCAAATAAACTTAAAAAACATAAAGCCACAAACCTTGTAATTGATCCAGTAATGAAAGCTAAAGATGGAAGTGATCTTCTTAAATACTCTGCTGTGGATATATATAAAGAACTTCTTTTTCCTTTAGCCAAAATAGTAACTCCTAACATCCCCGAAGCTGAAATTCTTACATCTTATAAAATTGAAAATCCATCAGATATGAAAAAAGCTGCGGAAAAGATTATAAAGTTTGGTTGTGGAGCAGTTTTATTAAAAGGCGGCCATCTTGCTAATGAGTTTCCTGCTTTGGATATTTATTTTGACGGAGATAGCTACCAAGAATTTGAAACTGAGAGAATTAATACTAAAAACACACATGGCACTGGTTGCACTTATTCTGCTGCAATTTGTGCAAATCTTGCAAAGGGCATGGATTTGTTGGATTCGGTTAAAGCTTCCAAGGAATATGTCACAGGTGCAATTCATGATTCTTTTAAAATTGGCGGTGGCAATGGCCCGTTGAATCATTTTTGGAATATGAATGAGTAAAAGTGAATACAAAGTTCCTTCCGAAACTGTAATAGTTGAGCAGGAAATCAAAAAGAGCAAGTTTGTTGCAACTGTTGGACGTGCAACAAATATGAACTCAGCCAAAGCTTTTATTAATCAAGTTATCTCTGAATACTCTGATGCCTCACATAATTGTTATGCCTTTGTAGCAGGGAATCCTTTTAGCACTACTGATGTTGGATTCGGAGATGATGGTGAAGTATCAGGTACAGCCGGAATGCCAATGCTCAATATTCTTCAGCATAAGACAATTGGCGAGATAGTTGTTGTTGTCACACGTTATTTTGGAGGGACAAAACTAGGCACAGGCGGTCTTGTGCGAGCTTATTCCAGTTCACTTCAACTTGCTCTCGATGAGCTTAAGCTTATTGAATATGTTCCGCTTATATCCGTGAGCATCACTTTTTCTTATGAATATGAAAATGCAATAAGGAATCTCTTATCTTCAGTGAATGTTGAAGTTAAAGAAGTTAATTACGCTGATGATGTGATTATACAAATTGAAGTATCTGAAGCTGTATTAACTGAGTTATCAAATGAAATTGCAAACCAAACCCATGGCAAGGCATTATTGAAATTTGATAACTAATAAATTTTTTCAAAGAAAACCAAATTTTATGATATTGTAAAAGTTAAGTAATTCGTTGACAGATTTGCTTTATCATAATTCCCATTGAATACCGACTTAATGATTTTTAGAATGATATATTCAAGGTTATATTCATATATCTTTTTTAATTTGAGGTTGTACTTTGTCTGAGAAAAGAAAATCATGTTCCGAGCTATCCGCTGAATCAGGTGAGCAGCTATTCGGCACTGCTCCGAGAGTGGATAACTGGTTTTTGCTCGAATATAATGGCAACTGGAATAAAGATGCACTTTTAAGTAGTTCACTTTCGGAAGATATAAAGGAATGTATAAATAAGTTTTTGGATTCTTTTCCTAATTCAAGACTTCAGTTTATTAAAAAAGATACAAAAGATTTGCAGAATATCGGCTTTTACTATGCAAAATCCACTGAGTTTGAGCCAAAGCTCTATAAGTTTTCACTAAACAGCTACGAAGATATTATTAACCTTGATATAAAAAACCTTATAGAAACAGGGGAAATAAGGGATTCTGAATCAGATGAAAAAATTGTTTTAGTCTGCACTCACGGTGCTTATGACACTTGCTGTGGCAAACTAGGTGTACCGGTTTATAACAGCATTAAAGATAATAAGAATATTTCAGCTTGGAATTCAACACACGTGGGTGCTCACAGATTTTCGGCTAATCTGGTAACACTTCCCGAAGGTATTTATTATGGAAGGGTTAACCCTGAAAATGTAAATTCTCTTATTGGATCCCACTTAAAAGAAGAAATTTATCTTGACTGTTTTCGCGGAAGATCTTGCTATTCTCAGACTTCACAGGTTTCAGATTATTTTTTAAGGGAGAAAATCAAAGACCTTGGGATTTATGATATTGAGTGGGAATATGAAAAAGATAGAGATGTCTATACTTCTGTTGAATTCAGGGTTGAATCAAAAGGTCTTGTTTACAGTGTAAATTCAATTGTGCTAAATGATGCTGTTAAGGTTTTACCAAGCTGCGGTGATTCTGAAGCCAAGTATCTGCATCTTTTTTATTACTATAGTCTGGTTCCTTATGTTCCTAAAGATTTAAAGGAAAAGGATTGATTCTTACGCCTCTTTTTTCGCTTCCTCTAAAGTTGATTCCACTTTATTCCTGATCTCATTTAATCTTTTTTCAGACTCGGCTTCAAATCTTAGCACTAAAGCAGGCTGCGTGTTTGATGCACGTAGCAGCCCCCATCCATCTGGGTATTCAACTCTTACCCCATCAATATCAACTACTTCATTACCCACGCTCAATTTGTTTTTCACAATCTCAGTAACTTTAAATTTGATATCATCCGGACAGTCAACCCTTATCTCAGGAGTAGAATATGTCTTTGGTATATCAGATAAAAGTTCTGAAACTTTTTTTCCGGTCTTTGACATTATTTCCAAAAGACGAAGCCCCGCATAAACAGCATCATCGTAGCCAAAAAACTTATCATTAAAGAAAATATGCCCACTCATCTCTCCGGCAAGGGCAGCGTTTTCCTCTTTTATCTTGCTCTTTATTAGGGAATGTCCGGTTTTCCACATAATAGGATTGCCACCCGCTTTTTTGATTCCGTTAAAAAGGTTTGACGAGCATTTAACATCCCCCACAATTGTTGCACCTTTATTCTGTTCCAAAACATCAAGCGCATAAATTAAAACAAGCATGTCACCCCAGATTATCTCTCCGTTCTCATCCACAACGCCTATTCGGTCGGCATCGCCATCAAATGCAAGTCCAACATCATAGTTGTTTTCTTTCACAGTTTTTATTAGATCAATGAGGTTTTCTTCAACAGTTGGGTCAGGATGGTGGTTAGGAAAATTACCGTCAAGCTCTGTGTAAAGTTCAATAACCTCACATCCAAACCTTTTAAGGATTTGCGGTGCAGTTAATCCACCTGTCCCATTGCCACCATCCACAACTACTTTTAAGCCTGGTTTTATCTCAACATTTTTTTCTAAATATTTAAAGTAATCTTCTAAAAGATTAGTTTGTTCTACGGTTCCATTTCCTGATTCAAAATTTCCAGCTTCAGCAACTTTTCTTAATTCCTGAATACCTTCTCCAAAAAGTGAGTCTTTTCGTATGCAAAGTTTAAGTCCATTATATTCACCTGGGTTATGGCTTGCAGTTACCATAATTCCACCATCCACATCTGTATTGAAAAGCGAAAAGTAAACCAAAGGTGTTGTAACAAGGCCAATATCCAAAACATCAATACCGGTGGAATTAAGCCCTCTAATTAAAGCTTTTGAGTATGCTGGAGAAGTTTCCCTGCAGTCGCGGCCCACTGAAACTTTTTTCACATTCTTATTTTTAACCATAGTGCCATAGGCTTTTCCAATTGTTTCAACCACCTGCTCATTTAATACCTCACCGGCAATACCTCTTATGTCGTATTCCCTGAATATTTCGGGATCCAGTTTTGTCATTTTAAACGCTCCTTAAAAAATAATGGTAGTTTTTCATTGGTAATTTATCAGATGTTATCTTGACTTTAAGTTAATGCCTTTTATGATTTTCAAACCATGATCTCACCTTCTTATGATGAATATCTGGAAAAGCTGGAAAAAGGCAATTTAATTCCCGTTTGGGAAGAAATACTTGCAGATTATGATACACCCGTTTCCGCTTTTAGAAAAATAGATTCTTCTGATTATTCCTTTTTGCTTGAAAGTGTGGAAGGCGGAGAGAAATGGGCCCAGTACAGTTTTTTAGGCACTGATCCATCGGTTGTGTTTCGCTCAAAAGGTTGCGATATTGAGATCATTGAGAAAGGAGAGGTGAAAAAGTTTACTGGAAATCCAATTGATGCCTTGAGAGATCTTTTGTCAAGATATAAGCCTGTTGTCTCAGACGATATTCCCAGGTTTCATGGCGGTGCAGTTGGTTATTTTAGCTATGATACAGTCAGGTTTATTGAAGAGTTGCCAAAGATTGGCGAAGATGAGCTCGAGCTTTGGGACTCAGTTTATATGATTACGGACTCCGTGCTTGTTTTTGATAATATAAATCACAAAATAAAAATTATTGCCAATGCCTATGTACCAAATAAAGGGGATGCAGAGGCTGAATATAAAAATGCTGTCGATAAAATTGCTGAGTTAAAACAAAAGCTGCAAAGTAGTATAAATGAGAGTTTCCTCACAAGTTCAGCATCAAATACAAACAATAAAAGTATAAAACTCGAATCCAATTTTGAGCCGGAGCAATTTAAGGAAGCCGTTTTAAAAACCAAAGAGTATATAAAATCCGGGGATATAATTCAGGCTGTAATATCACAGAGATGGAAAACTGATCTCAATGTTGATGCTTTTGATCTTTACCGTGCCCTGCGAGTGCTAAATCCATCTCCATATATGTTTTATTTAAATATGGGTGATCAGAAAATTGTGGGCTCTTCCCCTGAAGTAATGGTAAGAGTGGAAGGAAGTAAAATTGAAAACAGACCTATTGCAGGCACAAGGCCCAGAGGCAAAGATAAACAAGAAGATCTCCGATTTGAAAAAGACCTACTAGCCGATCCCAAAGAAAGGGCAGAACATATTATGCTTGTTGATCTTGCAAGAAATGATCTTGGGAGAGTGGCAAAAGTGGGCACTGTGAAAGTTGATGAACTTATGACAATTGAGAGATACTCTCACGTTATGCATATAGTTTCAAATGTGATTGCAGATCTTAGTGAAAACAAAGATGCCTTCGATGTGATAAAAGCCACATTTCCTGCTGGCACTTTATCTGGTGCACCAAAGGTTAGGGCGATGGAAATTATTGAGGAAACTGAACCCTCAAGAAGAGGGGCTTATGGCGGGGCAATCGGATACTTTAGCTTTTCCGGTAATATGGATAGCTGTATCACAATCAGGACTTTTGTAATAAAAAACAATAAAATATATATTCAGGCTGGGGCCGGAATTGTTGCCGATTCAGTCCCTGAGACTGAGTATCAGGAAACGGTTAATAAGGTAAGGGCTTTGGTTAAAGCAGTTGAGCTCGCTGAAGCCGGTTTGTAAAGGATTAAAAAATGATTTTAATGATTGATAATTATGACTCTTTCACATACAACCTTGTTCATTATTTCGGTGAGCTTGGAGAAAAAGTGGAAGTCTACAGAAATGACAAACTTGATTTTGATACTATCGATTCTCTTGATCCTGAATTCATAGTTATTTCTCCTGGCCCCTGCACACCCAATGAAGCAGGATTATCTGTGGATATTATAAAAAAATATGCCGGGAAAAAACCAATACTGGGTGTCTGCCTTGGCCATCAATCAATTGCCCATGCTTATGGGGCCAATATTATTCGTGCTGAAAGGCTACTTCATGGCAAGACTTCTCCAATTCACCATAATGGCAAAGGCGTATTCAAAGGCCTCCCAAACCCTTTTGAGGCCACAAGGTATCACTCTTTACTAATAGAAAAGGGGTCTCTTCCCGATGATTTTGAGGTTACTGCCTGGACAAAAGAAGATGAAATTATGGGAATAAAGCATAAAAAATTGACGATGGAAGGAGTGCAATTTCACCCCGAATCAGTGCTTACGGATTGTGGAAGGGAACTTTTAAAAAACTTTATTGAGATTGCCCGAAGTATTTAACTCCAAACAATAAGGAAAAATAGTATGCGTTTACTTTTCAAACCAAGAGATAAAAAATATATTGGAAAGGGAAATATTCCAAACGGCACTTTTGAAAACACCAACAGCTGGCTTCCAATCACAAGATACCTTGAAAAGGGAGCGGATGCTTATCCCGACAGATTGATGTTTAAAATGGCTGACAGCGAAGGGAATATTGTTGAAAGCCATACCTACTGCGAGACCAATCAAAGGGCAAATCAGATTGCAAGTGGTTTAATCAAGGCTTTTGATATAAAAAAAGGTGATAAAGTTGGTATGTATATGCTCAACTGCTCTGAGTATGTGCTATCAATAATTGCAGTCCATAAAACGGGTGGTGTGCAGGTGCCGATTAATAAGGATGAAAAAGGCGAAAGGCTTGCCTATGTAATAAATTATTCTGAGGTGAAAGCACTTATAGTTGATAAAGAAAGCCTTCCTTATATTCTTGAAATATCAGACAAACTCAAAAACCTTGAAACCATATTTATAACATCAGGTGAGGTGCCAGAAAAAATTGGGGAAATAGATGCAGCACCTTTTTCTGTATTTGATAACTATGAGAAATTTAATCCGAGTGTGGGCGTAACAATTGCGGATATGGAGAGGTGCATGTTTACCTCCGGCACCACAGGTCTACCAAAAGGTGTAATAAGAAATCACGGTGGGGTAATAATGACTGTTCGCTCCTTTATTCAGCAGGAGGGGCTTAGAAGCGAAGATATGCTCATGTCTATTTTGTCTCTGGGCCATGCAAATGCACAGGTGCTTTGCCTGTTTGCTTCAATTGCCGCAGGATGTTCATGCGTTTTTTATCCCAAGTTTTCAGCTTCAAAGTTTTGGAAGTGGGCAGCAAATTCTGGCGCTACAGGTGTAAATATGCTTGGTGCTGTGGGAGAGTATGTTTGGGCTGCCCCTGAGTCTGAGTGGGATAAAAAGCATAATATAAGGTTTGTCCTCGCAGCTCCTGCTCCAAAGAATTTAGAAGAATTTGAAAAAAGGTTTAATACAAAAGTAATGGAAGGCTATGGATCAACAGAGATGGGAATGGTGCTCTGGAAAGACCCTGAAGATGAAAGGCCGGGGTCTGCAGGATTTCCGCTTGAGGGATATTATTTAGAGTTAAGAGACCCTGAAAACACTGATAAAGTCGTAAGGTATTTTTGGGATCCTGATAATGAGCCTACTCCTCCTGAAGAAGCAAAGGGGCTTCTTTTTATAAGGCCGCTTGTTCCGCACACTACTCTTAACGAGTATTTCAAAGATGAGAAAAGAACCAGTGAGGCTTTTGATCAGGATGGTTTTTTTAATTCAGATGATCTTTTTGCAGTAGGTATAGACGGCAGATATTACTTTCAGGGAAGGTACAGCAGAATCAGGGTTTCGGGTGAAAATGTGGATCCAGTTGCAATAGCAGATTTGGCACTTGGATATCCAGCAATTCATGATGCAATGGCAGTTGGAATAAGGCTTCCAAATGTTTCCGATGATGAAATTAAACTTAATATAATTCTTAAAAAAGGTGAAGACTTTGACCCCGTTGATTTTAGCGAGTGGATGGCAAGAAAAGTAATGGTGGCAATGGTGCCCAGGTTTATTGAAATTTATGAAAACTACCCTGTTACTTCCACACAAAAAATAGCTGTGTCGGAGCTTAAAAGAAGATCCGATAACACATGGGATAGAAATAATACAGATTTGAAATTAAAATCTAGAAAATAGTTGCTGTGTATTTTAGGAACTTTGTCAGGACCAGATCATCAAACAATCAAAATTTTACACTCTTTATATTTCTTTGGTCTATTGCTGTTATAGCCCACCAAGTATTTTACAGGGATATATTCAATTCATTCTTTGATTTTTCTTTAACTCTTCTTGCAGTTTTAAATTTATTCAGACCTTACGATTTAAGGCTCTTCTTTTTTCAGGCAGTGCTTCAAGTATTCACAGTTGTTACCCTTCTTCCTATTAATAACCATCACTGGTATACAACTATTTTTATATCGTCAACTGTAGTTTTTTCATACTTAATACTTTTGTTTAGAAAAAAAGAAATATCAGCAGATGTTCTTTTTCGTATTTTTGCCCCGGCACTTAGGCTTGAGCTTCTTGTAATTTATTTTGCTTCATTTGTTCATAAGCTCAACTTTGATTATTTCTCACCGGATGTTAGTTGTGGAGTTCAGCAGTATCTTAACCTGGCAAATAAAATCCCGTTTCTTTCGACAAGTAATTCAATTATAAACTCAATGATGTTTGTAAGTGTCGGTTTTGAATTTTTTATCCCCGTTTTATTGATATTTAAAAGAACCAGAATGATTGGAATTGTTTTAGGCGTTTTATTTCAGATAATTCTTGGAATACTTGGATATAGAAGGTTTAGCTATATAATGTTTGCACTTTTAAGTCTTTTTCTTCCAGATAATTTCTTTGGAAAGCAGACATTATCACAATTTATTTTAGGGATTAGAAGTTATGTAGTAAAGTTAAAAGCCCCATATATTATTGTTTTTTTAAGTCTGCTTTTGTTTCTGGCCTTTAAATTATTTTCCAAATCCATTTATTTAATATCTGAGAGCGGTTTTATAATAAGAGTATTTATAAATGACCTGCTAAAATTAGGTTTTTATATTTATTGTGCAGCTGTTGTGTTCTATTTATTTACAAATCTTAAAGAAAAGGAATTTATATGGAAAAATGGTTTTTTTAAAACAAATATTATAATTTTGCTTATTCCGTTTTTACTTGCAATTCACTCTTTTCAGCCATATTTAGGTTTAAAAACCCATAATACATTATCCATGTACAGCAACCTAAGAACAGAAGGGATAAATCCCAATCATTTCTTTCTTGGAAAATGGATAAGGATTTTTGATTACCAGGACGATCTAGTATCAATTAAAAGTACAAATATCAAAGAATTAAAGAAAATTCAAAACAGGGATTTAGTAATACCTTTTTTTCAGCTCAGACTTATTGTTTATCTGGAAACCAAAAAAAGTGTTAAGGGTATTCAGGTTGAATATGAAAAGAATGGAAAATTTTACAATGTAATAAACGCTGAAAATGATCTAATGTTTAATAAACCTATTCCTTTTGCTATTCGTAAATTGATGAACTTTAGGCCGATTGAAAAGGTTAGGAAGAGAGGCTGTAGTGCCTAAAAGTTTTTCTAAAAAAGAATATAAACAAAGCTGCCATATAAAATCAGGAATATAAATCCTTCAATTCTGCTTATTTTAAAACCGGTTCTCATGATCGGAACCAGAATTAATGTAAATAAAAGTAAGACTGGAAGTTCGCGTTTAAACATTGCAGTATTAACGGATATAGGCTGAATAGCAGACACAAGGCCCAGTATCCCGATATTGAATATATTGCTTCCTATAATGTTTCCGATTATTAAATCATGTTCTTTTTTTATTGCAGCGATTATTGATGCGGAAAGCTCCGGAAGCGATGTTCCGATTGCTACAGCAGTTATTCCTATAACGAGTTCACTTACTCCCATAGACCGTGCAAACAAGATTGATTTTTCTACTATTAAATTGGCACCTAAAATAAGTCCTGCAAGCCCAAAAACTATATATGCAATATATTTTAATTTCTGATTAAAGGTGTTGGGGCCAAACTCATTAATCTCATTCTCAAAAATAACTTTTTTAGATTTTTTGTAACTCAGAATTACAAAAGCGGGGAGCATCAAAAAAATAATTATTCCCTCAACCCTTCCAAGCTCGAGCCTGTAGCAAAGAGCGACAAGGGCAATAGTGAGTATCACCATTATTGGCAGTTCAAGTCTAAATATCTTTTTGTTAATTAAAATGGGATATAAAATTGCTGTCATTCCTAAAATAAGCCCAATATTTGAGATATTGCTTCCCACTATATTTCCAAGTGCAATATCACTTGATCCTTTAATAGCAGCAGTGAGGCACACAAGGAATTCAGGTGATGAAGTTCCAAAAGCCACAACGGTAAGTCCAATAACTATGGGGCTTATTCCAAGAGATCTTGCAAAGTTTGATGATCCCCTTACGAGGAATTCCCCTCCTATTAGAAGCAGCGTGAGACCGACAAGGAATAGCGAGAGGTTTATTATTATGAAAGTAAAGTCCATATAGGCAGTTTTAAGATAATTTTTGTGGACATTATTATCACATAATCTGTTTGAATTAGAAGTTTATAAATTAGCTGAGATTAATTGTAAAACTGTTTATGTGTTTTGAGATTTGAAAAATTAAGCTCATGGTCTATATTTATGGGGCATTTTTATTACTAAATGCTTAAAAACTCAGGAGGAAAATTATAAAATGCGTTTACTATTCAAACCACGTGACACAGCCTATCTTGGAGAAGGGACTCTTCCCTTTGGAAATTTTGAAGATACATCAAAATGGGAACCAATTACAAAATGCCTTGAAAAAGGTGCAGAGATGTTTCCAGACAAAGTAATGTATAAAGTTGGTGATCCCGATGGAAATATTATTGAAAGCTACACTTATAAAGAAACAAATGAATGGGCAAACAAAATATCAAATGGCCTAATCAAAGACTTTGGGGTTAAAAAAGGTGAAAAAGTTGGTATGTATATGCTCAACTGCTCACAGTATGTTGTTTCAATCATTGCTATTCATAAATCAGGCGCAGTGCAAGTGCCTATAAACAAAGATGAAAAAGGTGAAAGGTTAGCATACGTAATTAACTATTCTGATATGAAGGCGCTTATTATTGATGAAGGAAGTGTTCCTTTTATTCAGGATATAGCCACTGACCTTGAAAACCTCGAAGTAATTTTTGTAACTTCGGATAATCCACCTGAAAAAATAGGTGATATTAAAACCCTTCCATTTTCTGCTTTTGACGGAAATGATGCTTCCAACCCTGGAGTGAAGATATCTGTATCAGATATGGAGAGATGTATGTTTACATCCGGAACTACTGGTATGCCCAAAGGTGTGGCAAGGGATCACGGCGGGGTTCTTATGACAGTGCGCGCCTATCTTCAGCAGCAGGGTGTAAGGAGTGAAGATACTCTTATGAGTATACTTTCACTTGGCCATGCCAATGCACAGGTTATGTGTCTTTTCAGTGCAATGGGAAGTGGGGCAACGGCTGTATTCTTTCCACGTTTTTCAGCTTCTAATTTTTGGAAATGGGCGGCGAATTGTGGTGCAACAGGAGTGAATATGCTTGGTGCGGTTGCAGAATATCTCTGGGCAGCCCCAGAATCTGAGTGGGACCAGAAACACAAAGTAAGAATAATGCTTGGTTCTCCTGCCCCCAGAAACCTTGTGGAATTTCAGAAAAGGTTTGGTGTGAGGGTAATAGATGGATATGGTTCAACTGAGATGGGTATGGTCCTTTGGAAAGACCCTGAAGACCACAGGCCCGGATCATCTGGTTTCCCAATGGAAGGTTACTACGTGGAGCTCAGAAATCCTGATGATATTGATGATGTTGTAAGGCCTTTTTGGGATTCAACTGACGATATTACTCCTCCTGATGATGCAAAAGGTCTTCTTTTTGTTAAACCACTTGTTCCAAACACAACTCTAAATGAGTATTTTAAAGATGAAAAAAGAACAAATGAAGCTTTTGATGATGAAGGCTTTTTTAACTCTGACGATATATTTGCAAAAGGAATTGATGGAAGATTTTATTTTGTAGGACGTTTCAGCAGAATCAGGGTTTCAGGTGAAAATGTTGACCCCGTTGCTGTTAGTGATGAAGCTATGCAGTATCCAGCAATCCAGGAAGCTATTGCAGTTGGTATAAGGCTCCCGAATGTTTCAGATGATGAAATTAAACTTTGCGTAACTACAAAGAAAGGTGAAAACTTCGATCCTATTGAGTTTTGTAAATGGATGGCAGAAAGGGTAATGGTTGCCATGGTGCCAAGATTTATTGAGGTGTTTGAAGATGGTTTTCCAATGACTGCCACTCAAAAGGTTAAAGTTGCTGAAATCAAAGAAATAACAGACAATACCTGGGACAGAAATGAATCTGGTATCAAATTTAGTGCTAGAAAATAAAATTTGTGAATGACGAAAAATTTATGCGCCTGGCCCTCGAAGAAGCAAAAGAGGCCAGGCGTATTAATGAAGTGCCAGTCGGCTGCGTAATAATCGGCTCAAATAATTCCATCCTTTCAAAATCCCATAATCTTAGAGAATCAAGAAATGACCCCACAGCTCATGCTGAGATTCTTGCTATAAAAGAAGCTTCTGAAAAACTCCAAAGCTGGAGATTAATTGATACCACTCTTTATGTTACTCTTGAGCCCTGCGTGATGTGTATGGGTGCAATTATTAATTCCAGGATAAAAAGGGTTGTATTTGGGGCAAAAGACCCAAAAGCAGGGGCCCTGATCAGCAATTATGAGATTGGCTGGGATAAAAAGCTAAACCACAAAATTGAGTTTACAGAAAGTGTTCTTGAAAAAGAGTGTGGCGCTATTTTAAAAGAGTTTTTTGAAGGTATTAGAAAGTAAGTTTCCCTATTAATCCCTTCCCTCTTGATGGGGGAAGGTGAGGATGGGGGTGACTATGGGTTAAAATTCATGATGCAAAGAGCCTGCCCTGAGCTTGTCGAAGGGTCATTCCGGCCTTCGAGCCGGAATCCAGAGTGGTGAGAAAGAATGATTTATTAGCTAACACTTAGTTTTGTAGCAATCTAGTTAATCCAGGGATGTATTTATATTTCTAGTCAACATTCTGGATCCCAGATCAAGTCTGGGATGACATATAAAAAGATTCTGAAACAAGTTCAGAATGACGATATGTTCTCAGAGTGCTTTTTTAACTCGGGCTAATAATAATCTTTTTATGATTACCATCTATAACAGTATCGTATTTAATACCACTTTCGTTTTTTATTGTTATATAAGCAATTCTTCTTTCATAAGAGGAAAGCCTTTCAAGCGTATATGGTTCATTTGTCTTTTTAACTCTTTTTATGGCATCAACCACTTTTCTTGAAACCCCTGATTCCCTTCTGTTTTTATATCCATCAACATCAATAGATATTCTTTTTTCCCTTCCGTCAGAACAGTTCCTTGATGATATCTTTCCAACAATATACTCAAGGGCCCTTATCATCTCCCCGCCTTTTCCAATTAGAAGGCCTTTATCTTCAGTCTCTTTGATTTCAAGTTTTATTCTTCTATCCGATTCAACAATGTTTACATTTTGCGTTGAAACAAGATGGCTGAGAAGTGTCTCAAGGGCTTCTTTTGCTTTTTGCCCTTTTTCGCTAGAGCCTTTTTCTTTAGCTTTTTCTTTAGCCTTAACTTTTACTTTTACTATGGCATTTTTACTGCCTATTCCCAAAACGCCTTTGGATCCTTTCTGTAAAACTTCTACTTCTATATCGTCTCTTGCTACTCCAAGTTCCTCGCATGCACTGATTGTTGCTTCTGAAACAGTTTTTCCTTCTTTTTCAAGTTCTATCGACATGTTAGTTATCCTCCTGTCTGTATGGTAGTTCCGCGGTTAATATAAAGTTGTTGCCCAATTGATATGATATTGCTTACCGTCCAATATAGTATCAAACCAGATGGTAATCCCCAAAACATAACCGTAAATATTATAGGCATAAATTGCATCATTTTCATCTGCAGTTGCATAGTTTCGCTTCCAGGTGCCGTGGTAGGTGTAAGTTTCTGTGAGAAAAACCACGAAACACCCATTAGTAATGGCAGTATCCTGAATGGAATTCCAAGAATATCGAATAGATGTTCAGGTTCCGACAAATCATTTATCCATAGAAAAGGTGTATGACGAAGATCTATCGAATATAAAAGTGCAAAGTAAAGTGCAATAAACACCGGAAACTGAAGTAGAAGTGGAAGGCATCCACCCAGGCTACTAAGTGGGTTAACACCGTTGCTTGAATAAAGCTTCATCATTTCAGTTTGCTGGGTTTGTTTGTCGTCTTTATATTTTTCTTTTAGGGCATTAATTTTTGGTTTTAATGCCTGCATTTTCATCTGAACTTCTTTCATTGACCTCATGCTTTTTACTGTAAGGGGTAAAAAGATCAGACGAAGAAAAATGGTGGTTATTATAATTGATACACCATAGTTTTTGATGTATTTGTTTACAAATTTAAGTACGCCCACAGCAACCTTTGTGAGCACTCCTGCATATCCATAGTCGATTGATTCTTCAAGGTTATAACCAGCGCGGACAAGATCCTCTTTGTTTTTGGGGCCCAGGTACATTCTCCATTTTTTCTGTGAGCTGTTGCCAGAAGTTATTTGTTTTGACGGATAGGAAAAAGTTGACTTAACAAAACCCTTTTCGCTTGTTTTTTCAACATTAAGGTTTGATGAGCCACCTATTTCAGGCAAAAAGGCATTGAAAAAATATTTGCCTGAAAAACCGAACCAGTTGATTGTGCCTTTAAAGTTTTCGGGCTCTTTTGGAGGCTTTTTTATTCGGTCGACATCATTATCAACCATTGAGACAAACTTGTAGTTGCTGGCTGTATCGCTGCTTTCATTAACCCTGTTTAACCAGCTTATATAAAGTTTTTCTTCAATCGTGGCTGCTGTGTTGTTTTCAACCTCAAAATTTTCTTCAATAAAGTATTCAGAGTCAAAAAATCTGATAGTTTTTTTGACAGTTACACCAGAGCTGCTATTCCATGCCATGTTAAGATTAAAACTTTCAGAATCAACATTTATAAACTCGTTACCATTATAGTTGTAGGGAATTCTTGGCGGCACATCCACACCTGTCAATCTCAAGATGTTGTGAAAAGAATTTTTTGATTCATCCACCACTTTTACTTGCGGTGAATTCTCTGCAGTTGTATCGTCGAAACCCTTTAATTCAAACTCAACTATTCTTCCACCAAGTGTATCGATCTTTGCAATATACTTTTTTGTTTCAACCGTAATTGTCTTACTTAAATAATTGCTATCAAGCTTTTTTGCCTCAGGTGTATTATCAATCGGATTGATATTTATTTCTTCAATCTCATTAATCTCTTCAAGCCTGGGATTGATAACCGGTTGCTCAGTTGTTTTTTCTGCTATTGGTTTTTTGGGCGCAGGTTTATAAAAAAAGAATGAGTAACCAAATATAATAATTGTGGAAAGCACTAAAAACAGAATATAATTTTTTTTAAGGCTGCTATTGTTCATTTAAAGGGGTTCCTGTGTTTAAGCGTTGAGGTAATAAAGTGAAAAAAGCACTATGGAAATTGCGCCGGTCTTTGTGTTTCTCCTCACAACATTTACGAAAATCTTTCAGAGTAAAGTTATAGATAGAATTTTGAAAGGAGAAATATACACGAAAATAATGGATATAAATAATAAAAGTTGTTTTCGATGTTAATTTGTCTTTAAGATTAATTTTTAAAACTTCTAAGGGTTTGGTGAAAAAGATAAAAGATTATTAAGTACTAGTTTGAGGTTAGTTCTTCAATTATGGATGTTAATCGGTTTGGTTTAAAAGGTTTTGTAATATATGCATTGGCCCCAGCCATTTTACCCTTCATTTTATCTAAAATACCATCTTTTCCAGAAAGCATAACTATCGGTATATCTTTTGTATCAGCATTTTTCTTTATTGTCTTACAAAGCTGATAACCATCCATGTGTGGAAGTTTAATATCTATTACAATCAGATCAGGCTTACTGTTATTTATCTTGGATATTGCATCAATAGCATTATCTGAGTTTACGACATTGTAGCCTATTTTCTCAAGTGTTTGCGTCATTACCCTTTGCATAGTGACGCTTTTATCAACTATTAAAATATTAATATCTTCAGGGGCAGCTTTTGGAAGCTCATCTTTTGTAAGATCAATTTGATCTTTTATAGGCTCTTTTTCCAGAATTTGTTCGGTTGATTCATCGATGGTATTTGTTAATACAGTATCAGGAGCAAGATCAAAAGGGTTTTTTTCTACAAAAGGGCCATCACTTATTTCATCAAGGTTGTTTTCGGGATCCTTTTTTATTGGGCTTGCAAAAGGGTTTGATTCCTTACTAATGGGTTCAGAAATAATTTCATCTGCTTTTAGCTCTTCAATTTCTTTATATTCAGATTCTTCTTTATGAAAAGCTTCATTTTTATGAAGAATGGGGGAGAGATCTTCTGTTACTTCTTCAAGAGGTTTATTATCATTTATTTCCTTTGTTGTTGATACAGCACTTGTAAACAGGTTTGACTGGTTATTATCTGAAGGCTCTTTTTCTTCACTGAGCTGTTCAACTTCAACTTCCCCTTCCTGCAGTGGTTGCTCTTCACGAACAAAGGGGGTTAGCTCTTCAGTTACCTCAGGAATCAGTTCGTCTTTATTGAGAGCACTTGTAAATGGATTTGAATTATTTAAATCATTTTTTTCTTTTTCAGCGACTTTATCGTCAAGCAGGATAATATCATCATCTATTGGTTGCTTAGCTAAATCCTGTAAGTTGTCGTTTTGTGATCTGTTTTCCAGAACTTCAGGGTTTCTTTCAATCTCAATATTTTCAGAGGTGCTTTCTGAAAGAGAGCTTTTAAAAGGGGCGAATTCAGAACCAACAGTTTTTTCAGCATTTGATGGTGAGCTTTGTGCTTCTTCAGCGCCATCTATTTTAGGTTCTAACCCTAAAGCTATTTCATGACTGTTTGAACTTTCAATATTTTTTCCAGCTTCTATTTCTGGTTTTGGCTGCGTTATTGGTTCTTCAATTTTCTCAGTTGTTTCTGTGTGTGAAGTTTCACTCGCATGTCCATTTCCATCATTATTCTCGTACTCTTTTAGCTCACTTATAATATTTTCAGTTGAATTTGAAAAGTCGAGTGACTCAATTTCGACATGCTGATCATTAAAATCAATTTTATAATTTTTTATAACGGCATTTCTGATAGTTTCCTTTGAAGCCATCACAGGGGTAATTCCAAGGCCTGATTCAAATCCAAGTTGATCAAGTAAAAAAAGGTCGGATGGATCAGCCATTGCAACAACAAGCTTTGAGTCTGATATCCTTAATGGTAAAACCAAATGTCCTGCAGCCGTTTCTTTTCTTATGTGCTGAAGTATTTCTTTATCAATCTCAATATTTTTTATATCTTCAATGTTTGCCCCGAAGTTTCTTCTAATCTGGTCTTCAAGAACATTTCTGTCAATAAGTCCCGAGCTTATTAAAGAGTCTTTAAAGCTTTTGATAGTGATACTATCGTTCTTCTCGAGAACATTTTTTATGTTCTGGTAATTAACCAGATTTTTTTGGAGCAATAATTTTGCAATATCGAGTAACATAATTTCTTGTAACCTATATAGATTGTTTTAATTATAATACAGAATTTTATTATATTGAATATCAAACATCAAATTTTACTCTTTTTTTACTGGATCGTAACCCCCTTTATTAAAAGGGTGACACTTAAATAACCTTTTAACCCCCATCTGAAGGCCTCGAAAAGATCCATGAATTTTAATTGCCTCAATGGTATATGCAGAGCAGCTGGGATGAAATCTACAACTAAATGGTAAAATAGGTGAGATAAAAGCCTTATATGCTTTTATTATTGAAATCGTAATTTTTGAAATAATCCTATCCAATATCAATTTTACTTTCTCAACGCTTTTTTTATTTCCTCGAATAAATCTTTGCCCTTTACATCTTTAACATTATTTTTCACTACTAAAACTATATCATTTTTATCAAAAATATTTTTGTTTGTTCTAAAAACTTCCCTTATAAGCCTTTTGATTTTATTTCTATCAGTTGCTTTTGTGGAGACTCTTCTTCCAACGGATATACCGATTCTCGGGAAATCAAGTTGATTGGATAATACGTAAATAACAAAATTTGCAGAATAGATTTTTCTTCCAGACTTAAATATTTGTTTAAAATGATCAGATTTAATTATTCTAAGATTTTTTGGAAAGGATTGATTTGAAAAATGGTTTATTTTTTCCATTTCTCCACTGCCAGGCTGTATCTGCCTTTGGCAATTCTTCTTTTTAGTAAGTTTCTTCCGCCTTTTGTTTTTAATCTGGCACGAAACCCATGCTTTCTTAATCTTTTTATAACATGCGGTTGATAAGTTCTTTTCATGATAAGCGGTCAACTTAACATGATTCTATTTAAACGTCAAGAAAAAAAACTTGTTTTTTATTGATATTTACATACAATGTATAGCAAAAACTACTCCTGAAGAACAAAAACTCCAAAAAAATTGAATCGACAATAATTATACTGTATCAAAATATTTAAGGGCACTCTATATAAAATGAAAAAAAGCTTATCAAATGAAAAATCATTTATTCTTAAAGAGCTTGTAGTATCATTCACAGCAATTGTTTTTACTTTTGTATTTGCAATCTTTGCAGTTGGATTTTTGTTTATAAGTTCGGGTAGCAGGTATGAGCACTCAAGCCTTGGATATCTAAATAAAATTAATACAACCGTTACTAAGGTTAACACAAAGAATTTCGATGATAGTGAAATTGAAATATTCAGGTTAATTCTTCGCAATACAGATTCCCTTAGCCCATCAGAGGCATATAACCTTGCAAATGTCATTAACATGGAATCTTATAGAAAGGGAATTGATCCATCAGTGGTTTTGGGGGTAATAATGGTTGAAAGCCGTTTTCGTCCCAAAGCGATCTCAAATAAAGGTGCAATGGGCCTGATGCAGATCATGCCAAGCACAGGCAGATATATTGCCAAGCAGGAAGGCATCAGCCTTGTAACAAGAAAACAGCTTTACGATCCTGAGATTAATGTAAGGCTTGGAATAGCCTACCTTTCCGAACTTGAAGAGCAGTATAATAGCCTTAACCATGCTTTGGGGGCGTATAACTATGGCCCGCACAAATTTAACAGGCTTATAAAGAAACATAACAATAAAAATTTAATGCCGCGTTATGTATCCAAGGTATTGAAATTTAAAAACAGCTTTGATGATGAATTGAGTAATCTTCGTGAAAGTTAATTGCTATTAGCGCTTTTTCCTTAATACTTACTTCCCATATTTTTAAGCACAATTTCGGATAATATCACTTCTTTGGAATTGACAATAAATTAATTCTTGCGAATAATTAATTTCAACTAATTCCACATAGGGGTCTAATTAAAATATGATTATTGAAGGATTGAAGCTGATGGTCATAGGCATGATCATCGTTTATATATTTCTTATCGTATTAATGCTGCTTGTTATACTTTCTTCAAAAATTTTCAAGGGAAAGGCTGCAGCAATAGCCCCTAAAAACAGAAAAACCAATATTAAAAATGGTGAAATTACTGCCGTAATTTCTGCCGCAATTGCGGCCTATAGGGTTAGAAAGGCAAAATAAATAATTTGAAAAGGGTTATAAAAAGATGAAGAAAATTTTATTTCAAGACACATCATTTCGTGATGGATTTCAATCGGTTTTTGGTGCCAGAGTTTTAACTGAAGATTTCATTCCAGCAGTTGAAGCAGCGGCACATGCAGGTATTACACATTTTGAAGCAGGGGGCGGGGCAAGGTTTCAGAGCCTTTTTCTTTACTGCGGGGAATCTGCATTCGATATGATGGATAAGTTTCGCGAAGCGGTTGGCCCGGATGCAAATCTGCAAACCCTTGCAAGGGGTATAAATGTGGTTGCCCTTTCACAACAACCAAAAGATATGATTGACCTTCACGCCAAGATGTTTAAAAAGCATGGAATGTCACACATAAGAAATTTTGATGCCCTTAATGATGTAAGAAATCTTGAGTATTCAGGTGAGTGTATCACAAATGCGGGCCTTCATCATCAAGTGGTTATTACAATGATGGAGCTTCCCCCTGGTTGCAGTGGGGCGCATGATGTAGATTTTTATATTGACAGGCTTAAAAAAATCCTTGATTCCGGCCTTCCTTTTGATTCAATCTGTTTTAAAGATGCTTCCGGGACCTCCAATCCAGAAAAAGTACATAAAACATTTAAAGCTGCCAGAAAACTTGTTGGCGATGATGTGATTCTCTGGATGCATACCCATGAAACAGCTGCACAGGGAGTGCATCAGTATATGGGTGCAATTCATGGCGGTTGTGATGGAATATGCGTTGCAAGGGCACCAGTGTCGGGGGGAACGGCGCAGCCCGATCTAATTTCAATGTGGAATGCCCTTAAAGACACGGAATACACACTCGATATAGATGTAGCGAAAATTCTTGAGGCAAATGCAGTATTTAAAGAAGCAATGAGTGAATATTATTTTCCACCTGAAGCACTAAAAGTATCTTCAGAAGTGCTTTTATCCCCAATGCCAGGTGGTGCCCTTACTGCCAACACAATGATGATGCGAGACACAGGCACACTTAAACTTTATCCAAAGGTAATTGAAGCTATGTCTGAGTGTGTTGCAAAAGGTGGTTTCGGGACCTCTGTTACACCCGTTTCGCAGTTTTATTTTCAACAGGCTTTTGCAAATGTAACTCAAGGCCCATGGAAAAAAATGACTGATGGTTATGGTCAAATGGTACTCGGTTATTTTGGAAGAACTCCTGTTGAACCTGATCCGGAGATTGTAAAAATTGCATCTGAGCAACTCGGAAAACCTAAATTTGATGGCAATCCAGTTGATATTCTTGACCCCGGTATTCCAAAGGCAAAAGAAATACTTGAAAAAGAAGGACTCCCGGTAACCGACGAAAATATTTTTATTGTTGGTGCGCTTGCGACTGCGGGTGGTAATAAAGGCCTTGATTTTCTAAAAGGTGATTTTACTGTGAATGTAAGAAAAAATGTGGAAGCTGAGCAGGCTAAAGCACCAGCTGCTTCAAAATCACCTGGCCCAGAAAATTTTGTTGTCACAGTTAATGGCAGCGATTATAACGTTACAGTAAAAGAAGGCACCTCCGAAGTGCAGTCTGTTAGTGAAACCTCAAAACCCAAAAATGCTCCTTCAGCTCCCACAGGCGGTTCAACCGAAGTTATAGCCGGGGTGCCGGGAAATGTGTTGCGACTGGTTGTCGGAGTTGGGGATAAGGTAAAAGAAAATGAACCACTTGTTGTGCTTGAAGCAATGAAAATGGAAACACCTGTGGCCTCACCTTGTGACGGAGAGGTTGCTTCAATTGAAATTAACCAGGGGGATGTCGTTGAAGCAGGTGATATTTTAATGACGATCAATCCTTCATAATCTCATGAAAAATCACAGTTTAATTTTATTACTTTTATTAGTCGTATTCGGGCTATTTACACCAACGGTTGTATTTGGGGAAGCTGCTCAAACCGATCATGTTGTTCAGCAAACCGAGCAGGTTGAGTCACTTCCTTCAATTGGGGTTTTATTAAAAAGCATATTAAAGTCAACAGGGGTTGTTGGTTTTATTGAAGGTAATGAAGAGAGTTGGACAAACGGGTTTGGACGTTTGGTAATGATACTTGTTGGTTTTCTCCTCTTGTATCTTGGAATTGCCAAAAAGTTTGAACCTTTGCTGCTTGTTACAATAGCCTTTGGTTGTATTCTATCAAATATTCCGCTTGCCGGAATTAATGAGCCGGGCGGTATTCTTTACTACGTATACGAAATAGGGATAAAGACAGGGGTTTTTCCACTTATAATTTTTATGGGAGTTGGTGCATTAACTGATTTTGGCCCGCTTCTGGCGAACCCAAAAACAATACTCCTCGGGGGGGCTGCGCAGTTTGGTATTTTTACAACTCTTGTCGGTGCTATCGCACTAACTCAGTATGTTCCCCAGATTAATTTTTCTCTTCAAGATGCTGCATCAATAGGAATTATTGGCGGTGCAGATGGCCCAACAGCAATTTTTCTTTCTTCACAACTTTCTCCGAGGTTGCTGGGAGCAATTTCTGTTGCTGCATATTCGTATATGGCTTTAGTGCCATTAATTCAACCTCCGATAATGAAGGCATTAACTACAAAAGAAGAAAGAATAATTAGGATGAAACAGCTTAGGCCGGTTGGCAAAACCGAAAAGATAATATTTCCTCTTCTTGCCCTAACAATTTGCTTATTACTTTTACCATCAGCTGCCCCTTTGATAGGGTTTTTTATGTTTGGTAATTTGATGAGGGAATGTGGTGTGGTTGAAAGACTTTCAGATACAGTAAGAAATGCGTTAATAAATATTACAACCATATTCTTAGGACTTGGAGTTGGTTCCAAACTTTCTGCAGGTGAGTTTTTGTCAGCTGAAACACTTGGAATACTTCTTTTAGGAATTATTGCTTTTAGTATTGGAACAGCCTCAGGAGTTTTGATGGCAAAACTTATGAATGTTTTCTCTCAGAATAAAATAAATCCTTTAATAGGTTCTGCAGGAGTATCAGCCGTCCCTATGGCTGCAAGGGTTTCCCAGGATGTCGGTGCAAAGGAAGATCCTCAGAATATGCTTTTAATGCATGCCATGGGTCCTAATGTCGCAGGTGTAGTAGGATCTGCTGTTGCTGCCGGAATGTTGTTAGCTGTGTTTCAGTAAAATATTCTATAAATACTTTCCTACCCGCCTACAAAAGTGGCCGAAGCAATTACCAAATTGTATCCAAAGTGTGCAGCTATTGGTGGGCCAAGTGATTTGTATCTTAATCGCAGGTAAAGAACGACAATTGCGATAAGTGTTATTCCACCGAAAGCGGGTGGGTAGTGAATAGCTTCGAATGAGTGGATCACGACAAAAAGAAAAGTAACAATGATCGCGGCCCTTGTTATTCCATATGAGTATGCAAAGCCTGCTATCATTACGCCCCTGAACAAAAATTCTTCAACAAACGGTGCAAAAAATAGTGCAAGAAATATCCAGAATATTCTTGTGGGCCCCGGGGTGATGAGCATCTGCGTAAGAGGGCCAACCTCTGCATCTGGATCGGGCGGATAGATGAAAACAGCAAAAGAAGAATAAAGAAGGGCAATTAATATCCCAAGAAATATAGAAAAGAGCAGGTTCTTTGTTTTTCCTGTATTTAATGCTATTCCCGTTGTGCTTGTATCTTTAATGAGGTCTTTCCCATATTTTAAGCTCAAAGCCAACATTATAAAACCCGAAGAAAGAAGTGAGAATATAAGAATTGGAAGTGTGTATCCTTTAAAAAAAAGCTGAAATTCTTCGCTATTAAAACCTGAATTTTTAGCTGCAAAATAAACGGCAAATACTATCCCTGCTATAATTCCAGATAAAATTTGAATACCGAGATAGGAAGCGAATATTAATACAGCACTTTTTGCGTTTAGTTTTCGTTTTTGTTCATTATTATTTTGAACTTCTTTATACAGGGGAGCTTTAAAGGGGTTGTTTTGACTCAAAATATTGCACCAATTTTATTTTCTCAATTAATTATAGTGCAAGTTTACTGAAGGGAAGAAATTTCAAAAGTGCCCGCAGCATTTGATGATATATCCATCCACTTTATATCCAAAAACCTGAGATCAGAATCGGCTTTCTCAAGTTCACCGCTTTTAATACTATCAAGAATTTCCCAAAGATTGCCCACAGAGTTTTCATCTTTAAGGGAATTTTGCTCAATAAAAGAGCATATTTCTCCATAGTTAAGTATTAAAATGCCTTTACCATTAAATCCTGATATCCAGTCTTTAATATTAAAAATCCCGTCTTTTATGAGATGTAATTTTTTTAGTGATTGAAAGCCATTAATATCATCACCTAAAATTTCAAGGTTATCAGAAATGAGTTTTTCTGCATTTTCTATTCTTTCAAGGGATTGTTCTATTTTTGTGCTGTAATATATTGAATCGTGGTGAATTGCACCAAAACCCGTATGAGTATAAAAATAGTTTTTTTCTTCATTTCCAAAGAGTAAAAACCACTCATAAGGGATTCTATTTTCAGCAGCCAGGATGTTAAGGTTTTTTATATCGGTGCCGATTGGACATACATAATACTTCTCATCTTTATCTTTAATAAAGAAGCAGTCTTTAAGGTATTTTTCATCCAGGTCTAAATGATTTGAAAGGGATTGTCTAAACTCATGATACTCTCTTCCCCACCATGTGGATTTTGGTGTTGCGGGGCCATCCCAAAACTTAAGATAAAAGTTGATATACTCCATCCAGTAGTTGTTTTCTTTTAATGCGTCAAGATACTCGTAAACCATTAAAACAGATTGTGCCATAATTGTTTATAGTTAATAAATTGTTAAAAGATGTCAAATTAAAATCTTTAAGTAAAACTGTATTAATTACGCAAAATCTTCTTCAAAATCATCCGCAAGGTTCTCAAAGCTTGGCACTCCCCTTTGATCAAGAAATGCAAGCTTGGCTGTGCCTATCGGGCCATTTCTTTGTTTACCAATAATAATCTCTGCCAAGCCGTCTTTTTCTTCAGCATCCTTTTTATAAATATCAGGCCTGTGAATAAACATTACCACATCTGCATCCTGCTCTATTGCTCCACTTTCCCTGAGATCAGAAAGTTGAGGTCTTCTGTCTGACCTGGTTTCAGTCTGTCGGCTAAGCTGGGATATTCCTATTACAGGAATGCTTAGTTCTTTTGCAAGGGCTTTTAGAGAACCTGATATTTCTGCAATCTCACGTTCACGGCTTTCATTCCTTGATCCACTTCCCCTCATAAGTTGCAGATAGTCGACTATCATAAGATCAAGCCCCCTGTCTCTTTTAAGCCTTCTTGCTTTTGCCCTTACTTCAAGGACTGTAAGTGCGGGTGTGTCATCAATAAAAATGTTGGCATTTCCATACTCTTCCGCAGCTTTATAAATGTCTTTGAGTTCCGAGTCTTTTATATAACCACTTCTTATTGTTGAAAAACTCACTTTAGCTTTTATTGATAGAAGCCTTAGCATTAGCTGCTCTTTTGTCATCTCTAAGGAAAACATTCCGACTGAAAGCCCTTCATTAAGTGCTGCATTGCTTGTGACGTTAAGACAAAAAGATGTTTTTCCAACTCCAGGCCTTGCTGCAATGATTATCAGGTCAGAAGGCTGTAGGCCTGCTGTCATATAATCTATTTTTTCAAACCCGGTTGATACCCCGGTAATAAGTTCCTTATTTTCATGTAGCTTCTCAACGAGCTCAAGGGCTTGCCCTGCCAACTCTCTTGAGTGATAAAAGCTTGGTTTAATTTTATTTTGAGCAATATTAAGGATTGCCATTTCTGCCCTGTCAATATAATCGTCTACATTATCAGGCTGCTCATATCCCCTATGTGCTATATCAGTAGCTGCAAGCACAAGTTTTCTTAAAATAGATTTATCTTTAACTATTCTTGCGTAGTGGGCAACATTGGCAGCTGTCGGCACAATATCAGTAAGATATGTAAGATAAGCGCTTCCGCCCACATCTTCCAGGAGGCTTCCCTTATTTCCCATGTATTCATAAAGAGTGAGCACATCGATAGGGTTATTCTCTTTATCAAGGTCTATCATGCAGCTGAAAATCTTGCTATGAGAATCCTTATAGAAATCTTCAGGGGTAAGAATCTCTAAAACCTGATTAATGATGCTGTTTTCAATTAAAATTGCACCTAAAACAGCTTTTTCAGCTTCATCGTTTTGAGGAAGCGGTTTTGTTAGGTTTTGCATAAGGTTTTAAGATTATAAAAGATATTTAAAGAGTGGGCAAAGATTAATCTTTTGCTATAAGGATAATCCCTATATCCATTACATTTGTACCAGTTGCACCTGTTTTGATAAGATCACCTGTTTTCTTGAAAAAAT
This sequence comes from Deltaproteobacteria bacterium, assembly GCA_029262295.1. Taxonomy (GTDB): domain Bacteria; phylum Desulfobacterota_D; class UBA1144; order Nemesobacterales; family Nemesobacteraceae; genus JAJCZR01. The sequence goes on along the minus strand of JAJCZR010000065.1, from coordinate 39,331 downwards.
TGTAAGAGTTATTATTTGCAAGATGGTCCCTTGCGCTCACTCCCATCTTTCTTGCCACAAGCCTTGACCTTCCATCGCAAACTGCCCCAGCTGCATCTGTAGGCCCATCAATTCCATCTGTGCCCGCGAAAAGCCCCACAATGTTTTTTCTGCCAATTATTTCAAAACAAAAAGAAAGCGCAGTTTCAGTGTTTCTGCCACCTTTCCCTTTTCCAATCACATTAACAGTTGTTTCTCCACCAAAAATAATACAGGCCGGTTTTTTTATAGGGTGCTCAAACTTTTGAATATCAAAGGCAATGCCGGCAAGTACTTTAGCAACCTCTCTTGCCTCACCGGATATCTGGGAAGAAAGGATTAAAGTTTTGTAGCCAAGTTTCTTTGCTTTTTTCTCAACTGCGGATATTGCCTTTCTATTGTTTCCTACAACAATTGTCTGAACTCTTTTTTTGTCTATTTCCTCTTTTGTAATTAAAGGGGAAGAATTTAATTTTCTTCCTTTTTCAAGATGTACAACAACTTTTGGTGGAATTTTATGTTCCAGATCAAGTGCATCAATAATTCGCCATGCATCTTCGAATGTTGTAGTGTCATATACAGTTGGCCCTGATGCAATAAACTCCAGTTTGTCGCCAACAACGTCAGAGAGAATGAGTGTTGCAACTTCTGAAGGTAAAGCCCTTTTTAGAAGGCCACCACCTTTAATTTGGGAAAGTTTTTTTCTTATTGTGTTAAGGCCATTTGTGTCAACGCCCGAAAGCATTAATCTTTGAGTAACTTTTCTTATATCCTCGATTGAAAGCCCTTCAGACGGAAGAGCAAGTATGGAGCTTCCCCCTCCAGAGATTAAAAAGATTACAAGATCATTTTTAGTGGATTTGTCGAGCAGGGTTATTACTTTTTCTGCGGCATCCACGCTTTTTTTATCTGGAACAGGATGACTTGAAAGGCAAAACTCCATGTTTTTAAATGAGAAGTCTGATTTGTTGTTTGAGACTACAACTCCGTTTGTGATCCGATCGCTTAGAAGTTCTTCCACGGCATTAGCCATAGCAGGGGCAGCTTTTCCAAAAGCTACTACATATATTGAATTAAAATTTTCAAGGTTGTATTTCTTGGAGTTGATTTTTAAAATATTTTTTTTGAGGCTTGAATGTTCCAGAACACATTTTTTGGGATTAACTTCATCTATAGCTTCATTGAAAAGTAAATGTGCATGTTCTCTCAGTTTTTCTTCGCTCATATTATATTTACTTGATCACTCATTTTTAAGATCTTCAATTATTTTATCCACTTTGGCCTTTGTCAGATTTTCGTGAAGTGTATTATCAACAAGCATAGCGGGTGCTGTGCCACAAGAAGCAAGGCACTCTGCTTCCATAAGTGTTATTTTGTCATCGCTAGTTGTCTCACCAATTTTTACACCAAGCTTTTCGCAAAGATAATGTTCCACGTGCTCCGCTCCCTTTAATGCGCAGGAAAGAGTTCTGCATTGCCAGATAATGTGTTTTCCAACTGGTTCAGTGAAATACATTGTATAAAAAGTGGCAACATTTTGTACATTTGAGGCGGGAATATCGAGAATCTCGGATATCTCATCCATAGATTCTTTTGAAAGCCAGCCATGTTTATTTTGCACTTCCCGTAAAACTGGCAGTAAAGCGGAGAGGTTTGTTTCATGTTCGCTTACTATTGTATCAATCCTGTTTTTAAGCTCAGCTGAGAAATACATTTATGAATCTCCATAGTGCAAAATAAAGATTAAAAGTAACATATATAAAGCTATGTTCAAGGAAGTTGAATTGAACTTATAAATGCTTTTTAAACCTGCTCCTTCGGTCTTTCTTCAGCTTTTTTTTCGGTTAGAATTTTATAAATGGCTAAAAAAAGAATAACAAAAGTGTATACCAAAACAGGTGATGATGGTGAGACCTCACTTGTGGGTGGAAAAAGGGTAAGTAAGGCTTCAAAAAGGGTTGATTCTTATGGGGATGTTGACGAGTTAAACTCAGTATTGGGAATTTCAAGGGCAAAAACCAACGAATTTGAGTTAAATGATATTATACGTTTTATTCAGAACGACCTTTTTATAATGGGAGGTGACCTTGCCACTCCAAACGATTCGGAATTTAATGTGCCAAGAGTAACTTCAAAAATGGCGGGCACGCTTGAGGAACTTATTGATAAGTTTTTATCAGAAGTGGGTGATCTAAAAGAATTTATTCTCCCTGCTGGCAATGAAGGTGGTGCTTATCTTCATCTGGCACGCACGGTTTGTAGAAGGGCCGAAAGAAAGGTTGCTCATCTCTCAAAATCCGAGGATATTAACAAAAATGTTTTAATTTATTTAAACAGGCTTTCAGATCTTCTTTTTGTTCTGGCAAGAGTTGATAATAAAAGAAGTGGTTTTGATGAAATTTCTGTTGATTTTGGAAAATAAACAATGTTTTTTAATAGTGTTTAATATTGACAGCATGCTTTTAGCATGCTACCATGATTTTATGGCTAATTTACAGGTTAAAAACATTCCAGAAAAACTACATAACCGTATCCGGCTTATTGCAAAAAAACAGAACCGTACTCTTAGTGATTTTATTTTGCAAGCAGTGAAACGTGAATTATCAAGAAACGAATGGCAGGAACGCTTTTCCAAACGACCTGAAACAAACCTTGGAGTTTCAGCTGCATCCCTGCTTGAGCAAACGCGGGAGGAACGCACGGATAACTTCAAGTGAACAGGCTGGTAATTGATGCTTCAGTGGCAGTAGAATACTTACTTCAAACAAAGTCCGGTCTTAAAATTTCTGATATAATCAATAAATCTTTTCTCATGGCACCTGAGTTAATGGAAGTGGAAGTTCTCTCAGTTTTAAGGAGGGCAGTTCTTTTAAATAAATTAAAACACGATAGGGCACTTATGGCGTTGGATGATCTTGTAGATTGGGAAATTGAGCGAATTCCACATAAGATCCTTGTGAAAGAAGCATGGGGGCACAGAGAAAATGTTAGTGCATATGATGCTTTCTATGTTGCTGCAGCCAAGTTTTATAATGCAACCTTAATTACTGCTGACGGGCCACTTTCAAAAGCACCTAATCTTGGGATAGATATTATGAATATAGGAATATTAAGTTAAATGAAGATAGCCTAAATTTAAGCTTAGTATTTATAAAGTAATAAAAGATGAAAAAGTTTTATGCCGACATTGTTGATCCCAAAATTGATGAGTATATATCAAACCTTTACGGTGAAAGTAGCGGGATATTCAAAGAGATGGAAGAGTATGCTGCTAAGAAAGAAGTGCCAATTGTTGGGCCTTTGGTTGGAAGGCTTTTATCTCAAATATCTTTAATTAAGCAACCTTCAAAAATTTTTGAACTGGGATCTGGATTTGGTTATTCCGCACTTTGGTTTGCCATTACCCTTCCTGTTAATGCTACTATTCTCTGTTCTGATTTTGCGGAAGCAAAAGCAAAACTCGCACAAGACTATTTTGAAAAAGCAGGTGTGAGTAAAAAAATTGATTTCAAAGTTGGTAATTCACTCAATATTCTTAAAGATACCAATGATAAATTTGATATAATCTTTAATGATGTGGATAAAGATTTTTATCCTCGCGTGATTGATATTGCTTATGAGAAATTAAACCCGGGTGGTCTTTTAGTATCAGATAACGTTCTTTGGTCTGGAAGAGTTGTGGATGATGACGGACTTCCTAGCACAAAGGGGATAAAAAAATATAATGAGTCTCTTTTTTCAAAGACCGGTTTTTTATCTACAATAATCCCCCTTAGAGATGGTATTTCCTTGAGCGTAAAAATTTAGGTGAACTCTATGCCAATTATTTCTACTGCCACAAAAACAAAAGAAACCAAAAAAAATATTGAAAAATTCTTCAAACAATCTTTTGATGAAATAAAGCAAAAACACAGAAGAAAAACAAAAAAGAATAAAGCTTTAACCGGACATAATCTGGCAAGAGAAAGAACAAAAACGGTTGATGCTGTGATAGAAAGGTCTTTAGAGATAAATGGTTACAGTGATCTTATGGGTGTATCTGTAGTTGCACTGGGAGGCTACGGAAGATGTGAGCTTTCACCCCACTCTGATGTTGATCTTCTTTTTCTCTATAAAAACAGAAGCAAGACACTTGCAAAAGATGTAGCTGAATCAGTTTTGTATTTTCTTTGGGACTTAAAACTCGATGTGGGTCATTCAGTAAGAACAATTGAAGAATGTGTTGAGCTTTCCTACGATGATGAAGACACAACAATCCTAACTTCTCTTCTAGATAGCAGGTTTATATTTGGCGATTTAAATCTTTATTCTTCCCTTGAAAACGAGATTTACAATGAACTTCTTCCCAGAAACTCTTCTAACTATATAAAAAAAAAGCTGGAAGAAAAAGAAAACAGGATCAGTAGATTTGGTAAGACTGTTTATCTTCTTGAACCCAATGTGAAAGAAAGTGAGGGAGGGTTAAGAGACTTGCAAAGTGCAATCTGGATTGCACAGTCGAAGTATAAGGTTAAAAACCTGAATGAAATCCTTCAAAAAGGTTTTTTATCTCAAAAAGAGTTTCGAGTAATGCAGAAGTGTGAAAATTTCCTTCTTCTTGTAAGGGCTGAACTTCATTACCTTGCAGAAAGAAGGGAGGATAACCTCACTTTTTCTTTTCAGGAAAAAATAGCAAAATTTTTTGGTTACAAGGATGCAGACCTTAAAGCTGTTGAAAGGTTTATGCGGGTTTACTACCTAAGGGCAAGTGTGGTAAAGCAGCAATCCCAAAAAATAATTGATAAGTGCACACAAAAAGCAAGGGGCAGAAGTTCAAGAAAGACAATTCACCTAGATCACGGTTTTATAATTCAGGGCGGGTTTCTATCCGTTACCAGTAAAAACGTATTTAGGGAGGATCCTTGCAATCTATTAAGGGCTTTTGAATATGTTAATAAACATGAAGTGAAGATGAGCCGTTATCTTGTATGGCTTATAAGGGATAGTGTCTCACTTGTAGATGAAAGTGTGAGAAAAGACGTAAGTTTTAATAGAATATTCCTATCACTTCTAAGAAAAGCAAAGAATGTTTCTAAAATGTTTTTTGAGATGAACGAGCTTCGGCTTCTTAGTCATTACATTCCTGAATTTGGAAAGATTGTCTGCATGGTACAGTATGATTCATATCATGTTTACACAGTTGATGTTCATTCAATATTTATGGTGAAAGAGATAGAAAAACTTATTAACTATGAGTATCACGAAGAATTCAAACTACTAACTAAAACTGCAGAATCACTTACCAAAAGGCATGTGCTTTTTTTAGCATGTTTATTTCATGACATGGGGAAGGGAAGCGGCAAAAACCACTCACAGAAAGGGGCTGCAATGATTCCCAAAATTGCTGAGAGGATGGGATTAAATAAAGTTGATGCTGAGCAGCTCGAATTTCTGGTTAGGCATCATCTCGTAATGCCTCATTTTTCTCAAAGAAGGGATATGAACGATCCAACTTTGATTGAGAGGTTCGCCAGATCCGTTAAGAGCCTTGAAACTCTATCACTTCTTTATTTATTGACTTTTGCCGATATAAGATCGGTAGGCCCCGAGGTTTGGACAAACTGGAAGGGTATGCTCCTGACAGAACTTTATTTGCGAACGGCGCGAATGATAGAAGTGGAGGATTACAAAAAAGAGACAGTCGAACAACGAAGAGAAAGAATTGTTAATGAAGTTGTAAAGATCACTGGAGACAAACTAAAAGATACAAAGGTAAAAAAAATATTAAAGAAAAAGCCTGCATCTTATTTTGAAGGTTTTTCACCAAAAAATATTTCAAGGCATGTCATGCTTATTAATTCATCTGGAAAGGGCCTAGGTTCTGAAATTATTAACTATAAAAAAGAGGGTTATGACGAATTTACACTTTGGGGATTTAATAATGAAGGGATTTTCTCAAAGTTGTGTGGAATAATGAGCTTAAATGGCCTCAATATAATGGGTGCAAGGATAGTAACAACCTCAGATGACAGGATATTAGATATTTTTTATGTCAACCGACTTGGTAAATCTACTTCGGAGAATAACAAGCTCTGGGATAAAGTTAGAGAGGATGTAGAAAGTGTGACAAATAATAAAATTGATGTGGAAAAGCTTCTTGATAAACGAAACACAGGAAATATGAGTTATAGAAAAAAAGTGCCCAAATATCCTTCAAAAATAGTAATTGACAATAAATCTTCAGATAGCTCCACTGTGGTTGATGTCTATACTCATGACAGGGAGGCTTTACTTTTTGATATTACAAATACACTTAGAAATTTGGGTCTCACAATTGATTATGCAAAGGTCTCGACAAAAGTGGATCAGGTGGTAGATGCTTTTTATGTACGTGATAAAAAAGGTAAAAAAATTGAAAACGAAAAACAGATCGAGAAAATAAAATCATCTCTTCTTGAAGCAATTAACAGCAATTAAATTTATATTGCGGGATTTATATGAAAAAAAATATAAAAGATTTAAAATGCGATTTTCTGATTATTGGAAGCGGACTTGCAGGGCTTTATGCTGCTTTTTATGCATCTCAGTTTGGAAAGTGCATAGTTGCGACTAAGCAAACACTTCAACAGAGTAATTCTTATTGGGCCCAGGGAGGCATTGCAGCAGCTGTTGATCCTGAAGACTCGCCGATTTCCCATAAAGAAGATACCCTCGTTGCTGGAAGAGGGCTTTGTAATGTGGAAGCTGTGAATATTCTTGTGGAAGAAGGAAAAGACAGGGTGATTGACTTGATCGCGCTGGGAATGAAGTTTGATTCAAATGAGGAAGGACTTTTGCTCGGACTAGAAGGCGGGCATTCAAAAAGAAGGGTGCTGCACGCAGGTGGAAATTCCACAGGAAAGAAAATGGTGGAGTTTCTAATATCTTCCGTTGAAACGAATTCACAAATAGAAATACTGGAGTTAACAACTATTACTAATATTATTTCAGATGGTGAAAACTGTTTCGGAGCATGGGGATATAAACAGGATACTGATGAGTATCTTAAAATAAATGCAAGTACCACAATTCTTGCCACAGGTGGTGCTTCAGCGATATTTACCCGCACAACCAATCCGGAAGGGGCCACTGGCGAAGGAATATCTTTAGCTTATAATGCCGGGGCAGAAATTTCTGATATGGAATTTGTCCAGTTTCATCCCACAGCTTTTTATACTCATGAAGGTGAGACTTTTCTTATAACTGAGGCTGTAAGAGGTGAGGGAGCTCATCTTGTAAATATAAGCGGTAAAAGGTTTATGAAAGATTATCATCCAAAAGAAGAACTTGCTCCCAGGGATGTTGTGTCTAAAGCTATTTATAATGAGACAAAAAACTCGGGTAGGACCCATGTTTATCTCAGTCTTGGCCATCTAAACAAAAATTTTATTAGAGACAGGTTTTCCAATATATATAACCGTTGCCTCACGCATGGATTTGATCTTGCTTCTGATCTTATACCGGTTGCGCCTGCAGCGCATTATACAATCGGTGGAGTAAAGACAGGGCTTATGGGTGAGACAAATATAAAAGGGTTTTATGCATGTGGTGAAGTTTCAAACACTGGAGTTCATGGTGCAAACCGACTTGCAAGCAATTCTCTTTTAGAATGTATCGTGTTTGCCAAAAGGGCCATTGATGGTGCAAAAGATAATTTTATTTCTAAAGAAAACGATTATATAAATGAGTTTTCCGGCCATCCACTGGCTGAAACAAATAGTGGGGATGAAGAGCTGTTTAATATCCTTAAAAAAGAGATAATGGAAAGCACCACGAGTACTCTTGGAATAATAAGGATTGGTGATGACCTGGAGAAATTTTCATGTCTGCTTGGTGAACTTAAAGAAGACGCATCAAGGACAAAAGGATGGTTTAATTTCAAATTAAATACTATGCTTGATGTTTGCATACTTATGACAAAGGCTGCTCTTAAACGAAAAGAATCGAGGGGAGCACACCAAAGAGATGATTTTCCAAAAGAAGATGAAAATTTTGTAAATCATTTTGTTTTTAAAAATGATTCTGAACCATATGAGGTTGAAGTAAATTAACTGATGAAAATTTATGAATTAGATCTGAATCAGGTTGATAAAATAATTGAAAATGCACTTCATGAAGATATACAGGATGGAGATATAACCACTGATTCTCTTTTTTCTGAAGATATAGACTGTAAAGCAATAATTAAAGCAAAAGAAGCCGGGATTCTCTCAGGGATTAGTGTTGCCAGGCTTGTATTTGAGAAATTTGATAGTTCTATAGAGTGGGAAGAAGAAAAGAGTGACGGTCACAGCCTTTGCGTTGGTGATATTCTTGCAAATATAAAAGGAAATCAAAGACATCTGCTAACAGCTGAAAGGGTTGCACTCAACATTCTTCAAAGGATGAGTGGAATTTCCACACTTACATCTAAATATGTTGAAGAAGTTTCGGGCTTAAAAGCAAAAATAGTTGATACCAGAAAGACAGTGCCCGGAATAAGGGTGCTTGAGAAGTATGCTGTGACAGTTGGTGGTGGATACAATCACAGATTTGGGCTATTTGACGGGGTTATGATAAAGGACAATCATATAAAATTAGCAGGAAGTATTAAAAATTCTGTAGAAAAAGTTCGTTCTAAACTTGGCAATAAATTCAAAATAGAAGTTGAAACTACCAACCTCAAAGAAGTTGAAGAAGCTCTTTCATCTGGCGTGGATATTATAATGCTTGATAATATGGATACTGATACAATGAGTGAAGCTGTTGAACTAATTTCAGGCAAGGCATTGATTGAAGCTTCAGGTGGAATAACACTTGAAAATGTAAGAAAAGTAGCTGAAACGGGGGTTGATTTTATCTCTGTTGGTGCACTCACACACTCAGCAAATGCTTTAGACCTAAGCATCGATATGTTATAGTTAGCATCTAACCTTATATTAGGTGTGGGTGTTAACTAATGAGTAATCTAAAAGCCATAAATGAAGAAATAAATCGTCTCAGAAAAGAGAAGAATGCTGTGATTCTTGCACATAACTACCAGATAGGAGAAGTGCAGGATATTGCTGATTATACGGGCGATTCTCTTGGACTTTCCCAACAGGCGGCTGAAACTGATGCAGATATAATTGTATTTTGCGGCGTGCATTTCATGGCCGAAACCGCTTCAATTATTTCACCCCATAAAAAAGTGTTAATTCCAGATACAGATGCCGGTTGTTCTCTTGCAGACACAATAAATTTAAAACAACTAAAAGAATGGAAAGACGAACATCCGGGAGCAGTGGTAGTTTCTTACGTGAATACAACGGCAGAGGTAAAGTCTGAGACTGATTACTGCGTTACATCTTCAAATGCAATAAAGGTAGTAAATGCAATACCTGAAGATAAGGAGATTCTTTTTCTTCCCGACATGTTCCTTGGATCTTATGTTGCAAAAAAAACAGGAAGAAAGATGCATCTTTGGCCGGGTGAGTGTCATGTTCACGCTGGTATCAGACCAAAAGATATACAGAAAATGCGTGATGAACGCCCCAAGGCTGAGATGGTTGTCCATCCTGAATGTGGCTGTACTACTTCATTTCTGTATCACAGCATTAAAGATGAAAAATCCACTGCTGACATAAAGTTTCTTTCGACAGGTGGCATGAGAAAATTTGCAGAAGAATCAGATTCCGATGAGTTTATTATTGCAACTGAGACGGGAATGCTTCACAGTCTCAGAAAAGATAATCCTACTAAAAAATTCTATCCTGCAAGTGAAAATGCGGTTTGTGAGTATATGAAAATGATAACAATCGAAAAGGTTTTAAGATCACTTCAGGAAGAGATCTATGAAGTAAAAGTGCCTGAAAATATTGCACATAAAGCCAAACTTTCTATTGATAGGATGCTTGAGATATCTGCTTTGGATTGAAAGTTTGTCATTCCGTACTTGCCTGTGATGAGCTTGTCGAAGTAATAAGGCATCCAAATAAAAAGTCACTTAAAATCACAATTAAAAATTCATTTTTTCCTGTCATTCCAAACTTGATTTGGAATCTAGGATTCAGATAAGGTTTTTATACAAATCTCTCCAACCATTATTTTTACTCTCAATTAAATCTACTTTCCATTTTCTTTTCCAAGCTTTTATAGTTTTTTCTCTTTTAATTGCAGAATTTATCTCACTACATACCTCATAATAAACAAGGTTGTGTGTTTTATATTTCTTTGAGAATCCTTCTACCAAGTCATTCTTATGTTGGTAAACTCTTTTTATCAAATCATTAGTAACGCCTATATAGATAGTCCCGTTCTTTTTACTTGCTATAATATATATAAAATAGGACTTCATTGCTTTTTCCCAATATACTGGATTCCAAATCAAGTTTGGAATGACAACTATTTTTAATACCCGTCAGCAAGGCCGCCCGGCCTTCTCGGGTCAGTTGATCCGTAAAAGTAATTACCAATTTTAACAATACTTTGAGCACTACCTATAGTTCTGTTCTTCTCTATTTTGTGTCCTCTTTTCTCTAGAATATTAAGTGTGTCTTTACTTATCCCGTTTTCGACAAAGAGCTTGTCGGGAAACCATTGATGATGAAATCTTGGGGCATGAGTGGCCTCAGAAATATTCATATCATTAGTTGCAGTATTTAAGATAATTTGTAAAACAGTAGTGATAATCCTGCTACCTCCCGGGCTTCCTGTTGCAAGAAAAGGTTTTCCGTCTTTTAAAACAATGGTGGGGCTCATTGAGCTAAGCATTCTTTTCTCAGGTTCAATAGAGTTGAACTCGCCGCCAATCAATCCATAAGCATTTGGTACTCCGGCTTTTGCTGAAAAGTCATCCATCTCGTTATTTAAGAGTATTCCAGTGCCTGGAACAGATATTTTTGAGCCGTAAGAAAAATTAAGCGTATATGTGTTTGAAACTACATTTCCATATTTATCCATCACTGAGAAATGAGTTGTGCTCGGTCCTTCAGAGATAATCTTTCCAGGTTTTATTTTCTTTGATGGAGTTGCCTTTTTGAGCTTAATTTTTTTTGAAAGTTTTTTGGCATACTCTTTTGAAGTTAGTTCTTTAATTGGGACATCCACAAAATCAGGATCCCCAAGATATTTTGATCTGTCGGCATATGCAAGTTTCATTACTTCTGAAACAAGATGGATATAATCAGCAGAGTTATGTCCGTAGGTGTTTAAAGGAAACTGCTCAAGGATATTCAGCATCTGGATAATATGTACTCCGCCAGAGCTTGGAGGGGGAATTGAGTAAATCTCATAACCTTTATAACTTCCAGTTATTGGTTTTCTAGTCTTTGGTTCATAGGATTTGAGATCATCTTTTGTTATTAAGCCATTTTCAGCTTCCATAAAATCTACAATTTTGTCGGCAACCTTTCCTTCATAAAATGTTTTTGGGCCATGTTTTTTTATCTGTTTTAAACTCCATGCTAGGTTTTTTTGTTTTAAAACTTCACCAACTTCAAAATTACTTCCATCTTCTTTATAGTAATTGGAAAGGCTCTCAGAAGACCTCTTCATATACTCTTTTGAATCTTTAAGTGATTCTCTGAATTCATAAGAGACGGGAAAACCTTTCTTTGCAAGCCTAATTGCAGGCTCTAATGCTTCTTTAAGCGTTATAGTGCCGTACTTCTCGAGTGCAAGTGCCAAACCAGCAACTGTTCCCGGAACACCTGCTGAATAGATGCTGTGCCGAGATTTTTCTTTATCTACATTTCCAGTTTCATCCAAGAATAAATCTTTTGTTGCAGCTTTCGGAGCTTTTTCCCTGTAATCAATTGCAATAATCTCATCAGATTCTTTATTAAGAACCATCATGAAGCCACCGCCGCCAAGATTTCCTGCTCTTGGAAATGTCACAGCCATCACAAATCCCATTGTCACTGCTGCATCCACCGCATTCCCACCTTCTTTCAATACTTCCAATCCTGCTTTGGTTGCATAACTATCTTCAGAAACAACCATTCCGTTTTGAGCTATTATAGGTTTGTGGATGGAGTTGGGGAAGTCTAGGGGTTCTACTGAGTTTGAAGATTGGATTGAGAAAGTAAAAATAAGAAAAAGAATAAAAATGTTTTGTAAGATTCTCATGACATTAATTCAATGGTGAAAAAAATCTAAGAAGTTGTTTTTAATAGCTACTTGCTAATAGTAATTGGTTGTCATTATTTGTAGAAGGCATTTCATCATATGTCCTTCCATTAAGTTTTCTACCAGTTAAATCTTTTCGAACCCCACCCCATTGTTTAAAAAAGAAAGGTACTTCTGCATCTTTACATTGCGATAGAATAGATTCGACCCAACTTTTTTTCATTGGTCTAGATCCTGGGCCTGATTCTCCACCAACAATTACCCAATTAATTCCGTTTAGTTGTAATGAATCCAGTGGTCCAATTAAAGGTTCAAGTGAAAGGAATTTTACGAAAGCATTAACTTCTAAAAGATCAGAAATTCTATTTACAACTCTCATGTCTTCAACGCTAACTCCCATCCAGACATTATGAGGCCATTTAAGTTCAGGTGAGAGCTCTTTCAATCTAGAACTTCGTTTTGTAAGTATTTGATAGATATGCTGTGGAGTTTTTTCCATTGTCTTAAAAACTTTTTGAATAAATTCCAAAGGTACTTTCTCGTGGAATAAATCGCTCATTGAATTCACAAAAATTATTCTGGGTTTTTTCCATTTAATAGGCAATTCTGTGAGATCATTGTGAAGAGTAACTTCAAATTCATTTCTGTAACGAATATTCCCCATTCTCTTTAAACGATAGGCTAGCCTTTCTGCATAACAGAATTTGCAACCTTGACTTACTTTATTGCAACCTGTTACTGGATTCCAAGTTGCTTCAGTCCATTCTATTTTGCTATTTGAGGACATTTATTTTTTCTTCCTTCTTTTTCTTTATGCAAGAATCATAAGATATATTAACTTTTTTTTCTATTAATTTATCCTTTTTTAGGATTCTAATGACTTCTCTTGCATGTTCTGCTAAAAAAGCATTTGATATTGTAAATTTAAAAATTTCAACATTAGTTTTTAAATTTTTTTCGAGAATTTTTCCTCTTAATTCTTTTTCAAATTCATTTAATTTAGTGGATTTGTTCATTTCATCAAATAATGCGGGTTTATCTAAATCAATTTTGGAATTATCAATATCAAAGTTAGCATCTCCTGTTATTTTATCTTTATCCCAACATACTTTCAGGAATTTCTCTGCTCCACGTATGTGTTTTGTTGCAAAAATTAGTCCGTAGTAATTTTTACCTTTTTTTAAAGTAAATGGGATTAAATGCATCTCGGTATTTTTAGGAATTAAACTTCTATAAAATTTCGCAACTTCTCTGTGTATGTTGTTTGGATTAGTTTTTCTTATCTCTTGTGAAATATTACCAAAATGATTTCTAAATCCTTCTTCTTTAATAAATCTTTTAATTGCTGAAGATGAAATAAAAAAAAGAAAGTCTGTTCTATTTAAATTCATAATTTTTAAGAATCTATCACTTGTAACATGTTTTATTCCAGTTTGGTCTATAAATATTAAATTTGCAGAATATCTCCGATTCATAATTTGTGAATAATATTTATCAAAAATATATTCGAACTTATGATTTGTAACATTAATGTTCAAATATTCAATCTTATCTGTTTTTCTTGAATGCAATAATCTGAGTAAATTGCTTGTTTTGTCTCTCTTATTATCATTTAGGTAAAGATTTATTTTTAAATTCTCTTTAATAACAAGCTCTTCAAATGATTTGATTGTTTCAATGGCTAAAAGAGGGCTTCCAAAATTGTTTTTACTATCTAGACCTGGACCGCAAAAAAAAATCGAAAATATTGATATTTTTAATCTTATATTTTATGAATACTGGTAACCACTCTTCAACATATTTTTGATAAAGCTCAAGTTTAGTTTTAGTTGCATCATCAAAAGGTTTATCATGAAAATCTTTACTCATTTATTATCCTATACAGCTAATTAATGTACTTTAAACATTAGCTATTGTTAAATTTATATGAAAAGAGATTCAATTAAGAATAAATAGGTACTGTCTTTAGTTCAGGTTGATAAGTTCTTGCCACGGAGTAACTTTTACAAGCAGTTTACCTTCAAATATATTCCAGTAAGTTTTATCCAATTATATATGCAATAATCAGGGAAATAATCAAATGAGTAACGAAACCCAAATAAAATGCCCGAATTGCGGCGAATCTATTGATGTGCAGGATATTCTTTCACATCAGCTCGAAGATGAGATTAAGCAAAAATACGAAGCTCAGCTTGCTGAACAAAAACAAAAGTTCAATAAAGATTTTGAAAACCTAAATAAATCCAAAGAAGCATTTGAGCTGGAAAAGAAAAAGCAGGATGAACTATTTCAAGAGCGGCTTGATAAGCAGCTTAAAGAAGAAAGAAAATCCATTGAAGAAAAACTGAAGTTGAAGATTCAAGGAGAAAACTCAGATCAATTCGAGGCTCTGCAAAAAGAGTTAAATGAAAAATCAGAACAGATAAAAGAACTCAATCGTACAAAAGCTGAGATAGAAAAATTAAAGCGTGAAAAGGATGAACTAAAAGAAGCTGTTGAAGCTGAAGCCCAGAAAAAACTGAATGAAGTGTTATTGGCTGAAAAAGATAAGATACAAAAATCTTTTGAAGAAAAATTTGAATTACGTTTAAAAGAGAAGGACAAACAGCTTGAAGATCAGAAAAAATTAACAGCTGAAATGAGTCGTAAACAGCAGCAGGGCTCAATGCAGCTTCAGGGAGAAGTGCAAGAGCTGGGAATAGAGGAATGGCTTGCTGCTCAATTTCCATTAGATACAATCGAGGAAATTAAAAAAGGTGCAAGAGGTGGCGACTGTATTCAGATTGTTAATACCAGAACTCGTCAAAACTGCGGAAAGATTTACTATGAAAGTAAGCGCACTAAGGATTTTCAGCCTAGTTGGATTGAGAAGTTTAAAGCCGATATGAGAGACAAAGATGCTGATATTGGTGTTATCGTGACTGAAGCAATGCCATCTGATTTTGATAGAATGGGCAATAAAGATGGGGTATGGGTTTGTAGCTATGAAGAGTTTAAAGGGCTTTGCACTGTGTTAAGAGAATCAATTGTGCAGCTTAGTATGACAATAAGTTCGCAGGAAAACAGGGGCGACAAGATGCACATGCTTTATGATTATCTCACAAGTAATACTTTCAGGATGCAGGTGGAAGCAATAGTTGAAGGGTTTACCCAGATGAAATCAGATATGGAAAGTGAAAAACGCTCAATGCAAAGAATATGGAAGCAAAGAGAAAAACAGATTGAAAAAGTACTTTTAAACACAACTGACATGTATGGTTCCATAAAAGGTATAGCAGGCAATGCCATTCAGTCTGTAAAAGCTTTAGAGTTGTCGTCAACCGAAGAGTCTGAAGATGAAAATGAAGAAGAATAGATTCTGAAATGAGTTCAGAATGTACATCGTTTTCTTCTCTAAATGCAATTATTTAAAAGAGAATAATTAAGTTTGTTCCGACCTAATATTTTGTCTATGGTTCTGCAATCATCGAAAAATTCTTTATAACTTAGATCTTTTATATAGTTTTCTGCTCTTTCTATATATTCAATAATATCGGAGATATACAGAGTTGTATTTCTTTTCATACAAGCTCAGCTTCTTTCAATATGTATTTTTTTAATTCTTTTCTGATATTGTTTTTTGGAACAATATCAACTTTCATTTCCAGAATATCTGATAAATAGTTTTCAAGAGAAACAATTTTTAGAAGACTTACCGGTCTTTCAAATTCAACCAGGATATCAATATCACTTCCTATTGTTTGTTCTTCTCTCACATAAGAACCGAATATACTGATTTCTTTAACCATGTAATTACTTTTGAGCTCAGGTTTCAGGTCTTTTAATATTTGTTTTGTCTTAGTCAGTTTGTTCATGGATTTATTCTGCTCTCTTTATTAATAATTATATTTTATACCAGAGATTAAATCTAATAGTTTAAAGTGATTAACTCTCGAATGTCCTCAAGACAAGCATGCTCAAATTGACTGAAAAGAATAGATTCTGAAATGAGTTCAGAGTAACTAGATTAACCAAAATGTCATTCTCGCAATTCTCTAGCGGGAATCTATAATATTTAAAAGAATGGATACCCGATACTTCGACTTTGCTCAGCACAGGTTTAAGCATTCGAGTATGACATTAAGTATAGATTTTGAAACAAGTTCAGAATGAAGGATAGTTACCAGGCGGTAACATTCTTTTCGGCAATAATTTTAGTTGGGTTAACTTTTACAAGAAGCTCGCCGGGAACAGCATTTCTTTTTCCGAATTTTTCAGCTTTATCCACACCCATATATCTAGCTCCTATTATTGTCGCCCAAATTAACATTTCATCAAGGTCTTCTGATATTTTTGCTTTTCCCTGAATCTGTACAAAATCATAAGGTGGATTTGGATTATCTACTGAAATACAGACTTCGGGATTTCTTTTTAGGTTTTTTCCTTTTACAGTGTTTACGCCGGTATTAAATACAAGTTTATCTCCATCCATAACAAACCAAATAGGCACAACATGAGGTCGTCCATCTTCTCTAACTGTTGCAAGATGAGCGGTTTTAGTTCCTTCTGAAAGAAACTTTAAATACTCTTCTTTGGTCATTCTAGACATTCGTTAGATTTAAAAGGATAGGCTGTGGCCGTACTTTTTAGACATATTAATTCTTTGCTGGCAGATCTTGATTTTCTTTGAGTAAAACGATCTGTCGAATGATTCATCAGAAAGGTCAATTGCATGTCTAAAATTCGAAATAGCTGTTTCATATTTGTGGAGCTGGAAATTTAAGTTTCCAAGAGTTGAATATAAAAGATCGTCTGAATCCAGATTCTCTTTTCTTTGTATGCTATTTATTGCATTTATTCCTTCTGTGGGCCCTTTTTGCTTGGATATTGCAATTGCCTTTTCAAGCTCAACTGAAGGGCAGTTGTTATAAGCAAGGTAGTTGTCATAAAGTGAAACTATGCGGTTCCAGTTTGTTGATCTGTAGTCAGAAGCAAGTGAATGTATAGCAGAAACGCCGGCTTCAAGATGAATAATTGTAACCTCTTCACCATTTGCAGATTCATGCAGGTGAACAAGCCCTTTCTCAATCATCTTTGTGTTCCAGATTGATCTATCCTGTTCCTGTAGTGTTAAAACACTTCCTCTTTCATCCTGCATTGCATTTAATCTTGAAGCACTAAATAGCATCCAGGCTAAAAGTGCATGGCTTTCAGGTATTGAGGTTGCGGGGAAGTTTGCAAGTAGGCCAACAATTTTAATTGCAGAATGGCATAGTTCGGGGAAAAGAGTCTTTTCATTGTTATTGCAGCTATAACCCTTATCAAAAATTTCTTTTGCGATATTTAAAACAGATTGCAGCTTTAAATTGTTATGCTTCCCACTCGGGGTATTTAACCTTACTTCTTCGTACATTATTTTCTTTTTTTCATTAAATATTTGAGTTTCGAGATGTTTTTCATTTTTCTCAAAAATCCTTGCAAGAGAGGAGTATGAAAATCCACATAGAATGTTGAGAAGAAGATATTTTCTTACAGTTTCATCAATGTTCTCATCAAAAATAGAAAATAAAAACTCTATTTGGTTTTTAGTTGCGTAATGAGTTTTTGGGTAGTCAAAATGAAATTTTGTAACGTCAATTTTATTTCCATGTTGTTGAAGATAGTTGATCTTTTTACAAAAAAGCCTATTTGAGTTTTCAAGAATACTTTCCCAAATATTTAGTTCGGGATTATCAGGAATCCCATTTTGCGACCAATCCTTTTTGGCTTCTTCAATTGAGTTTTTGGCTACCTTTTGAACATGCTCAAGACTTGATAGTCCAAACTCTTTTACAATGGAGGTAACGATAACTCCATAATTATTAACAAGGAGATTTTTAATTTCCCTGTTTACCTGTGGTTTTATTTGCTCGATTCCCATTTTGTTCAGCCCTTCTTTAAAATGCTGCTTTAATATGAGCACTATTTACTGTATTTCAAGAGATTTTTAAATTGACTGGAATAATAGAACTGCAAATTTATTTTCTTTATCAGTCCACACTTTATTCATTCTGTAATCATCCGAGATAAGTTCACAAAATTTATCAATACTATATTTATGTGAATTCTCGGTATGTATTGTCTCACCCTTGTTAAAAGAAACAGTATACCCATTGATATTCACATTTTGCTTTTCTTTGCTTACAAGATGCATTTCAATCCTACTTTTATCTTCATTAAAAAAGGCTTTATGTGCCCATTGATCTAACTCGAAATTGGATTCTATAAGATTGTTAAGGTTTTCAAGTATGTTTATATTGAATTTTCTCGTAATTCCTGATCCATCATTGTAGGCTTTTTCAAGAACCTCTTTATCTTTTTTTAAGTCAATTCCAAGTAGAAGGTAACTGTCTTTCCCACACATGTGTGCAATTTTTTTGAGAAATTCCTTTGCTTTTTCAGGACTAAAGTTCCCAATTGTTGATCCCGGATAGTAAACAACAAGATTTTCATGCTCAAAGTTAAACCCTGGCAGTTTGAATTCTCCTGTGTAGTCTGCAATGATTGGCAGGATCTTCAAATCGGGATAGTTCTTTGAAAGTTTATTGGCAGAATCTTTCACATACGACTCAGAGATATCTATAGGCACATATGCTGAGGGGAATATTAAGTTGTCGAGAAGTATCTTTATTTTTTGCCCGCTTCCACTACCGGGTTCAATTAAAATACAGTTTTTACCAATAAGCCTGGAAATCTCTTCTATATTATTGTTCATAATAGAGGTCTCGGTTCTTGTTAAGTAGTATTCATCAAGCTCTACGATCTCTTCAAAAAGATCTGAACCTTTTTCATCATAAAAGTATTTACATGAAAGGGTTTTTTGAGCCTGGCTCAAAGATTCTATTATTTCTTCAACAATAGCCTCCTGCTCAGGTGTGTAATATTCTTCTTTTGCAAGGTTAGTTTTCATCTTTAGCCAGCCTTAGTCCCATAAATTGCCATCTTGATTCAGGTGGAAAGAAATTTCTGTAAGTATTTCTAATATGGGTTTCGGATGTTGCACATGAACCGCCCCTTAACACCATTTGGTTGCACATGAATTTACCGTTGTATTCCCCAAGGGCCCCGGGAAGTGTTTTATATCCCGGATAAGGAGAGTATGGGCTTCTTGTCCATTCCCAAACGTCACCATACATCTGCTGTAAGTTTTTTTCATTACTATCTGTTGCAACCGGATTAAAATGACCTTTTTCTACAAAGTTGCCATCAATCGGAAGCCCCTTTGAAGCAACTTCCCACTCAAACTCGCTCGGAAGCCTTGCCCCTGACCATCTTGCAAAAGCTTCAGCTTCATAAAAACTTATGTGCGAAACTGGTTCATCAGGATTCACTTTTTTAAATCCATTAAGGGTAAACTGCCACCATTCTCCTTGTGTATCATCCCAATAAAGAGGTGCACGCCAGCCATTTGATGACACAGTGCTCCAGCCATCTGAAAGCCAAAGTTCAGTTTTTTGGTATCCGCCATCATTAATAAATTCCAAGTATTCTCCATTGGTCACTAATCTTGAGGCTAGATAAAATCCCTGCACAAGTGATTTATGCTCTGGAAATTCATTGTCATAACCAAATGAGCTCCCATTATTACCTATGTTATAAATACCTTCTTCAAATTTAATCCATTTGAGATTGCCAGTAGTTACATCACTATTAGAATCGGGCCTCTTTGAATAAACAGGATCAAGAGGGTTTTCAGAAAAAATATGTTTAATGTCGGTTAATACAAGTTCTTGATGTTGCTGCTCATGGTGAATACCAATCTGTATTACTGCTGCAATCCGAGAGAAGTCTTTATCGTCAACATTGTTGAAAAGCTTTTCCATGTTTTTATTAACAAATTCCCTGTACTCATATATTTCATCTACAGTAGGCCTGGATATGAGCCCTCTTTTCGGGCGGCAGTGGCGTTCACCAACCTGCACATAATAAGAATTAAAAAGAAATTTATATTTTGGATTTATAGATTGATAGTCTTTATATAATTTGGAAAGCACAAATTCTTCAAAAAACCAGCTTGTGTGGGCAAGGTGCCATTTTGTAGGACTTACATCCGGCATAGACTGAATCACATAGTCTTCCGTTGTTAATGGAGAGGCAAGATGGTGAGAGAAATCCCTCACACGCTTGTAATTTAACGCCAGGTTCTCTCTGGATAGATCACCATTTTTTAAACTGGTATTACTGATTTTTTCTGTAACTAAAGACATTTATCTCCTCAACTTTGAAAATTATAACATACAAGTTTAGTGAAAAAGTTTGATAAAAACAAAAGATTTAATTCAGAATTAATATTTTTAGGATGGTTTATTTGTACTTTTGGATTCTAGTTTGGGACAATTTTAGGTTGCCTGCAAACTAAAAATTAGCTTGCAGGCATAAGAATTATTCACTAGTTTCAGTGGCACCGCCATTAACTTCCCTATCCAACATCAAAAGTGCAGCTTTGTTGCCATCAGCCTGTTTTATCTGTTCAACAAGATCAGAAGCTGTTTTCTCTTCTTCTACCTGCTCCTGAATAAACCATTGAAGTTCTACAGAAGTTGCATGATCATTATGGCTTAATGCCAGTTCATAAAGATTATTTATCATGCTGCTAACCTCTTTTTCATGTTCCAGCACTTCTTCAAACATCTCTTCAAGGGTTCCAAACTCAGAAGGTGGTTGATCTATTGCTTCCAGGATCACTTTTCCGTCTCTATCCAGAATATAGTCATAAAGCCTCATTGCATGGTCAAGTTCTTCATCGCTTTGGTTTCTAAGCCAGCTTGCAAAACCTGGGTAGTTCTTTGTTTCGCAGTAAGCCGCCATCGAAAGATATAGGTATGAAGAGTAATATTCATTTTTTATTTGTGTGTTTATCGCATCTTGTATATCGCTAACTATCATTTTAATTCCTCCTTCTGAAAATTATATTTTATTATATACTTAGCTTATCTAAATTCAAGTAATTACCACATGGTAATAATTACCAACTAGGTTTAACAAACATTAATATTGCTATTTTTATCCTGTTACGGAAAAGAAAGACCAACTTTATGTTATAATTAATAGTATATTAACAAAAAGTATTGAAAATAGTTAAATCAACATTATATATAGATATAGACATTTTTTATGATTTATTGATCTTTGATTTTTGAATCTGGAGATTTTCATTAACATCTTATTATGATATTAACTCAGAATACGTTAGAAAAGGAGATGCCTAAATGACAAGTATTATCGATAATGTCAGCTCGGAAAAAGAAATTCCCCTTTTGCCACTCAGGGATGTAGTTATCTATCCACATATGGTTGCCCCTCTTTTCGTAGGGCGCGACAAATCAATCAAAGCACTTGAAGAAGCAATGAAAGGCAGCAAAGAGATTTTTCTTTCTGCGCAAAAAGAAGCAAAAGTAAATGAACCTAAAGAAAAAGATATTTATGAACTTGGAACAATTGGTTCTATTGTACAGATGCTAAGACTTCCTGATGGCACAGTAAAAGTGCTTGTAGAAGGAAAGAAAAGGGGAAAAATTTCAAAATTTATTTCAGGAAAAAGCTTTTTTGTAGTTCAGGTACAAGAAGTTTCAGAAGAGTCTAAAGAAGGTGTTGAAGCTGAAGCACTCATGAGATCTATTGTTAAAGCTTTTGAAGGTTATGTAAAACTCAATAAGAAAATCCCTTCAGAAACACTTGCCACAATAATGTCTATTGATGATGCAGGCAGGCTTGCTGACACAGTGGCTTCGCATCTTAATATGAAATTGCCAGACAAGCAGGAAGTTTTGCAAGTGCTGGATCCACTCGAAAGGCTAGAAAAACTTTACGAAAAAATGCAGTCGGAAGTGGAGATTCTTCAGATTGAAAAGAGAATTGGGAAAAGAGTTAAAAAACAGATGGAAAAGGCCCAAAGGGAGTATTATCTCACAGAGCAGATGAAAGCCATCCAAAAAGAGCTTGGTGAAAAAGACGATCTGAAAAGTGAGATTGATGAATTTGAAGAAAAGATAAAAGATAAAGGTCTTCCCGAAGAAGTTGAACAACGAATAAAAAGGGAGATCAAAAAACTAAAGATGATGTCTTCAATGTCTGCAGAAGCTACAGTCGTGAGAAATTATATAGACTGGCTTTTAGAGATTCCGTGGGCAAACGAATTTACAGAAGACACGCTCGATATTGATGCAGCTTCAAAGATACTAAATGAAGATCACTATGGTCTTGATAAACCGAAGGAAAGGATCCTTGAATATCTTGCTGTAAGAGTGCTCACAGAGAAGTTGAAAGGGCCAATACTTTGCTTTGTAGGGCCTCCCGGAGTGGGTAAGACTTCACTTGCAAAATCCATAGCAAGGGCAATGGGAAGAAAGTTTGTAAGGATTTCTCTTGGTGGTATTAGAGATGAAGCTGAAATCAGGGGACACAGAAGAACCTATATTGGAGCCCTTCCCGGAAAAATTATTCAGGGAATGAGAAAAGCAGGCACAAAAAATCCAGTGTTTCTTCTTGATGAGATAGATAAAATTGGTTCAGATTTCAGAGGTGATCCATCTTCTGCACTTCTTGAAGCGCTTGATCCAGAACAGAATAGCACATTTAACGATCATTTTATTGAAGCCGATTACGATCTTTCAAATGTGCTTTTTATTACTACAGCTAATGTTCTTCACACAATCCCATGGGCACTTCAGGACAGAATGGAAATTATAAGAGTTCCCGGGTACACAGAGAATGAAAAGCTTCAAATAGCAAAAAAGTTTCTTATGGAAAGGCAGCTTGAGAATCACGGCCTAAAAGAAGAAAACATGAATATTACAGATAATGGTCTTCTAACTCTTATTCGCAGGTACACAAAAGAAAGTGGTGTCAGAACGCTTGAGAGAGAGCTTGCATCTCTTTGCAGAAAAATTGCAAGGGAAGTTGTTGAGCATGGAAGAGACCATAATATAAGCATTACAGCAAAAAATCTTCAAAAATACCTTGATATACCCAAGTATAAGCATGGTGAGATTGAAGAAACCGATCAAATCGGTGCTGCCACAGGTCTTGCATGGACTGAGGTTGGTGGTGAGCTTCTAACAATTGAGGTATCTATTGTGCCTGGAAAAGGAAACTTCACTGTCACAGGTAAGCTTGGTGAAGTTATGCAGGAATCAACAAGAGCAGCTATGAGCTATGTAAGAAGTAGGGCTCAGCATCTTGGTTTAGAGAGATATTTTTACCAAAATGTGGACATTCATATTCACGTTCCTGAAGGTGCAACCCCCAAAGATGGGCCAAGCGCTGGTATTGCAATTGCAAGTGCAATTGTGAGTGCACTTATCAGAAAACCAATTGATAGAGAGCTTGCTATGACAGGTGAAATTACACTTCGAGGAAGAGTACTTCAGATTGGTGGGCTTAAAGAAAAGATTTTAGCTGCCCACAGAGGAAGAGTTAAAAAGATTCTTATTCCAAAGGATAATGAAAAGGACTTAAAAGATATACCTCAAAATATTAAAGATGAAGTTGAGATCAAGGTTGTTGAACACATGGACGAGGTATTGGGCGAAGTTATTGTTTCAGATGAACCGGTTATCAGAAATTTTGTGGTACCTCACGGTAAACCTGATTTTCTGGGAGGCGAATCAGCACCTGAAAATATAAATTAATATAAGTTTAAAGTAGTTAATCTAAAAGGCTGTTTGGTTGTATTGCCAAATGGCCTTTTTTATTTTATAAACAGATTATGGCTCTAAAAATAAAGGGAAGAGGGACGGGAGAAAATCCTGCCAACAGATTTGAAAAGATTGATTTTATTCCATCCGAAGAAGAGATTGGAAATCTGGACAGACCAAAGACAGTTTTTTATAAAGATAAAACTAAAAAGATAATCACACACAATAACAGCCCTGATATTCCTTTTGAAGCAAGTATAAATCCCTATAGAGGTTGTGAACATGGCTGTATTTATTGTTATGCAAGGCCAAACCATGAATATTTGGGTTTATCTGCCGGTCTTGATTTTGAGACAAAGATATTTGTAAAAGAAGACGCTCCTTTATTATTAAGAAAAGAACTTTCAGCAAAAAAATGGGTGCCAAAACCAATTACAATGAGTGGCGTGACTGACTGTTATCAGCCTTGTGAAAAACATTTTAGGATCACAAGAGAATGTTTGAAAGTCTTAGCAGAGTTTAAAAATCCCGCAGGAATAGTTACCAAAAATTATTTAATTACAAGAGATATAGATGTTTTAAAAGAACTCTTTGAGTTTGGCGGAATGCATGTTGCCATCTCTATAACAACCCTGGATCCAAAGCTTGCAAGAAAGATGGAACCCAGGGCTTCTCAACCTTCATATAGGTTAAAAGCGATTGAGAAGCTAACAGAAAATGGCATACCTGTAATGGTTTTAATTGCTCCTGTAATTCCCGGGCTCACAGATCATGAAATACCCAAAATTATAAAGGAATCTGTGAATGCCGGAGCAAGTGGTGCCGGATATGTAATGCTCAGGCTTCCTTATGGTGTGAAAGAGCTTTTTTCAGATTGGATTGATAATCACTATCCAGATAGAAAAAACAAAATAATTCACAGAATAGAATCTGTAAGGGATGGAAAACTTAATTCAACTAAGTTTTTTAACCGTATGAAAGGTGATGGTATCTTTGCTGAGCAGGTAAAAGATTTGTTTAATCTATCCTGTAAAAAAGCAGGTATATTGGGAAACAGTTTTAAATTTGACTGTTCTCAGTTTAGAAAGCCTGTGGAAAACCAGCTCGAGATGTTCTGAAATTATTTATCTAAAAGCATGCCAAGCAGTTTCCAGCCGTCATGAATATATATGCCAGAACTGTCTGCGGAGCCTTCAGTGTAAACAAAAGAACTGTTTTTTTCTGATAGATCCTTTGAATCAAGAATTGCAAAAGGAACTGGTTCATTAACATGGGTTCTTAAATCAATAGGAGTAGGGTGGTCTGACATTACAAGTATTCTGTATTCATCAAACTTTTTAATTCCTTCCAACACGGGGCCTACGACCTTATTATCAAAATCTTCAATTGCCTGAATTTTGAGTTCTGCTATTCCAACATGACCTGTTTCATCAGTTGCCTCAATATGGATCATTGTAAGATCAACTTCATTCAGGGACTCAAGCGCATAATCGACCTTACCTTTGTAGTTTGTATCGAGATAACCTGTGGCACCCGGAACATCAATTACTTTCATCTTGGCAAATTTTCCAATTCCTTTCACTAAATCTACTGCTGAAATGATAGAACCTGTTACTCCGTAAAGATCTTCAAAACTTGGCATCGTAGGTTTAGTCCCCTGCCCCCAGAGCCATATACTGTTTGCCGGATTATCTCCGTTTGCAACCCTTTTCTTGTTTACCGGATGATCTTTTAGAAACACGCGCGATCTACTAATGAATTCATTTAGCTTAGTAGTCCCTTTCCCATTTGGTAAATATGAATCAATTGGTTTATCTGAAATGTCATGTGGGGGTGTTGTATTTATCTCATAATTACCATTTTCCCAAACTAGAAGATGTCTGTAGCTGATTCCGGGGTGAAAGATAAAGCCTTCTTCTTCAAGCTCTTTCTTTAAATCATTGATAATTTGAGTGGATTCAGAAGTGCTTATATGTCCAGCACTGTAGTCTTCCATAATAGTTTGACCGTCTTGATCTTTAAGGGTTACAAGATTGCATCTGAGAGTTACATCTGAAGGCGAAAGCTCAACACCAATACTTGCAGCTTCAAGTGGAGATCTGCCTGTGTAGTAAACCATCGGGTCGTATCCTAAGACGGTAAGGTTCCCCACATCACTTCCTGGAGGAAGTGGATCGGGAATTGTTTTTACCATCCCAAATTTCTCAGCACTTTTAGCAATAAAGTCGAGATTCGGCGTGTTTGCAACTTCCAAAGGGGTTTTATTATCAAGTTCAGGTAGTTTGTGATCGGGCATCCCATCACCCTGTAAAAGCACATATTTCATAAGGCTATGAGATTAAATGGAAATCTTTATTAGTCAAACAAGTAAAGCTTTTATATTCATCTTTGTTAATAATTAGGAATATCTTGTCTTTATAAATACTCTTTGTAAGAAATCGGTCTAAAATATCTATAATCATAATTTTAAAACCCCAATCAGATTAATTGTGAACAGCAATTTATTGAAAATGACCAAAGAATTAAAGACCAATATTCCATAACCACTAAAAGAGCTCTGGTTCAAGAAATTAAGGTAGAGAAAGAACAAAAATGGTTTGAAGCAAATAGTAAAGCCATTTCATCTTATAATGACAGAATTGATAAAGACGGAGTTTTTAGCGATAGTCTCAAAAGTTTTTAATGTCTTAATTCTCAGTGTATCAAAAATTCTCTATTACTTCTAATTCTGTAAATTTATCAATTACCTTGAAATCTTTATCACTATGAAGCAATTTTGTTGCGTTTGTGATGGCTGTGGCTGCGATTATACAATCAATAGTATTTCTTACGGTATAACCTTTTGATCTTGTTACTCTGAAAATGTTTGCTGCCTGAATATATTCTTCATAACCAATCTCAAGTAGAACTAATGGTTCAAAATAGTTTTTTACTTTTTTATATTGATCTTCAGATCTTATTCCCTGAAGTATTTCTGTGAGGATAATGCCGCAAATTGCTAAATCTTCTTTTTCTTCAACAAATTTTTTGAGGTACTTTACCTGCTTTGTTAAATTGCCTTTAAAAAAGTCGATCCAAACAGTTGTATCTACCAGGATCATTTTAAGCCCTATTTTTTCTGAGCTTAGCTAAGTTACCTTCCCAGTTTATTTTTCCTTCGAGTTCCAAGATTTTTGTCTGCCGTTCTTTTCTCAACAGTTCTCTTAATGCAAAGTCTACCAATTCCCTACGTGTCTTCAACCCGGTTAAGTTTAAACCTTTTTCAATTAAATCTTCATCAATAACAATATTGGTTCTAATCATTTTTCCCTCTTTGCTTTATACACATAACAATTTAAATCATGTGTATAGAAAAAGCAATAATTCTTTAATAGATTGTAATTAAAATGCAGAAAAAAGATTTATTAAGTATAAACCTATTGATAATTTGGATTTTAAATAAAAAACATCTAAAGATTTAAAAGTTTATTTTCCAAGCAATACCAGAATAAATCTCTTATTCTGAAATGGTTAATGCACCAGAGGGGCATTTTGCAACAGTTGCCCTGATTTCCTCATCGGATGCACCAGACTCATCAATAACAAACTCATCATTCACTATTTTAAATACATTTGGTGAGTTACCTACGCACTCCCCTGCATGTATACATGTTTCGCTATCCCAGTTTACTTTCATAATAATTACCTCCTATTCTCATTGTATAATAAATTGCAGGTTTTATCCAGCAAAATTATTTATTAACAATTAGTTGTAATTAAGGGAATTATCTTTCCAAAATTTCATCCCTTTCAATGTTGCCTGTAGAGCCAGTCCCGTTTCTGTGATTTCATATACAGTAACGTTGTTATAAAACGAATCCTCGCCACCTGCTGCACCACCTTTATCACTTGATTTTGCTGCAGCATCGGCCTGTGCCCCAAAGTTCCAGCCTTTATCAATAAATCTTTTTAATGCCCACTCATTATGGAATACAAAGATAAGACGGTAGTCCTTTGCTCCGGCACCAATCCCAATTCCTGCTTCCCCAACCCTCATATAAGTATCAAGGCCGGATGTGTTATCCCTTACAACTCCATAGCCCCCACCAAAGCTGGCAAATATGATATTTACATTGATATTACTAAATACTCCGTAGCCCGGGGCAGTAGCTATTTGTTTTCTAGCTTGAGGTTCTTCTTTATAAAGAGTATTAAGTATTTCCTGACGTTCTTGATTAATGTTTTCCCGTTTTGCCTTGGGGCTTGCGCCCTTTGAAGCACATCCTGCAACTGCCAGGGCTAAAACCATTCCGGTTAAAATTGCAAATCTTTTCATTGTTCCACTCTCCCGTGAATTTATTTTTTTCTTTGTCTTAATGCCCGTCTTATAAAAATAATTCCATATGAGAAAAGAAATATTCCCAGAAGAAGTCCAACTATTCTTCCAGTTGTAAAAAACTGCTGGCCTTCCGAGATTTTCTCAAAAATTCTAAATATTATAAGCCCTGCGCCCCAGAGTATTCCTGTAATTCCTGATATCCAGTTTGTCATTTTTAATTTATGTGATTCTTACTCCACTCAGGTCATCTTGCGGTTCGGGGAATTCCATCTTTAATTTTTCAAGTTTATCTATAATAATACTGGCAATCACAAGATTTCTATACCATTTTCTATTGGAAGGAATAATATACCAAGGGGCATATTTGGTGCTGGTTTTTTCAAGCATATCTTCATAAGCTTTCATGTAATTATTCCATTTTTTTCTTACTTCTAGATCTCCCAAACTGAACTTCCAGTTTTTTTCTTTTTTATCTAGTCTTTCCTCGAAACGTTCTTTTTGTTCATCTTTACTTATATTTAGATAAAACTTTAAAATAGTTGTCCCTTCATCTGCAAGCATTTTTTCAAAGTTATTAATATGCTCATATCTCTTTTTCCAAACTTTCTTTGAAACAAGGTCTTCCACGCGCACAACCAGAACGTCTTCATAATGGCTCCGGTTAAAGATTGCTATCTCACCATTAGCGGGAGTATGTTTGTGAACGCGCCAAAGATAGTCGTGGCTTAATTCTTTGTGTGTAGGTTTTTTGAAACTTGCAACCTTTACTCCCTGCGGGTTCGCACCTTCAAAAACCTGACGGATTGTGCCATCTTTTCCTCCGGCATCCATTGCCTGAAATACAATAAGGATTTTATGTTTTCCCTCGGCGTAAAGTAGTTCCTGAAGAGTTTCAAGTTTTCTATTTAATGGATAAAGCGCCTCATCTCTCTCTTCCTTGCTAAGATCGAATTCACTCCTATCATCCGGATCCCATTTTTTGAGATTTACTTTGCTTCCGGGTTTTACTCTGTATTTATCCATATAGATTTATAGCTCTAGTATTTTAAGACTTTCAGGGGGATGCTTTTTTATTTCATTATCTTTAGTAAAAAATTTAAAATCGTTCTTTATTGCTTGAAACATTAACATCTTATCAAAAGGATCTAATACTTTTTCATTTTCCATTTTGTAAAATTCAGTAGCTTCTTCTACCCTGAGATTTAGTAACATAAATCCAATTTTTTTTGTTAAATCAGGTATTTCATCAGGCTTTATATTGGTTAGTTTTAATTTTCCAATTGAGTATTTTAGGGATATTTCCCAAAGAGAAACAATACTTACAAAAATATTATTTCTTTGATCCAATAAAAGTTCAATTTCGCTCTTTTTGAGTTTATGTGATTCAAGTATTGACCAAACCAAAATATGAGTGTCTATAATTATATTCAATGTATTTAGCTATTGAGGAATTCTTCATCAGTCATTTTAAAATCCTCTGAAAATTCAGCAAATGCTTTTCCATCCAAAATCCCAATTTGTCTTTTTTTTTGTTTGTATTTGTCAAACGGGACTAAAACAGCAAGCTTTTCTTTCTTCTTTCCATAAGAAATTAAAATCTCATTGCCTTTTTTTATTTCTTTTATTACTTCGGAAAACTTTGCTTTAAATTCTCCAACTGTTTTTGTAATCATACATATAAAATAAAGTTTCTTGACAAGTTGTCAAGTAAAATTTAAGTATAGATTCGTCTACAAAAGATCTATTGCGTGTTTTTTAAGTTCTTCAAGTGAAAGGACTTCAAGTGCGGACTTATCTGTGGACAATAAACAAATAGGAGGGGCTACTCCTGCATCGTAAGCCTCTTTCCATCTAAGGGCACAGACGCACCATCTATCACCTGGTTTAAGCCCTGGAAAGTGAAACTCAGGCCTTGGAGTGGAAAGATCATTTCCTTTTTCTTTAGAAAATTCGAGAAACTCCTCAGTCATTTCAGCACAAACAATATGGCGGCCAATATCCTGTTCATTGGTTCTGCAGCAGCCGTCTCTGAAAAATCCTGTTATTGGATCAAGACTGCAATCTTCAAGAGTTCCATCAAGTACATTTTTTGCTTCTTTTTCAGACATATCTAAAAGTTCTCCGCTAGTTTTAAGACTTGTTTCTCAGCATGGTAAGAGCTTCTTACGAGAGGCCCTGATTCAATATGGGGAAGGCCAATTATTCTTTCACCATAACTCTTAAGTGATTCAAACTCTGTAGGATGATAAAATTTTGATACAGGAATATGATCTATTGTGGGTTGAAGATACTGACCAATTGTAACAATATCACACTTTGCATCATTTAGATCGCACAAGGTTACGAGTATTTCGTCATAAGATTCACTTAGTCCAATCATAATTCCAGACTTGGTTAACATATCTGAGTGACCTTCTTCTTTGCATTTTAGGAGAAGATCAAGTGATCTTTCATAGATTGCCTGTGGCCTAACGTACCTTGTTTTTCCCGATTCGGATATTTGAGGGTGATTATAAAGCCTGGGTACTGTTTCAATATTATGGTTAAGCACGTCGGGTTTTGACTTTATTATCTTTTCAATAGCTTTATTCTCACCTTTAAAGTCGGGAATTAATACTTCAATTTTGATGTCTGGGTTTGCTTCCCTTACTTTTTCTACAGTCTCGGCGAATATACAGGCACTTTCATAATTTTTATCGTCCCTGTTAACCGAAGTTATTACTAAGTGAGTGATATAGGCATTGTTGTTTTTTAATTTTCCAACAGCTTCTGCAACTCTTTTAGGTTCATCCCAATCAAGCTCTCCACCTTTTCCGGTTTTTACATGACAAAAGCCGCAGCTTCTTGTGCAAGTGTCTCCAAGGATCATAAAGGTAAGTGTTCCTGCACCCCAGCATTCCCCAATGTTAGGACACTTAGCCTCTTCACATACAGTATTCAGTTTTAATTCTTTAACTAATCCCTTGAGTTGATTGTAGTTGGGACCGCCAGGTATTTTAGCCTTTATCCAAGAAGGCTTTCTTCTGTTTTGCATTATGCTTTACTTCTTCTTATGAAGATCCAGGCACTGAAAATGTACTGCTTTCAGAAGTGGAGCTTTGATTTTCAATATCCCTTACTTTATTCTCAAGATGGATAATCTCATTCTCAAGATCTTTAATTGTTTTGTTCTGCCTCTTTACCACAGATCCTTTCCCACCTGAACTAAAAGCCCCAAAAAGTGCTGAGAGTATTACACCAAGTACAAATGAAACTGCTATAATCCCGACATTGTAAACCCCTATCGGGCCATACTCTGTAAATAAAAGATCCAGCTTAAACTTAAAAACGTGATTTACTATTTCCTGGTTTTGAATATATAGAACACAAATAAAAATTATGAATATTAGTACAAAAAGTATTCTCAAAAACCTCATTTTCCACCTCTCACTTATTTTTTAACTATAATTTATAATACCAATTTAATTTTATAGAATCCAATAATTAAGTTAATAAGAGCTATATTCTAGTAGCCAATGTTTGCTATATAAAAAAGCCCAAAGTTTGTTTTAACGGGATTACCGAGCAGCTTTGCCGTAGTACTACTTCTTGATAAAAGAAGATCATATAAGGGAGACCTTGCTTTAGGAAATTCAATTACCTCTGGGTCTTTTTCAATTCCTGCAAGCTCAGCTGCCTTATTTAATGCCACGTTGTAGTTGCCCAGTTCATCAATAAGGTTCAGCTCCTTTGCTTGCTGCCCTGTGAATATTCTTCCATCCGTAAGAGTTGAAAGTTTTTCATCTTTAATTTTTCTTTTTTTGGAAACCACTTCTTTAAACTGAGAATGCACATTTTCAATTAAAGATTGTATGTAGGCCTTGTCTTCCGAAGACATTTCTTTAAAAGGGGACCCTATGTCTTTCAGTTTTCCACTTTTAATAACTTCCACATCCACTTTTGCCCACTCCAAAAGGTCTTTATAGTTGGCAAATTGTGCAATTACCCCAATGCTTCCTGTGATTGTGCCTGGATTTGCATAAATAGTGTCTGCTGCACAAGCAATATAGTATCCACCTGAAGCTGCCACATTTCCCATACTTGCCACAACGGGCATTTCTTTGCTAAGGGCTTCCAGTTCACTGAATATTTCCTGTGAAGGCCCAACTGCACCACCAGGCGAGTTTATCCTTACAAGTACACCTTTTATTTTATCGTTATCCCTTATTTTTTTTATACTATCGAGATAATCTTTTGACTGGGTTATTACGCTATTTACATTAATTACGGCAATTTTGTCTTTTCCTGAAAAGTTTTTATTTCCTGAGAAGAAAGCACCAATAGCGATTCCCACTATCAAAATTATTAATAAGATAAAAATGGTAAGGATGGATTTAAAAAAGAGTCTCAATAAAATTGCTCCGATAATTAATCCAGGGTTTTTAGTTTTTCACTGAGAAGATTCCCAAGTTTAAACCCTGATTCTCCTTGAGAGGAAACAAACTCATTTAGACTTGTTTTTTCTTGTTTTTGTTCATGCCTTTTTTTGCTCAGGTTTACCTGGCGTTTTGATTTATCAAAACCGGTAACAACACCCGTGACCTCATCTCCAACCTTGTATGATTTAAGGGCATCATTTCCAGGATCATCGGATAAATCCCTTGCCTGATAATAACCTTTAATTTCATCTCCAAGATCAACAACAATGCCGCGATCCTGAATTTCTGAGATTTTAGCAGTAACAACAGTTTGATTTGATTTATATTTTTTGAGTGTATCTGCCCAGGGA
The DNA here is from genome assembly GCA_029262295.1 of Deltaproteobacteria bacterium. GTDB lineage: Bacteria > Desulfobacterota_D > UBA1144 > Nemesobacterales > Nemesobacteraceae > JAJCZR01. Next base: position 6,468 of record JAJCZR010000065.1, on the reverse strand, counting down.
TCTGATGCAAGCTGCTTAATGCCAAGTGCAATCCTCTCACTTTTTGGTGCAACATTGAGAACAGCTACTTCAATCTTTTCCCCAACTTGTGATGGGTTGTATACATCGGTTGGTTTTACATTGCCCTGCCAGGAAATATTCTCAGGTCTTATAAGCCCGACCAGATCTTCTGCAACTTCAACAAATATTCCAATCTCGTTTACATTTTTTATTGTTCCTTCCATTTTAGTGCCCGGCTTGTTGTTTTCTTTAAATGTTTCCCATGGGCTTTTTTCTATCTGTTTAAGACTGAGAGATATTCTTTTGTCTTTAGCATTAATATCAAGCACTTTAACTTCTATTTCAGTTCCAGTGCTTACTATCTCTTTTGGGTGCCTGAAATTTTTAGTCCAGGAAAGCTCACTTATATGCACAAGCCCTTCAATTCCAGGTTCAAGTTCCACAAATATTCCAAAATCTGTAGTTGATACAGCTTTTCCATTTACATTTGAGCCGACTTGATATTTCTGTTCGATATTATCCCAAGGATCTGGAAGCGTTTGTTTGTGGCCGAGTGTAACTCTTCCATTTTCAATTTTTAATACCTGTACTTGCACTTCTTCGCCTTCTTTAATAATTTCCCCGGGGTTTCTTATTCTTCCCCAGGATACTTCAGACAATGGAATAAAACCTTCAAGCCCTCCAATATCAACAAAAGCTCCTCTATCTATTATTTTTACAACATCTCCTGAAATAAGATCATTTTGTTCGAGTTTAGAAAGAGTTTCTTTTTTCATTGCTTCTCTTTCTTTTTCAAGATGCGCCCTTCTTGAAACAACTATTCCGTTGTCGTCGTGCTGAATTATTTTTACCCTAAGAGTTTGTCCTACATACTCATCAAAATTTGATACGGGTCTTACATCAATTTGTGAGCCAGGCAGAAAGGCTTTAAAGTTTGTTTTGATTCCAATATCACAGGTGAGCCCGCCTTTTACCCTTGTTAGAATTCTTGCATCAATCAGCTCGCCACTATCAAATTTATCTTTTATTATTTGTTTTTCTTTGAAAAAATCGGCTTTTTGTTTTGAAACTTTTGGCAGAGCTGAACCTGTTTTTTCAACAAGCACTTCAACTTCAGAACCAATCTCAACATCTGGTTCTCCTTCTTTGTTGTGAAATTCAATAACTGGGATTATTCCTTCAGATTTATATCCAAGATCAATAAAAACATATTCTTCTTCTATCCTTATTACTGTCCCAGTAACAAGCTGGCTTTTTTCAACTTCACTTGCCTGCTCGTTTAAACTTTCGTCCAAAAGCTCCTCGAAGCTTTTTTCACCAGAAGTTTCCTTCTGTGGTAAATTTTCTTCAGTTGAGTTTTGTGCAGTATTATCCGCAGTTTCTTCTCTTTTAACTGAACTTGTAAAATCACTATTTTCACTCATAACGTTTTATGCCTTTTCCATTTTAAATTTTAGGTAAATATTCAAGGAGACTATCTAAAGAATCAGATTCTAAAAGAATAGGTTAAAAGTATTAATACTTAAAATAATATTCCGTAACACTACTTAAAGGAGCCTCCGATACGTAGAAGGATTTCTTTTACGACTTCTGACTTACCCATGTCAGATGTATCTATTATGACAGCATTCAAAGCAGGATGCAAGGGAGATTCTTTTCTCTCTGAATCCTGAGTATCCCTTTTTTCAATGTCTTTTTTAACTGTCTCTAGATCAATACTTTTATCATTATCTTTGAGTTGAAGGTAGCGTCTTTTGGCTCTTTCGTGAAGATTGGCATCCAAATAAAATTTGAAATCAGCACCGGGAAACACATATGTTCCCATATCTCTTCCTTCAACAACTATATTTCCGCTTTCTCCAATTTTTCTTTGTAAATTAACGAGAAACTCTCTAACTATCTTTTTTGTAGCAAGTGTTGACGCAAGCTTTGAGATATCCTCAGTTCTAATCTTTTTAGAAATATCTTCAGACTCAAGAAAAATTTTATCTTCCGAAAAACTAATTTCTGTGGAATCTAAAATTGATTGAAGTTCTTTCTCAGAATCAAAATTGATGTTTAAGTTTGAGATTTTGAGTGCAACTGCCCTATACATTGCCCCAGTGTCAAGATAAGAAAATCCAAGTTTTTCTGCAACTTTTTTTGCAATAGTTCCTTTTCCAACTCCTGAAGGGCCATCAATTGTGATAATAATTTTCTTTTCACTCATGTTTGGAAAAAGTTACTTGATTGCTGGTATTAGAAAAGAGTTTAAAGTTCTTTAAGCAGGAGTGTTACAATATATATTTTATTCTCAATGGCCTTGCAAAAATTTAGCTAAAAATGAATTAGAATTTTAATTCACAGAAAAGCTATTTAGAGTTTTTTAGCTGTAATTTTTTATAGATGCTGAAACAAGTTCAGAATGACGACAACAATGAATTTAACTATGTTCTAAGCCTCTCCAGCAAATCAAAAAACTCAGGAAATGAAATTGCAACACATCCTGAATCTTCTATGGCTGTTTCTCCCTTTGCCCGTGTTGCAGCAACTGCAATAGACATTGCAATTCTGTGATCGCCCCAGCTTGAACATTTTGCACCTTTTAATTTTTCTGAACCGTTAACAATCATTCCGTCAGGAAGCTCTTCAATATCAGCTCCAAGCTTTTTTAGTTCTGTAACCATAGCTTTTATGCGATCAGTTTCCTTAACTCTTAACTCTTTTGCTTCGCTTATAACTGTCTTTCCTTCTGCAAAACAAGCGGCTACCGAAACTATGGGAAGTTCATCTATAGCTTTTGGTATTAGTTTTCCTTTTATTTCTATTCCTTTAAGGTCAGAGTATTTTGCAACTATATCCCCAACCGGTTCGCCACAATCAATCCTTTCATTTTCAATTAATATGTTTGCTCCCATTAATTTAAGAATGTCTAAAACTCCAGTGCGTTCAGGATTAAGACCTACATTTCTTATTAGCAACTCTGACCCAGGGTTTATAAGAGCGGCAACTATAAAAAAAGCTGCCGATGATATATCCGAAGGTACAATAAGTTCACTCGATTGAAACTGATCGGGATTTTGTACTTTTATATTGTTTCCATTTATATCGAGATTAGCTCCAAAGTGAGCAAGCATTCTTTCCGTATGGTCCCTGGTTTTCTGTGGCTCAATAATTTCTGTTACACCATCCGCAAAAAGACCGGCAAGAATAAGGCATGATTTAACCTGTGCGCTTGCAACAGGCACTTCATACTTTATTCCTTTGAGTTTTCTGCCTCTAATTTTAAGTGGCAGGAGGTTATTGTTATCCCTTCCAGTTATATCAGCTCCCATTTTGGTTAGAGGTTCGACTATTCTAGCCATTGGACGCTTTTGAAGATATTTGTCGCCTGTAATCTCGGAATTGAAATTTTGGGCGGCTAAAAGTCCTGTAATAAGTCTTGTAGTGGTTCCAGAGTTACCAGCATCTATTATCTCATTTGGTTCTCCTAATCCATGAAGACCTTTGCCTTCAATTACTACATTTGTATTAGAAACTTTGATATCAATTCCAAGTTTTCTAAAAGCATCAACTGTGCAAAGAGTATCTCCACCATTTAAAAAACCGCTTACTTTTGTTTTGCCTTCTGCAAGTGAGCCGATCATTATTGCCCTGTGAGAGATAGATTTATCACCCGGAGGAGTAATCTCACCTTTAAATACGGATGGGCTTCCCTTTATGAGTTTGTTTTTCATTTAAGTAATGGACATCAGTTTATAAGTTGTTTTAGCTCTTCTACTATCAGTTCAAGACTTTCTTTTGATATCTCATGCTCATCAGAAATTCTATTTATATCTTCTGTTTTGATTTTTATATCAACTTTCGGCCTGTTTTTAATCACGGGGTCAAGTCTTTCCTTGTTGTAAACTAATTTTGCAACATCAAACCTCGAATAATGTCCTAAAGAATCAAACACAGCTTTTACAGCTTTTATCTGGTTTGCATAACAGTCGGCATAAAGAATTGCATCTTTTTCAAATATGGGTTCAAAAAGGTATCTTCCTGCAGGGTTTACAATTGCACTTCCACCTCTCGCCCAATCATAGTTAATATGATCATTATCTCTTATGTAGTGCCACCTTTCCGGGAAATCTTCTGAATCAAGATATCCACATGCACTAAGAACAAAAGAGCCTGATTCAAAAGCATGCACTCTTATTAGTGATTGAAGATTGCAAGATGCTCCAAGCGGGCTTGTGTCTGAGTCCAATAGTTTCTCATTCCCTCTCTTCCAGTTGCCAGGCCATACTGCAATATGAAAATCCTGTCCGCTGTATACCATTTGTGCCCTGACAAGAACCATATGGTTTTCCCAGCAGATAAGCCCTCCGATTCTTCCTATATCTGTTTCATAAACTTCAAGATCACTTCCATCACCCTGCGCCCAATATAATCTTTCAGTGTAAGTGGGCATCAGTTTTCTATGTTTCCCTAGAATCTTTCCTTCACGTGAAATAAAAAGGAGCGAATTGAAAATACTTGAGCTTCCCTTTCTGTCGTCAAGTTCACTGCATCCGACCACCACGTGAATATCAGCTTCTCTTGCTGCATGGCAAAGAATGTCGGTATCTTCACTTGGTATTGAAAGTGCATTTTCCTGAAGTGCAATCATATAATCAGTCCACTCGTGCGGGTTGGTTTCATAGCCAACTGTATAATATGCCGGATAACCGGGGATAAATGCTTCTGGGAATGCAAGGAGCTCAGCACCATTATTTCCTGCTTCTTCAATGAGTTTGCAGGCTTTTTCTATAGTTTTATCTTTATCCAAAAAAACCGGACTTGCCTGTGCTACTGCCACTTTTACCCTGTCTTTTCCACCGAGCACTTTTCCCATATTATGTGATTATTCTGCCTCCGCCACCGCTTCCACTACTTCCGCCTTCATCTCCTGAAGCGGCTCTTTTTTCCTGATCCTGTTTTGTCTTGGTAAAGATCAGATTTAATAGCCTGTCTTTAAAATCAGGTTCGAATGTGCAGATTGTTGGTACTACGAATCCCATGAGTGCTATTTGAAGAAAATATTCTGTATTGGCCCTTAAAAAGTTTTCATCAACATCCGCGCCGTAAGCCTGAGTGAGGTTTTGATAGATTTGTTCTCCCATCTCAGCTCCAACTTCCACAACACTTTTTGTGTGTTTATAGGTCTGATTTGCTGATACTCCCATGTTGAAAGCCATATTTATCGAGTTCATGAAGTTTTCATCTTCATTTGGTGCTTGACCCTGGTTCGGGTTTTCCTGTTCTGACATTTTTTCCTCCATTTTTTTATTCATTATTATAACATTATTAATATATTGTAAATTGCAGCTTCAATTAATAGTTGAAACTCAAAGCCAAGTTACATTATTAAAAATCTAATGTAACTTAATTGAAACTTATATAATAAAATTTGGAGAGTAATTATGGACGCAGATCATTTAATACAGAGAATGGGGCTTCAAAGGCTTCCTGATGAGGGAGGTTATTATAAGGAGACTTATAGAAGTGAGGAAAAAGTTGATGGTGATAGAAGTTTATCAACAGCTATTTACTATCTACTAAAGAGTGGAGAAAACTCGAAAATGCACAGGCTTAAATCGGACGAGATATTTCATTATTATTTTGGAGATCCTGTGCAGATGCTTCTTTTATATCCCGATGGTGAATCGAGAGTGCTTTTTATGGGAACTAATATATTATCAAGCCAAAAACCTCAGCTTGTAGTTCCTAAAGGAACATGGATTGGAGCTATGCTGATTGAAAGCGAGAATAAGTTTGCATTTATGGGCACAACTGTAGCTCCCGGTTTTGAGTTTGAGGATTTTGAGCTTGGAAATCGAGAAGAACTAATTGAGAAGTGGCCACAACACAAAGGGATAATTCAGGATTTAACCTGATAAATTTATGGAAATAAAAGACAAAGACGGAATCATAACTGAAATAGAAAAACCGATTATTTTTTTCGATGGGGTTTGCGGGCTATGTAATCATTTTCTTAATTTTGTGTTGAAAAAGGATACAGATCAAAAGTTTTACTATGCACCACTTCAGGGTGAGACTGCCAAAAAGTATTTGCCAGAATTAGATGAAGATGCTGAAGAGTGGACTATGTTTCTGCTAGATGAAAACGGCCTTCATGAAAGATCAACCGCTTCACTTAAGATTTTTGAAAAACTTGGCGGAACCTGGGGAGCTTTGGGAGTTCTTCTTTATGTTCCAAAATTAATCAGAAATCCTGTCTATAAATTCATAGCAAAAAACCGCTATAAGTGGTTCGGGAAAAGAGATGCCTGCCGCCTTCCAACCCCGGAAGAAAAAGAAAGGTTTTTGGAGTGATAAAAATATTTACTTCTAAATATGTCAAAAAAATCTCGTAATGGCAGATGTGTTTATTGTTTAAAATTTTTTGATGATCTAACTTTAGATCATGTTATTCCTAGATCATGGTACCCAGAAAATACAGAA
>JAJCZR010000064.1 GCA_029262295.1 Deltaproteobacteria bacterium | reverse complement strand
TGATTTTCGAGACCAGCGCTTTAATCCACTCAGCCATCCCTCCATGAAGCTGACTAAACTACCAAAACTGTGATTCTAAATCAATTAAAGTATATCCATACTTTATCTACTGTGTAGAATAAATCCCGATGTATCAAACCTATTTTACTAAAGAAGCCAGAATTAATATTAAGAGTGCAATTAAAGAGTGCAGAGATAACGAACTGTTTTTTGTTGGCACTCTAAATGAAGAATCGATTGTGATGAATGTTGAGATTCTGGCTAGGGGAAACAAGTTCTCAGTTCCTGCAATACTTGATTCTGCAAAAAATGGCCAGGTTGTGATCCATAATCATCCTTCTGGCAATCTTGAGCCGTCAAATCAGGATATAAATGTAGCCTCTATTTTTGGCAATAAAGGCGTAGGATTTTACATAGTAGATAATGAAGTGAAAAACACCTATGTCGTAGTTGAAGCGCATAAAGAAAAAGAGATAAATAAAATAAAGGAAAGTGAGGCGGAACGTTTTTTACTTCCAAAAGGAGAGATCGAAAAAGAGCTTGGGATCAATTATGAATACAGGGAAGAGCAGATAACTGTATTGAAGAGTGTAGTTGATTCTTTTAACAATGATAGAATTTCAATAATTGAAGCTGGTACAGGCACTGGAAAAACCCTTTCTTATCTTATTCCTTCTATTCTCTGGGCTTTGGAAAATGAAGAGAGAGTAGTAATTTCAACTAATACAATCAATCTTCAGGAACAGCTTATAAGCAAAGATATTCCTCTTGTGAAAACAGCAATTAATAAAGAGTTTGATTTTTCTCTTATCAAGGGAATGAGAAATTATCTTTGTTTATTACGGACTGAAACTTTAAATGAGGGACTTTTTGATTTTATTGAGGATGAAGAGCAGAGTTCGCTAAACTCAATCCTCGACTGGGCTAAAGTTACATCAGATGGATCACTTTCTGATCTTAGTTTTAATCCGCCGGGTGAAGTATGGGAAAAAGTATCTGCTGAGAGTGATAGCTGCATAAGGGCGAGGTGCCCACATTATTCAAACTGTTTTTTCTTTAAATCCAGAAGGGAGATGGCAAATTCCCAGATACTTGTGGCAAATCATCATATTCTTTTTTCTGATCTCGCAATAAAAAATATTGCTGCTGATGTAGATGTTGGCGTGCTCCCGTCTTATAAAAGGGTAATTTTTGATGAGGCACATAATATTGTGGATTCTGCCACTTCTCATTTTAGTCTTCGTGCCACAAAATTTGGAATCACAAGAGTGCTTAGAAGGCTTAGATCGAGAAGCAGGGATAAACAGCTTAAAGGGCTGGTTTTTTATGCTTCATCACTAGCATCAAAAACTAAAGATGAACTCGTGCGGGATATTTTGGATAGGGTTGAAAAGGTTTATATTCCAATACTTGATCGGATAGAATCAAATTTGGTAGATGCTTTTGATTTGATCTATAATTTTGGTCTCCTTGTTACTGAAGATATGCCGAGGGGCAGCAAAGAGATTAATATAAGGCTCACTGAGAAAGTTTATTCTGATGATGGTTGGAGTGAAGTTGAAGAAAAATTTATTACACTTCGAAACTCACTTACTAAACTTTACGAGGAGATTAAATATTTTCTTGAATTAATTGAGATTAATCAGGAAGGTGGTTTGATAAAGCTTTCTGCTGAGTTTAGTGGAGTTAACAATAAACTTTACTATTTTACTAATGTGATTGATACATTTCTCGACAGAACAGATGAGAGTTATGTTCGCTGGTTTGAAGGAAGGGCTGGAAGGGCAGGGATTCTCTCCGGCATAGGGCTTTCCCCGCTTGATGTTTCAAATGAGCTTAAAGAAAAGCTGTATTCAAAGGCCAGGACTGTTTTAATGACTTCTGCAACATTATCGGTGAACAAAAACTTTGATTTTCAAAAGTCTCATATTGGACTCGAAGATAACAACAGGCTTTCCGAGTTGATTGTCGAGTCGCCCTTTGATTTTAAAAGACAGTCCCTTTTACTGGTGCCTTCTGATATCCCGGAGCCAAATGCTTCAAACTTTTATGAAAATATATTAAACGTTATTACACAGGCTATAAAGATTACTAATGGAAGCTCGCTTGTGCTTTTTACCTCTTATGGTTCTTTGAACAAGGTTTTTAGTATGATGCAAGGTGAGAATGAATCTTCAGAATTTGAATTGTTAAGACAAGGAGATTTGCCCCGAAATAAACTTTTGGAAAAGTTTAAGCTCAGAAAAAATTCTGTATTGTTTGCAACAGACAGTTTTTGGGAAGGAATTGATGTGCCTGGCGACTCCCTAAAGATGGTAATAATTTGCAGGCTTCCATTTAAAGTGCCTACAGATCCTGTGAATGAAGCAAGAGTGGAACAAATGGAAAAGAAGGGGATTAACCCTTTTCTAGAGTATACAGTGCCCCAGGCAGTGCTAAAGTTTAAACAGGGTTTTGGAAGATTAATCAGAAGCAGAAGTGATCGGGGTGTTGTTTTGGTTTTGGATAAGAGGATAGTTTCTAGATCATATGGGAAGCAATTTATTGCTTCATTACCTAATCCAGGTTTTTTTCAGGGAAAAACAGATATGGTTTTGGAAAAATTATCGAATTTTATTAATAACCTGGAAATTTCTTGAATGCATATAATTTCTAGGTTAGATTTTTGCTCATTATGAAAACAATATTAACTATTTTAATACTTTTACTAATTGGAGCCCTTGGAATAAGTGCATGGACATTATCGCAGGTTTCAGGCCTGAAAACGGAACTTGAGACTCAAAATGAGAAAGTTGCTTCTTTAACCAAAGAAGTTGAAACACTTAAAAAATCTCCTGCAAAAAGGCAGAGAACTCCCGAACCTCCCAAGGAAGTTATTGTTAGCATTGATGATGATCCGGTAAAGGGTGATCCAAAGGCCCCTGTAACACTCGTTGAGTTTAGCGACTATCAGTGCCCATACTGCCGTAAATTTCATAATCAGGTATTGAAAAAGATTGAAGAAGATTATATAAAAACAGGAAAAGTAAAATATATATTCAGGGATTTTCCACTCGGTTTTCATAAAAAAGCTATTCCTGCTGCCATTGCTGCCAACTGTGCCGGTGAGCAGGATAAATACTGGCTTTTAAATGATTTTCTTTTTGATAATCCTAATAAACTTGATACAGACCAGGTGCTTGAAGCAGCAAAGGATCTTGATTTAAACTACGCAAAGTTTGAATCCTGCCTAAATGATAATAATCACGAAGCCGAGATTAAAAAAGATATGAGCGAAGGCTCGAAGTATGGTGTAAGAGGAACTCCGAGCGTATTTCTTGGCAAAAGTGGTGATGATAAAGAGTTTAAAGGTTTATACCTAAGGGGTTTCAGGTCTTATGAATTCTATAAAGCTGAGATTGATAAACTCCTGGCCCAAAAGTAATGAATCAAGATTTAGAAGCTCTTTTTGTGAGGCTTCAAAAATCAAAGTTCAGATCAAGCTTCAAACTTAAAAAAAAAGAACTAAATTATTTTCATGATAAAGGACTTCCTGTGATTTTAGGACATGGGAGAGACTTTATAAACTCAAGGCTTGCTCCGGCCAATCCTCCAAATGATGGGAAACAAACCCCCTTTGGAAAACATCCCGTATTTGTCGCTCAACATGCAACTGCCACATGTTGCAGAGGTTGCCTTCAAAAATGGCATAAAATTCCCAAAAACAGAGAATTAATATCAGAAGAAATAGATTATGTACTTGATGTCATTGAGTATTGGTTGAAGAATGAGGTGGACTAATGCTTGGAATTTATATTAAA
>JAJCZR010000063.1 GCA_029262295.1 Deltaproteobacteria bacterium | reverse complement strand
TGATTCTTTTTTATCATTTGGCATCTAAGCAATATCTTTTAAATACTAATATTGAGCACTACTTTTTCTTTTACTGATATATTAAGTGCTTTAGCAATCTGTTGTATTCTTGCAAAACTGGCAGTGGAATAATTACTGCTTTCATATCTTTGTATTTGTTGCTCTTTTAATCCTATTGCTTCAGCCAAAGCTTTTTGAGTGAGTTTCCGAGCAACTCTTGCCCTAATTAATGCCGTCGGTAATTCTTGAAGCGAACTAAACTCTAATTCCTCCAATTTTCCGCTTCGTATAAACTCATATTCACTAATTTCATTTTTTAGTTTTTTTATATCAGCTTTTAACGCCTGAACCTGTATTTTTATTTTTGGACTAGAAGTATCTTCAGATAAAAGTTTATCCAGCGCTAAAACAAAATCTCGCACGGCTTTATTAGATATTTTGTATTGTCTTTCATTTAAAATCACTTTTTATCTCCTTTAAATGGAGTAAGTTTGACTACACCTTTTTCTTTACCTTCTCTATCATGTTGAAAAAAGTAAAGATATGTTTTACCTGTTTCTTTTGTTGCAAATTCTGCTGGCCTGATATCTCCTTTATATTTCTCTTTAATTTTTCTTTTACCTTTTTCTGTATAGTTCATTAGCACAGGATCCAGTTCTTCAATGAAAACTTCATCCACTTCCCAGCAAAGGTCATAGTCATCGGGATTATCTTTATTTGTTACAAAACTACCTCAATATATACAGCCCCACAGTTTACCCTTTCAAGTTCAAAAAGAAGTAATTTTAACCCAATAAGCAGCTCACTTCTTTTTGGGTTCCAACTAAATCTTTTCTCAAACTCTTGCCAGTTTGAATGATAAATACCAGGAGGCAAATATCCATACTTATTCCATCCTGGAGTCATTATAACACATCATTATCGTTGTGTTAAGCACATTTAAAAATATGTGCGACCAACATGATTTAAAAATAAATTATATGATTTATTAAGGTTTTTGCAAATTTAGAGAGTTATAACAATTATTCAATCATCTGGCTCAATATGGATCAGACTATTTTCAATCTCAGGAAGTTTAGTCAAAAGTTCATTTTTGAGATTATGTGCAATGTCATGGCCTTCTTTGACCGAAATCTTTCCGTCAACAACAACATGAAGATCCACAAAAAACTTCATTCCTGTTTTTCTAACATAACACTTTTCAGTATCTACTACACCATCTACGCTCTTTGAAATCTCCCTGATCTCATCAATAAGATCATCATAAAGATGTTCATCCATAATTTCGCCGAGTGCAGGTCTGAAAATACGATATGCACTATAAATTATGATGAATGAAGCAACCAGCGCAGCCCAATCATCTGCCACTTCATAACCTTCACCCATAAAAATGGCTATTGAGATGCCAATGAAGGCTGTTAATGAAGTAATAGCATCACTTCTATGATGCCAGGCATCTGCTTTCAAGGAAGTGCTCTTTGTCTCATCGCTCTTTTTTGAAATAAAACGATAAATTCCTTCCTTAAAGACTATTATCAATCCAAGGACAACCAAAGTAAAAGGTTTTGGAACCTGCTGAGGAGTAAAAAGATTATGAATACTATGATATGCAATTAGGGCTGCTGAAACAATCAGAAAACAAACAACTGCATAAGTTATTAGAGGCTCAACTTTTCCATGACCATATGGATGATTATCATCAGGCGGTTTGCTTGAATACTTAAGTCCAAACAAAACAAGCACTGAAGAAAATATATCGGATGTAGACTCTATTGCATCTGCAATCAGGGCATAAGAATTGCCAAAAATGCCAGTCAGGGCTTTTATGATCGCAAGAAGGGTATTGACGGCTATACTCAGGTATGCAGTTTTTACCGCATCATTATTGTTATTTGGCATTCGAAAAACTCTTCACAAAATATACTGACAATGCTCCATTAACCAAAGAATAAAACTGAAAATTAACAAAACTATAAGAATAAAACCAATATTTTGCATAGGAATGTTTTGTGGGTAGATTTAAAAGCCTTTTATTATGAAACTTAATGAACAAATTGGGAAAAGAAGAACTTTCGGGATAATCAGCCACCCTGACGCCGGGAAAACTACGCTTACTGAAAAACTTTTATTATTCGGCGGCGCGATACAAACCGCAGGAGCTGTAAAAAGCAATAAAATAAAAAAAACTGCCACTTCAGACTTTATGGAAATTGAGAGGCAACGTGGGATTTCTGTTGCAACATCTGTAATGGGATTTGAGTATGAGGATTACAAAATAAATATTCTCGATACTCCCGGACATAAAGATTTTGCTGAAGATACATACAGAACCCTGACTGCCGTTGACAGCGTTATTCTCGTAATTGACTGCGTTAAGGGTGTGGAAGAACAAACTCGTAAACTAATGGAAGTGTGCAGGATGAGAAACACTCCTGTAATTATTTTTATCAATAAAATGGATCGCGATGGAAAAGACCCTTATGAACTTCTAGATGAAATAGAAGAAGAACTAGAAATAAGCATCAGGCCTCTTACATGGCCAATAGGAATGGGCTCAGGGTTTAAAGGCACGTACAATCTTTATGAAAACAAACTTGAACTTTTCTATCAGGAAAATAAACAAAAAGCACAAAAAGACTCAATTACTATTTCCGACCTTAAGAGCGAAGAATTAGATAAAGAAATAGGCAAAAGTGATGCAGATATACTAAGAGAAGATATTGCACTTATTCAAGGAATTTATGAGCCTTATGATGATGGTTTATATAAAGATGGACTTCTTGCACCTGTATTTTTTGGAAGTGCTATAAACAACTTTGGAGTAAGGGAACTTCTTGATACATTTGTAAGAATTGCACTTTCGCCTAAACCGAGGCCAACAGATGTAAGGGATATAGATCCTTTGGAAAAAAATTTCACTGGTTTTATATTTAAAATACATGCAAACCTTGATCCCAATCATCGCGACAGAATTGCATTTTGCAGAATTGTTTCGGGGAAGTTCGAGAGAAACAAGTTTTATACACATACAAGGCTTGAAAAAAAAGTTAGGTTCTCTAACCCTACAAGCTTCATGGCTAATAATAAAGATGTGGTTGAAGAAGCATTTCCCGGAGATGTTGTAGGGCTCTATGATACGGGAAACTTTAAAATAGGTGACACACTTTCAGAAGGGGAAATTTTTCAATTTAAGGGAATACCCAACTTTTCTCCTGAGATATTCAAAAAACTTGTAAACAAAGACCCACTTAAATCGAAGCAACTCGATAAAGGGATAAGCCAGCTCACAGATGAAGGAGTTGCACAGCTGTTTATACACAAGTTTGGCAATGACAAAATAATTGGCACAGTGGGAGAACTTCAGTTTGAAGTTATACAGTTCAGGCTCTTAAATGAATATGGTGCAGCCTGTTCATTTCAGCCTGTTAATTATCATAAAGCTTGTTGGATCACTTCTGACAATGAAGAGGCGATTGAAAAATTTATCGATAGATACAATCGATTTATTACAACAGACAAAGATAATCGTTATGTGTTTATGGCTGAAAGTGCGTGGTCGTTAAAAGACAAAATGGAATCGTTTCCTGAGATTGAGTTTCATTTCACTTCAGAGTTTAAAACAGACCAGGAATATATTAAGAATGCTCCTACATGGTAAGGAATTTTTGCCTTGGTATTTCAAGAAGTATAGACTGTTCTAACGATTAATAATTTTTTTGAAAGGATATTTTAGAAGGAATAACAAGACTTTAGGTTTCATTATTACTTTTGCAAAACTTACAAGGTCTGACGGTTTCATATATATTTCTGAGTCCCAAACCCCCATCTGGCCAGTAATAACAATATGATCATCTTCAACCGTTGCATCATTTACGGTAATCTCAAAATCACCAGCCGGGCTTGATACTTTCATATTTTTTCTCCTAATCTTTAATATTAATCACTGGGAGTTAAATAAAGCTTCACGCATTGATTCAACAGGTGCTTTTTTTTCTGTCCATATCTCAAAAGCTTCCACTCCCTGATAAAGAAGCATACTCAAACCAGATTCTGCTTTAAGTCCCAGCTTTCTTGCTTGTTTAACTAAAGGGGTGAGAGTTGGCTTATAAACAAGATCATAAACTGGTGAGTCATTTGCAATTGTTTCAAGTGGTAGATCAAGCGGGGGAATATCTCCCATTCCAGCTGATGAAGAATTTACGATAATATCAGATTCAGATATGAGGCTTTTTAACTTTTTACTATCATCAAGAGATAAAGTTTTGAAGATAACATTTGGATACTGATCGTTAAACTGTGTTTTTAGAAGTTCTGCTTTACTCTTTGTCCTGTTTACAATTACAATTTGCCTTATTCCACCCAGGCACATCCCGGCGATTACCGCCCTTGAAGCCCCGCCTGCACCGATAATAAATGCAGTTTTAAATTGTGGATCAAAATTAAACTCTTCTTTTATTGCCCGCATTACACCCGGCACATCGGTGTTATAACCCACAAGCCTTCCATTCTCATTTTTTATAGTATTAACTGCACCTGTGAGGATCACTGGCTCAGTAAGGTCATCTAGCTGCTTTACCATAGCTTCTTTATGCGGAATGGTAATATTTATTCCTTTTACATTGAGTGTTTTAATTGCACTTACAGCAGAACTCAGCTCGCCAGGATTAATATCAAAACCAAGATAAACACAATTAAGCCCGAGTTCATCAAATGCCCTGTTGTGCATTAAAGGGGAAAGGCTGTGTGATACCGGGTGGCCAAATATTCCATAGATATTTGTTGTAGCATTTATATCCAAGATTATCCTTTAAGATACTCAGAAAGTATTTTTTCAACTTCTAATACATCTATTTTAATCTGACTTACAAGAGAATCAACACCATCAAATTTTTTCTCATCCCTAAGCCTTTTCGCAAAATTTACCTTCACTTCTTTACCATAAAGATCACCTTCAAAATCAAATATATGAGTTTCAATCAAAAGCTTGTCATCTCCAAAAGTGGGCCTGTAACCAATATTTGTAATGCTCTGATATAAAACATCTTCAAGGTATACGTAGGTTGCATAAACTCCTGTTTTGGGAAGCATTTCCCAGTTTGATTCAAGGTTAATAGTGGGAAACCCAATCTCCCTACCCCTTTTTTCGCCCTCAACAACTTTTCCTTTTATAAAATATTCATCACCTAAAAAACGATTTGCCTGCTCAACATAACCCTTTTCAATAAAATCTCTTACACGTGTACTGCTCACCGTGTCATTTCCAACTTTTCCCGGCTCTACTATTGTTGTATTAAATCCAAGTTTGTTGCCCAAAGAGCTAAGCAAATCAATATTGCCACTTCTGTTATTACCAAAAATAAAACCCGGCCCCACAGCAATATTTTTCACTCTTAATAAATCTACAAGTATTTTTGAAACAAAATCATGGGCGCTGTAGTTAGAAAGCTCTTCTGTAAATGGAAGGCAGATAACACATTCCACTCCTTTAGATTCAAGTATTGTGAATCTTTCCTCGAGCGGATAGATAAGAGAGATATCCCTTTTTCCCAATACTTTTTGTGGATGTGGATCGAATGTAATTATTGAAGTTTTTACTGTTGAATCTTCAGTCTTTTTTAAGGCATTTATAATCTTTTTATGCCCAAGGTGA
Organism: Deltaproteobacteria bacterium; assembly: GCA_029262295.1. Classification (GTDB taxonomy): domain Bacteria; phylum Desulfobacterota_D; class UBA1144; order Nemesobacterales; family Nemesobacteraceae; genus JAJCZR01. The sequence continues at coordinate 2,958 of JAJCZR010000063.1, read as the reverse complement.
ACTCCGTCAAAGTTTCCAATACCGGTTGATGTAGAAAACTTTAATGGCTCTTTAGGGTCAAAAATAAGTTCCATATCAAATTGTTAGAATGTCTATAAAGATATTAACTGGTGAACTATTATTCAGATCGAAAATCGGATTGAATCTTAACATATTATCATTAAATGTCTAAGCAAGTTCGGGGTTACTTTCTCCAGAAAGCAGGGGTTAAAATCACAAGAATGGCATAAAGCTCAAGTCTGCCTAAAATCATTAAAAAAGAAAGAAAGACTTTCGTAAAACCAGAGAGTTCGGAATAGTTACCAGTGGGCCCAACAAGTCCAAGCCCGGGGCCTACATTACCAAGTGTGGCAGCCACTGCCGATATACCTGTTAATATATCAATATTTTCAGCCAAAAGAATAACCATTGTGGATGTAACAGTTATAAAAATATATAGAAGGAAAAAACTTATAATTCCGGTCACAGCTTCTTCATCCACTGCCTTACCTTCAAAGCGTACGGGAGATACAATCTTGGGGTAAATCAGTTTTTCAAGCTTTTTATAGCTCTTTTTCACAAGTATTAAAATCCTGATTATTTTTACCGACCCTGAGGTTGAACCAGAACAAGCACCTACAAACATTAGACTGAGTAACACAAATTTAGAAAATTCCGGCCAGAGGTTAAAATCTGCGGTTGCAAAACCTGTGGTTGTACTTATTGAAATAACCTGAAAAGAAGCAAACCTTAGAGCCTCAAAAAAACTTTCATAAAAGTCCTCTCTTATTTCCAGTGTAAGCAAAATGATAAAAGCGAGGTTTAAGAATACATAGAACCGAAGCTCGGAACTATTAAGTATTTTTTTGATCTTTCCCGTAAAAATAGAGTAATGAAGTATAAAGTTAATTCCGGCAAGAAACATAAAAATGGTGATTACTACATCTATATACACACTGTCATAAGCGGCTATACTCGCATTTTTAGGAGAAAAACCACCTGTAGACATTGTAGAAAGTGAATGTAATATCGAATCATAAAACGACATCCCACCAAATAGTAAAAATATTATCAAAATAACAGATAAAACCATGTAGACAGTCCAGAGTTTTTTGGCTGTTACAGCAAGCTTAGGCGTGAGTTTCTCAGTTGTAGGCCCTGGGGACTCCAGCCTTATAATCTGCATTCCACCAACAGAAAGCTTTGGCAAAACAGCAATAGCCAAAACAATTATTCCCATACCTCCAAGCCACTGTGTAAAGTTTCTCCAAAATAAAATCCCGTGTGGCAGGGCTTCTATATTTGAAAGTGCGCTTGCCCCCGTTGTAGTAAAACCTGCTACTGACTCAAATATTGCATCAACGGGGTTAGTAAAAACACCGTAAACAAAATAGGGAAGTGCGCCAAAAACGCCAGCTGCAATCCAAAAAAAAACTGCAATCACAAATGCATCTTTGCGGCTTATTTCTTCAAGCTTTTTGGGAAGCTTTGTTAAGAACCAAACTATTAGTCCTGAGAAAAAAGTTATTGCTGCAGAAACAACGAGTGAAAAAAGATCATCTTCTTTATAAATCAAAGAACAAACTGCTGGAAGAAGCATTAGTGCACCCATTGCCATTAACAAAATACCAATGAGGTTCATCGAAAATTTAATATTCAACTTTAGACCAACTTGAATTATCCTTCGAATTTTTAACCAAGAATTTCTTCAACCTTTTTTACAGCACTTGGAAGCGCAAATACAATCAGTCTATCGCCAGACTGTGTCACAAAGTCGCCTCTGGGCACAATAACTTCATCCTTTCTTATACAAATACCTACTAGTGAATCATCTGGGAGATGAGAAGCAGAAAGCGGTTTTCCAATTATCTTGGTTTTTTCACTAATATCAAATTCAAGGACTTCTCCCCTGCCTTCTTCAAGAAGCGCTATATGAGCTACACCACCTAGGTGAAGAAGACTTAAAATCTCATTTGCTACTGCAATTCTAACACTAATTGCCCTGTCTACACCAATTGCTTCAAGCACATCAATATAGTCTGGCTTGGTGTAAATAACTGCTGAGCGAGCTACTCCCATATTTTTTGCTAAAAGGGCACTAAAGACATTCTGTTCGTCACTTCCGGTGACTGCAAGGAAATAATCACAAGAAGTAACACCTGCTTCCTTTAAAGTTTCCGAATCAGTAGCATCTCCATTAAAAACTTTTACTCCCGAAAGCTCTTCTGCAGCAACTCTTGCCTTCTCAGAATCATCTTCAATTAGCTTTACACTAATTCCATTTTCACTCAGATTTGCAGCAGCCTTTCTTCCAAGTCTGCCAGCCCCAACAATTATTACTGAATTGATTTTATCAACTTTAAGGTCAAAAAGTTCTTTAAGTTTTTTTAAGACTAATGGAACGCCTAGTGCAAAAATGTAATCGCCAGACTTCAGTATTGTATCACCAGTAGGTATTTCAATTTTTCCGTCTCTGGAAATACCAACAAATATCCAGGATTCTGCAGGCCCAAGTTCACTCAGTTTTTTATTTACAATTGGTGCATCATCGTCAACCCTTAATTTAAAAAGTTCCACTTTCCCTTCAGCAAAAGATTCCGTTTTCCATGCAAAAGGCGTACTAATAAGGCTATATAACTTTTGAGAAATTATCTCTCCGGGATTTATAACATTTATCTCAGGCTTATTTAGTAATTCAGGATATTCAAGGTAATCCTGATTTCTTATCCTTGTAACAATCTTTTCAACACCGTATTTAATAGCAACAAGTGAGCAAAGTATATTGGTTCTGTCACTACCTGTAACAGCAAGAAGAATATCAGCTTTATCAACTTCTGATTTTCTTAAAGTATTTGGATTATCCCCTTCTCCAGCTAACGTTAGTACATCCAAAGAGTCATTGATTTTTTGTGTCTTTTCCTGATCACTATCAACAACAACAACCTCGTGTTCTTTGGATAATTCCCTGGCAAGAAAAGA
>JAJCZR010000062.1 GCA_029262295.1 Deltaproteobacteria bacterium | reverse complement strand
CTAAAACCTACCCACTACTGCAAAGTATGATTTTCTGACTCATTTCTTGGGGTTGGCATAGGGGATGCATGATGCAGCACCATCTTCCATTCACCATCAATCAACTCATATATATTTGTGGCCTGTGCCATAGTTATTATTATACGATCATTAATTAGATACCCTATTTTTTCAATACAGTTAACCCATGCAGTCCTTCCTACGACATCAACAAATATATCTGACACTTCCACCTGGTTTAGCCCACCAGTTTCAAAAATATCCCGCCAGCTTTCCTTTATAGAGTCCCAGCCATTGAGCATTGGCCAACCTGGATGCACGCATTTTGATGAAGCTTTCTTTAACCAAATATCTTCCATCACTGTAAGATCAGAGCTATTTAGTGCCTCATAAAATCTTGAATTAACCTCAGAAACTTTGTCTTTCATTTGATTTATCTCTCTTGTGTTTTAAATATATTTTCAAGTTCTTTTACAACCATCTCATCGCTCTCTGTATCATAAAGCCCATTAAGCTTACTTAAAGATCTTTCACCTTCAATTTTCCAAAGCGCCCACACTGCATGTGTTCTCACAAGAGGTTCTTCATCATAAAGAAGATCGTTTATAGCGGATACTAAACTTTTTTCCCCTGAATTTGCAGCTGCCACCAACACATTTCTAAGAAAACCCCTTCTTTTTGATCTTTTTATTGGGCTATTTTTAAAAAGCTCCCGAAAACCTTCTTTATCTAATTGTAATAACTTTTTGAGATCAGGGTTAAAAAAATTATCAACTGCATTAAAATTTAAGAGCTCTGTTATAGGTGCCCTTTTATTCCAGGGACAAACATCCTGACATATATCGCAGCCAAAAATATTGTTTTCCATACCATCTCTCAAATCATCAGGGATCGCACCTTTAAGCTCAATTGTAAGATATGAAATACATTTTCTTGAATCAAGCACATAAGGCTCAGTAATAGCATCAGTGGGGCATGCATCTATACATTTTGTGCAACTTCCGCATCTGTCGGCCACCTGGCTATCATATTCAAGTTCCACATCAGTTAACACTTCACCAAGAAAAAGCCATGAACCGATTTCCTGATTTATTAAGCAGGTATTTTTCCCGATCCAGCCGACTCCTGAGTTCTTTGCATGCACTTTTTCAAGCACTGGGCCGGTATCAACATAAGCTTTTGTGTTTATCTCATTCTCAAAAAGTGTGTCAATATAAGCCCTAAGCTTCTCAAGCATCCCGCCCAGCACATTATGGTAGTCTTCACCCCAGGCATAGCGTGCAACCCACCCCTTTTCATTATTATTAGCCTCAGTTGAATAAGGTTTATCCGTATTGTAGTTCAGGGCGCATGTAATAACGGATTTTATGTTTGGCAAAACATGATTGGGATCATCTTTTTTGAATGCGTTTCGCTTCAGATAGCTCATCTCTCCTGCAAAACCTTTCTGCAGCCACTCATTGTAATGCTCATTGTCGGGATAAGTGTTGGGAGGTGAGATTCCAACAAGATCAAATCCAAGACTATAGGCAAAGTCTTTTATTGAGGTTGTAATATGTGATTTTTGGGTCATTTAATAAAAAGGGTATATCAGGATCGGCATCTCAGCAAAAGGTTTCCTGTTTCTTTAAATACATACTCTCCATCGAAATTAGACACATAGTTTGAGATCATCTTTAGTTCCAGTGGCGAAGAGCTTGTGGATATAGAAAAAGAACTATTTTTAACAATTTTCTGATCAGATATCTCAGTTGTAATTACAAGATAACCATCAGTAGTAAATTCACTTTCAGATATTTCTTTAAGAGGAAAAACTTTGTGACTATTCTGCTCAATTAGCTTTAAATTCTGCTTAATAAATTGGCATTTTTGTGGAGAATCTCCATAGAAAAAAACTGTAACCCCCACATTCCTTAGCTCTGAGAATAAACTTTTAGTATCAAATTTCCACACATCTTTCAAATAACTGTCTTCTTTACACTGCATTGAAAAAAGATCGGTATTCACCAAAAGATGGTGGTTTGTGCTAAAGAGCGTGGCCATGTCATTTCTAATCTTGTTTAGCATATTAATTTAGTTTGCAAGTGAAAATCTACGATATTTTAATTAAAAAAGAGTTAATAACAAATTGCACTCATCAAGTATAATCATCAAAAATGATTCCCCTAAAAGACAATATAAGGACCACAAAGATACCTTTTGTAAACTACACGCTTTTGGCCCTTAATATATTAATATTTGTTTATGAACTATCTCTTGGAAGCAGCTTAAACCCCTTTTTCAGGGAATACGGCCTTATTCCTGCAAAGTTTTTATCAACTGACAGCTTTGATCTGTATGAGAGAATTAAACCTTTTTTTAGCTCTATGTTTATTCATGGAGGATGGTTTCACATAATCGGCAACATGCTCTTTCTTTATATTTTTGGGGATAATGTTGAAGATGAAGTTGGTCATTTCAACTATCTGTTTTTTTATTTAATCTGTGGGTTTTGTGCTGCCCTTTTTCAGATATTTTCAGATATGAGCTCGGCTGTTCCTATGATAGGTGCAAGCGGGGCAGTGTCGGGGGTGTTGGGTGCTTATCTTGTATTTTTCCCATACTCAAAAATATTAACACTCGTCCCAATATTCATTTTTATTCAGCTCATATATATTAGGGCATCAATATTTATTATGATATGGTTTTTAATTCAATTTATAGGTGGGGTAGTTATTTCTAAAAGCCTGTCAATCACAGGTGGCATAGCATTTTGGGCACATATAGGTGGTTTTATTTGTGGCATCCTGTTTACAAACATTTATAAAAAGAAGAAATTTAAACTTAGAACATATCATTAGGAGATCTATTAATTATGGCAGGTAGACCAAACAAGGTTGGAATAATTGCAGTGGGAGGACCAGCTCCCGGAATAAACGGTGTTATAAGTGCAGCAACTATCGAAGCAACAAACAGGGGAAAAGAAGTAATTGGGATCACAGACGGTTTTAAATGGATATCCAAAGGGGATATCTCCAAAGTAATTGCGCTTGATATATCCAATACATCCAGAATACACACAAAGGGCGGCTCTATGATTGGAGTTTCAAGGCAAAGCCCCTTAAAAGACAAGGAATCTTTTAAAAATACTGTTGAATCAATCAAAAAACTTGGAATAAAATATCTTATAACTATTGGCGGCGACGGCACAATGTTTCTTGCAAGGACTTTAAGCCAGCATTTTAAGGGGAAAATAAAAATAGCACATGTCCCGAAAACAATTGATAACAACATCTCACTTCCCGACTATATACCCACATTTGGCTATGAGACTGCTCTTGATGTAGGAAGTGATATTGTGAGTTCGATAATGGAGGATGCAAAGTCAACCAGCAGGTGGTTTTTAGTTGTTACAATGGGCAGGGAATCAGGCCACCTGGCACTTGGAATTGCAAAAGCAGTGGGGGTAACCCTCGCTATTATCCCCGAAGAGTTTAAGAAAAAAAATGTGTCACTACAAAAGATGATAAAAGTGCTGGAAGGATCAATAATCAAAAGATTAAGTATGGGAAGATCTTATGGCGTGGCGGTAATTGCAGAGGGGATGCTCGACAGGATAAACCCCAAAGAACTCGGAGTTGTGGATAAAGACAATATGGGAAGAATAAGATATGTGGATGTAAACTTCGGGCAACTAATGAAAAATGAACTTGACAATAATTTGATGGAAAAAGGAATAGAAACTGAAATTATCAATAAGAGAATCGGTTATGAACTCCGCTCAGCACCTCCAATTCCGTTCGACCTAAAGTACACAAGAAACCTGGGTTACTGTGCAGTCAAGTATCTTTTAAATGGAGGGGACAGTGCACTTATATCAATGAAGAAAGGAAGGATGAACCCCATATCTTTTGAAAAACTGATAGATAAAAAGACCGGTAAAACCGTTGTACGTTATGTTGACCTAAACACAGAATCTTATGAGGTTTCCCAAAAATATATGATAAAGCTTCTCAAATCTGACCTTGAAGACCCGGCAAAATTGAGAAAATTGGCAAAAGAGACCAACCTTACAAAAAAGCAGTTTAAAGAGTACTTCTCGGAAATCTTCAAATAATAATATTTTAATCCAATCTTATCATATATTCCGTAGGATATTAGTATATGTATGAATCCAAACAAATTGGAATAAAAAAGCTTTATCTAAAAAAACGTGTCAAATTTGGTCTCAACAACCCTAATATCTCAGGATATATTTCAGAACTCACAGAAAAAACATTAGTAATCGATTCTTATGAAGATATTCCAAAAGAATCAATCATTATTTGTGAAATGAAAGAGAATAATCAAATACTACAATTCAATGCTGAAATCATCTCTGTAGCTAAAGAAAGCGTAGGTTATAAAATTAGCGCAGAAATTACTAACCAATTTGAGATGATAAGAAAATTCTATTTGGACAAGATTAGAAAACAGCTTGATATAAAAGCCCAATCGAAAAAGAATAAACCCAAAGGCCTATTCGGATTTTTAAATAGGTTTACTTAATCACAAGTGGCGGTGCTGTGGCTTTCACTGCAATTAGATGCGACCTTCTGTTTAGCTGATACTCATCTTCTGATCTGCCATAAGCAAACTTGTTTGTCTCACCCCTGCTGAGTGTAATCAATCTTTTATGGCTAATACCCTGTAACACCAAAAATCTCTCTGTGGCTTGAGATCTGTTTTGGGCAAGGCGCCTGTTATATGGATTATCACCACGCTTATCCGCATAGCTAAAGATCACAACGTTTAATTCAGGATCGTTTTTCAAGATTTGTGCATTTTGAACGAGCACTCTTTTTGCATCTTCAGTTATCTCATAACTTGCAAGATCAAAAAACACGTCATAAAGAATTACCCCGCTGCTTAATGTGCTGTGGGAAGTAACTGCCTTTACTTCTTCAATTCCAGACAAAATACTTCCAATTCTGCTATAGAGCTTTGATTCAAAACTGCCTCTTGAATCTACTGATTTATAATTTGCGCCATCAACTTTGGATACCCCATAATCAATACCCACAGCTGTTTTTAAAGAAGAAAGTTCATTTATCTTTATTGATAAATTTTCTTTCACAAAAGGAAGAGTACTGCTCTCATCAATTTTCCCGACTTTAAGAAGATAAGGGGCTACATTCGAGTTACCAGCCTGGGCCTGCGTTGGAACTAAATATAATCTTTTATATTTTTGTGACCTGGGGCTGTAAATATATGAATCTTTAAAATGAATAGTGCCAGAAGCCTTGTCTGCTTTTTCTATGTCCCAGTTTAATTCACCTGCTGAAGTAAGGGTTGCATCCCAGACTTTGTTATAGCTGTTAACATATTCCACAGAATTTTGTTGTGCATAAATTTGGTCAGGGCCAGTTGTGGCCACCTGCGGTGCACAGGATGAAAACAAGAATAGCGCAACTAAAACCAAAAAAGAATTTTTAAATAGTTTTTTCATAACATTTACTCCTCAATCTTAATAGACGCAATCCCGTCCCAGTATTTGCCCCTGTTTTTGAAAGATATGCACGCAGTATGGCTGAAACATGGCTGTTCTGCCCCTTTCTGCCAAAATGCCTGCAAGTGTCTTTGCTTTTTCAATATTGCCGTCTGTGACAATAGCTTTTTTGTTAACCTTTACGTAAAGGGATACCGGTGTTTTCCACTCAGCGGAAACAACTCCGGGAAGTCCTTTAACAATCGACGTGAAATGTTTTTGCGATGGTGTAAGGGGAAAATAATTTACTGCAAAAGAATTAAAAGTAAGGGATATAAAAATAGCTGAAACTGCTATAAGTTTTTTCATTAACACCATCCTCCTGGGTAGATATTAATTAATATTTATACCATTTTTATTGATATATTGTCCAGTGGAAAATTTTTATGATAAGCATCAATTTAAAACAATGTTTATATTTTCCTGAAGTAATTTCTGATTT
>JAJCZR010000061.1 GCA_029262295.1 Deltaproteobacteria bacterium | reverse complement strand
AGTTTAGAACATTTTAAAGATGAGCTTCAGCAGTATTTACTTTACTACAATACTGCAAGGCCTCATCAGGGAATTAATGGTCTTACTCCCAAGAAAATGTTAGAGCAATTAGCGCAACGAATTACTTGACCTTTACAATCCGGGCTTGACTCGGAATCCAGTATGTTGACTGGAATAATAAATACATCTCAAAATTCACACTATTGCTGAAAAAATTCTATTTAACTAATTGTTTTTCTTAATTCTGTATTCCAAATTAAATTTGGAATGACAAAGACTTACAACAACTCAGAAACCTTAAGTATTGAAAAGAGTTCATAACCTTTTTCTTTGAAAAGTTCTTCACCACCAGCCTCGCGATCGACAACAACCAAAACTTTTTCAACAGTAGCTCCAAACTTCTCAATTGCATCAATGGCTTTAAAAACTGATCCGCCTGTTGTAATCACATCCTCAACAACTGCCACTTTGTCTCCTGCTTTCAGGTTTCCTTCAATAATCTTGCCAGTGCCATGTCCTTTTTCTTCCTTTCTTACGAGAAAACCATCTAATGGATTTCCCAGTTCATGACTAAGGGCGATAGTTCCACCAACAATTGGATCTGCACCCATAGTAGGGCCGCCAACAACTTTTATTTCAGGACTCTTTTTAATTTCTTCAAGAAATATTCTGGAGATCAAGTTTACTCCTTCCGGGTCAAGGGTCGTAAGTCTTGCATCAATGTAATAATTACTTTTTTTGCCAGAGGCTAAAGTGAAATTTCCTTTCAAAATTGATTTGTTTTTTAGAATAAGTTTTAATTTTTCTCGATTGTCATTCATCCAAATAGAACCTTTATATAATTTAGTCTCGTAATATTACTCAATAATCACAATAAACTTAAAATTATGAGCCGACTTAAAAAACCTAATACGATTCTTTTACTTTTTGGTACGGCACTTCTTGTATTAATAATCAACATTTCAAATCTTTCACCTTTTCTATCGGATAAAGAAAATCTAGACTCCAGCAAGATTCTATTGCTTGTCTTCTTGCTGACTCTTGCCGGGTTAATTTACTTATATAATGTAAAAAAACTGAATCTTATTGATAAAAGCTCATTAGTCCTGATTATTCTTTTTGGAATATTGTTCAGAGTTGTCTTTATTTTTTCGGAACCTATTCTTGAAGATGATTATTACAGATATTTGTGGGACGGAGCTGTCTTGGCAAACGGTGAAAGCCCTTATGAACATTCTCCTGAGGAAATAGTAAATGGTGGTGGTAGCAATAAACTAGGAGCTCTTGCAGAAGATTCAGGCGATATTATAAAGAAGATTAATAACCCCAGTTTCAAAACAATTTATCCGACTGTTGCACAAATGTTTTTTTCTTTATCTTATCTTATTTCTCCCTGGAATGTTGTAGTCTGGAAAATAATACTCCTCGGCTTTGATCTTATAACACTTGCACTATTGATGCTCACTTTCCAGCGTCTTAAAATACCTCTTACAAATATTTTGATCTACTGGTGGAACCCCCTTCTTATAAAAGAGATATTTAATTCCGGACACATGGATGTAATGGTATTTCCTTTGGTTTTAGCTGCACTACTTCTTTTTTTAAAAAACAAAAAATATATTTCAACCGGGCTACTTTCACTTAGCGTCGGAATAAAGTTATGGCCTGTTTTCTTTCTTCCACTATTTTTGAACCCTTTAACAAAAAAACCGAAAGAGCTTGTTTTGAAAATCACTGTATTTGCAGTGACAGCTGCCGTCATTTTTGTGCCTGTTTTGTTATCACAATTCGATTCAGCTTCGGGGTTTGTTGCATATAGTAAAAGCTGGGAAAACAACAGTTCATTTTTCAGGATTGTACTTTTTGCTCTTGAGTCAGTTTTAAGTGCGGTTGATATTCATCCGGGTCATGCACAGAAATATGCAAGAATTTTGATTGTTGCAATACTGCTGCTTTGGATTGTATATGTTGCTTTTGTTAACAGCTCGGAAAGTATTTATAAAAAGGCTTTTCTTATTGTAGGCTTTGCTTTCCTAATAAGCCCCACGCAGTTTCCCTGGTATTTCACATGGGTGATTCTCTTTTTGTCGATCACACCCCATTTATCTTTCCTTTCCCTGACTGCGCTTCTTCCTTTTTATTATTTCAGATATTTTCTTGAGCCTTTGGGCGATCTCAATTTTTTCACAAACGTAATAGTATGGCTTGAGTTTGTACCTGTGTGGTTCCTGATTTTTTGGGCATGGAAAAAGGGGAAGTTCTCGATTTCCAGTTAAACAAGCTCAAAAAACTCATTTATCTCGGTAAGTGACTTGTTAACTGCTTCTACACCTCTTTCAATTCCGAGTTTGCTCTTGTGAAAATCAAGTGTATTTATCTCTGAAACATCAGGTCTTATAATGAGATCAGGTTTGTAATCTTCAAAGCTCTTTTCTATTAATCTTGACTGAGTAACAATTGATGATCTCTGGATAATATCAAAAACATGTTTGCTTCCAAAATCATCATTTACATTCGGTTTGATAGAAGTGAATTTTCTTTTAGCTGTTGCAGTAATGAGATCAATTGCCACAATTTTTTCAGCCCCTAAATCCTTTACCGCTTTTACGGGCACCGGTTCTAAAAATCCTCCGTCAACATACATATTCTCACCATCAATAAGTGGTGTTAGAATTCCAGGGATAGACATGCTGGCCCTGACTGCTTTATAGATACTTCCTTCAGTGAAAGTATGTAGACTCGAAGAGTTGATTTCAGTTGATACTATTGAAAGGGGGATATCAAGTTCTTCTATATTTTCTACATCCACAAACTTGGAAAGCATTTTTTCAATCTGAGCGCCGCTAAAAAGCCCTTTTTTTGATATTATAGGACGGATTAATTTTGGAAGTTCTTTAATCCTGATCTTGAATGAATCTTCAATCAGTTTATCTATGTTTCCATTTGCATATACAGCTGCTATAAAAGCCCCTATGCTAGTGCCAGAGACATAGTCAAACTTTATCTCTTTTTCTTCAAAGGCTTTTAAAACTCCCAGATGAGCAGAACCTTTTGCCCCTCCGCCGCTAAGTACTAATCCGATTCTCATTTGTTTCAATTATACAGAATTTTAAGAGTTGGAATGAAGTTGAAATTAATATTAATTGATAATGCGATTGTTTTTGCACTATAAAAAGTAAAAATTTTAGCCATTTCCCAAAATTTGTAACAATTCAAAGTTAACAATGCAAAATTATGCACATTATTTTCTGTGTTGAAACAAACATATCTATTAAAATAATCTAATAAGCCCTTTTTATGCGTAAGATAAGGTGCATCCCTTTTTGGCATGTTACTTGTATTAATAGTAATTACGAAAACAAATTTTTATGGTGAGGTTTTTAAAATGCAGAATGCACAGTTAAAAGATGTTAATTCAATAAGCCTGGAACCTGATTTCGATTATCACTATGGTAACCAGAATGTATCAAATCATACAGTAAATAATGTGAAAAATAAGGTTACAAATGGGCCTTCCCATTTTGACAACACTAATATTTCTCCTGATGCAATTATTTTTACCAATGAAAAGGGAGAAGTTAGATACATTAATTTAGAGGCGCAGGAACTTACGGGCTGGTACATAACTGATGCAATGAATAAAAAAGTGTGTGAAGTATTTAATATTTATGATTCTCAAAGCCTTGATCAACTTGATGATCCTATATCTAAGGTATTAGAAACTGATTCAAAAATTGAACTCACCAGGGATATAATCTTAAAAAGTAAAGATAACCTCAAATTTGAAATCCAGTATAAAGCAAGTCCAAAATATAAAGACAGTGGTGAGCTTAACAAGATAATTCTGACATTTAAAAAGTTAAGGGAGATTGAAGATACAAAACCCTCGAAAGAACAAACTAAGGTTAAAGCTAAACTTCCAAACAAACCAAAAGAGTTGTCAATTAATGAGCTTAGTTTTAATGATATTGATAATGATGCTGTTATTAAAATTGAAGAGAAAAATGGTAAAACTGAAAACGTAAATGTTGAGAAAAAGCCAGTTGATAAAGAGAAAGAAATTTCTTTAAAAGTGGTTACTGATAAAGAAGATATGGACACTGAAATATTGGGAAGCCCAGAAGTTGAAATAAGTAGTACAAAAGCTGAGTTAAAAGAAAACTTTAATTCAATGGATGAGGGATTATCAATTGATCTTGAAATAGATGATGAGCCCGGAAGACAAATCAGCGATTCTTCTGAAAAAGATGGTATTGATTATGATACAAAGACAGTCAAAAAAATAGATTCTGATTTGCCTGAACAAAAAAGTAATATTTACTCGATTTCCACGGAAGATTTACATGATATTGATAGTCTCGATTTTCTTGATGACATTTAGTCTTTGAGATCTAATCAATTTTATCAAAACCTTTTTCTTCAAGGTAGTCCTCAACAGAGTTAATAAACTGTTTTCTTACAAGGCTGCTTGCCTTGCTTATAGGTTCAAGCACCATTTCTTCATAGACTTTGGAGGCAGCTTTTTCAAGGTTTTTATCATTTGTGGTCCTTGCCATTCTGAGCATAGCTATCGAGTTGTAAAAGATCGCTTTAAATAATGCCTTCCTTGCATCATTAAAATTAAACTTTTCAAGTTCTTTTTGAGCTTCAAGCATAGAGTAAAAACCAACCCCACAAAAAAGAGTAAGTAATTTTTTTGCTTCTTTTGATGACATACCTTCAATCAAATACACAAGAGGTGATTCAACCATTGCTTCAAGTTCTTTTTCTTTTCCACCAATCATCTTTGCAAGCTGCTTTACTTTGTTGTCATCAGCATCTTTAAAAAGATCAGATAATGAATTTTGCACATATAAAATGGCAAAGTTGTCCCTTATCTGCTCCAGGGTTAGCCCTTCAGATTTAAGGGCTTTTATGTGCCTGAGTTTATTTAGTGTCTTTTCAGGGTAGACAAGTGTAATTCCACTCCCATCTTTTTTCTTCTTCCTCGCAGGTTTGGGAATAAGGCCCATAGCGGAGCAATTCTTAATTGTTTTCTCAGGCTCTTCACCAAGATCAATTTTTCTTTTGTGGGCCTGCTTAATAAGTTCTTCTAAAGTTATATCATCCATTGTCTTTAACCCTAATTTTAATAAAAATTAAATATTTTGAAACAGTTGCCTTAATATTTAGTTTTTTTAAAGGTGTTTGATTTTTAAAGTTCTATCCTTTTATTATATAGTATGCCTTCAAGCACATTAATAGTATACGAACCTCTTGGTTCTTTTAGAGAAAGACAAGATTACTGGGAAGATTATGTTAAATATTATGAAAAGTACTGGGGTGGCCCGACTTCTCCTTTTGGAATGTGGTTTGGCAATGAATACTCTGCGTTCAAAAAGTCTATAGCAAATCATCTTGGAATTGAAATAAATGAAGTTGACGACTGTCTTTTTATGAAAGATGGAAGTGGTGAATACTTTATTGCCCCCACAAATAACACAGATAATATTTTTTCTTCTGAAAACGTAGTGCCACTTGAATGGTTTATTCTTGTTGCCGAAGATGAAAGAAAAAACTTTTACTCTCATTGGGGTTTTAATTCGATACATTATGACTCTAATCTTTTGAGTTCCATAAAAAGATTAGATGATGCCCGAAATATTCTTGAGGGTAATATAAACTCAGATGATTCCAGAGGCAATGCACTTTCTTCTTTCTTAGGCGAACTTCTTTTGAGCATTAACCATCTTGATAATCTTTTATCTGGGTTTGATGATAAAAGTTTTTTAATCCTTAATTATGGTGATATTTGCAGCAATATTCACCTCTATACATTAAAGAACGAGAATAGTGTTTTTGATATTAAAAATATTTTGTACCTTGTTTCGCAAAACAGTATTGAAGAAGCCGGGCTAAATCTAAAACTCTTTTTCCAGAAATGGGATGATATAAGGGATAAGTGTATGGGAGTAAGTGATGAAGGCTTAATTCAATAAGTTAAAAATTTTTCTGCATCTTTTTGTATTTCCCATTCGTATTAACTATTAAGGTCGTTTCCTCAGTTTTTTAATCCAAAAAAAATAAATTTTTTTTTTGTAACAACTGAGGATTTCGATAGTTTAATTAAGTAGGCTACTTAAAATACCGTTCTAAATTTTAAGTACGGAACAAAAATTTTTATTGAAGGAGGTGCCAAATGGGGAAAGAAATTCAGTATGACGAATTTTTTGAGGATCAGCATGATTCCAAAGATATTGATATTAATAAGTCAATAGATAAGGATTATGAAACTGATCAGGAAAGTCAGAGTCCAAAGAATGTTTCAAAGGGATTTGTGGAAATAAATCCAGATTTACGCCTTATTAATTCTTATTTTAAGGATGTAGCTCATGAATCACTTTTAAGGCCTAAAGACGAAATAAATATTTCTGCACAGATTGCTAATTGTGAGAAGTGGATAAAGGTTTTGAAAGGCAGTATTAAATCTCATATAAAAGAGCGTATTCCCGGTAATAATGAACTACTTTTTAATTTTTTGAATAATTATTCGCAAAAGTTTGAAGAAAAAGAGAAGTTGAGCAAGAAAGAAAAAGAACTATTAAATAATATTGCAAAACTAAAATCATATATAACCAAGTTCAACAATCTTAGAAACAAATTTGTGAAATGCAACCTTCGTCTTGTTGCAAGTATGGCAAAACGTTATCTTGGAAGAGGTGTATCTTTTATGGACCTTATCCAGGAAGGAAATATTGGTCTGATAAAAGCAGTGGAGAAGTTTGATTATTCCAAAGGCTACAGATTCTCGACTTATGCCTGCTGGTGGATAAATCAATCGATGACAAGGGGCATATACAGTCAGACAAGAACTGTAAAAGTGCCTGCTTATATCCTTGAGCAATCATCAAAAGTAAGAGAACTTCGTATGAAGTTGTTAAAAGAGTATGGAAGAGAACCTCTTGCCGATGAGATAGCAGAGGAAGGTGATTTGTCGATCGAGAGTGTAAAAAGAATACTTGGTGCAGGAATCAAGACTGTAACCCTTGATTCGCCCGTCTGGGATGGCGACAATGCAACATATCTTGATTTTGTTGCTGATGAGAAACTTACCTCTGCTGATTCAATGCTTGCAGAGATGTCACTTCCTAAAAATCTGGAGGATGCTCTTCATAATCTTAAACCAAGAGAAAGAGATGTATTGAAAATGAGGTTTGGAATTGGCTATGAAGATGCTCTGACTCTTGATGAGATTGGTAAAATTTACCGGTTAACAAGAGAGCGCATAAGGCAAATTGAGAAAAAGGCCCTTGTACGGCTCAGGAAATCAAGATCTGCACCAGTGCTTCGAAGCCTTTTGGAAAACGCAGCTTAAGACTATCTGGCAAGTATAAAAGGTAATTCTTAAATTTTAAAACTAACAGGGTTGTCCGATACTAGATAACCCTGTTAATAATATTTGCATTTATCTTCAAAAACCCTAACATCTAACCTGTGCCGAAAAAGTTTGAAGATAATGATATTTCCAAAGTTCTCAAAATTCTAAGAAAGGAATCAAAGAAGTGGGATGTGCCTATAGTTACGCTCACTTCAGTTTCTTCAAAAGACCCTTTTAAGGTTTTAATTTCCACTATTTTAAGCCTTAGAACCAAAGATGAAACCACTGCTGAGGCTTCAAAGCGGCTTTTCAAAAAGGCTGATACACCAAAAAAAATGGTGAAGCTTACTGAAAAGGAACTTCAAGAACTTATCTATCCAGTTGGCTTTTATCGTGTTAAATCAAAGAATATTTTGAAGGCATGTAAAGAGTTAATTGAAAAATATAATTCCGAAGTCCCGGATGATCTTGATGAGCTTTTGAAGTTTGATGGAGTTGGTAGAAAGACTGCAAATCTTGTTGTCTCACTTGGGTTTGCAAAGCCGGCGATTTGCGTTGATATACATGTGCATAGAATATCAAACAGGTTAGGGTATCTGAAAACAAAGGATCCCCATGCAACTGAGATGAAGCTTAGGGATAAACTGCCTCAAAGATACTGGATCGAATATAATTCAATTCTGGTTGCTTTTGGGCAAAAAATATGCCGCCCTATCTCTCCTTTTTGCAGTGAATGTCCAGTTGTGGACTATTGCTGTAAAGTGGGCGTTAAAAAAAGCAGATAATATTCCTTTTTCATGTTTGACTATATAATCTTAACAACTATAATTCATTGTGATTATTCAGCAATTTGCTTCCTTTAAGGATTAAATATTTTGTCTCAAAACATCATCTTCTATATCTTTTCAATTCTTTCAATTGCAGGGGCGATTATGGTCGTAAGCAATAAAAACCCTGTAATCAGTGCTATTTCACTTGTTCTTACACTTTTTTCAACTGCTGTTCTTTTTATATTATTAAATGCACATTTTGCAGCGGCCATACAGGTTTTGGTTTATGCTGGTGCAATAATGGTACTGTTTTTGTTTACCGTAATGTTCTTGAATATCAAGGATGATGAGCTACGTTTTGATGCCCTTAATATCCCAAGAAGGCTCACTTTTTTGTTTGTTTTTATAATTATTGTGGGCTACTTCGCTTCAAAACTCTTTATCACATCAAAATCTTTTTCAAAACTTTCGGATCCAGAAAATTTTGGAACTGTAAAAGAAGTTGGAACATTACTTTTTACAGATTACTTACTTCCTTTTGAGCTTACTTCAATACTCATTGTAGTGGCAATTGTGGGAGTAGTGGTAATTGCAAAGGTGAGGAAAGCTTAAGATGGAAATTACCGTTTCACATTACATAGTGTTAAGTGCAATTCTTTTTGCCATTGGTGTTTATGGTGTTATGACAAGGAGAAATATTCTGGTTGTTCTGATGTGCCTTGAGCTTATGCTTAATGCCTGTAATCTTGCATTTATAGCATTTTCAAAGTTGCATGGTGGTATGGCTGGCCATGTCTTTATACTTATGACAATCACTGTTGCTGCGGCAGAAGTGGCAGTAGGGCTTGCTTTTGTTGTGGCAATTTATAAACAAAGGCAGAGTCTTGATATTGATCTTCTTAAAATTCTTAAAGGTTGATCTTCGGAGGTTTATTTAGTTGCTTGCAATAATTGTTTTAGCCCCGCTTATTGGCGCACTGATTAACGGTCTTCTTTATGCGAGCGGGATCTCAAAAAAACTTACTTCAAAACCCGATAATAAAGAAGTTATTTCCTATATTGCATGCGGTGCAATTCTTATATCTGCCCTACTTTCAACATACCTTTTCATTAACCTTATAAAATCTGATCCTGATAGCCGTTTAATAGTAAGCGAATTTTTCACCTGGATACCATCTGGTGAGATGAATATAAAATTTGAACTTCTTTTTGACACACTATCTGCAGTAATGGCAATGGTTGTATGCTGGGTTGGATTTCTAATACATGTCTACTCTATTGGTTATATGCACCATGATAAGTCTTATGCAAGGTATTTTACATATCTAAATATATTTATTTTCTTTATGCTTATGCTTGTCCTCGGCAACAACTTTCTAATGATGTTTGTTGGCTGGGAAGGAGTAGGGCTTGCCTCTTACCTTCTTATAGGTTTTTGGTATGAAGATTCTCTAAAAGCCTATGCCGGAAGAAAGGCATTTATTGTAAACAGGATAGGCGATTTTGGCTTTATACTTGGAATATTTTTGATCTTTACTGTGTTTGGTTCACTTAATTATCAGGATGTTTTTTCCAAACTTGCAGACCCGGTTTTTGCCGGAGGAATTTCTGTCTCTATAATTACTGCTATTGCGCTGCTTCTATTTGTGGGGGCAGTTGGAAAATCAGCACAGTTCCCACTTTATGTTTGGCTTCCAGATGCTATGGCTGGTCCAACAGCCGTGAGTGCACTTATTCATGCTGCCACAATGGTTACGGCCGGGGTCTACATGGTGAGTAGATGCAGCATGATATTCAATATGAGCCCGATTGCCCTCAATGTTATATTAGCAGTAGCCTCACTTACAGCTTTTCTTGCTGCCACAATTGCGCTCACTCAAAATGATATAAAAAAGGTGCTTGCCTACTCCACGGTAAGCCAGCTTGGGTATATGTTTATGGCTGCTGGTGTAGGAGCCTATATGTTTGCTATATTCCATGTTGTAACACACGCATTTTTTAAAGCTCTTTTATTTTTGGGTTCAGGAAGTGTTATTCACGCAATGTCTGACGATCAGGATATAAGGAATATGGGTGGGCTTAGAAAGATGATCCCAACCACAGCTATAACATTTCTGATTGGCACGCTCGCAATCTCCGGATTTCCTCTTCTTTCCGGTTTTTTCAGTAAAGATGAGATACTTGCTTCTGTTTATAATAGTGGCAACACTTTTTTCTGGATTATTGGCTGCATTACTGCAGTTTTTACTGCTTACTACATGACAAGGCTTTATATTCTCACATTTGAAGGTTCCCCTCGCATGTCTACAGAGGTAAAAAAGAATATCCATGAATCACCAAGAAGCATGACAATTCCTCTGATAGTTTTGGCTATCCTTTCAGTGATTGGTGGGTTGATAGGTGTTCCTCATTTTATGAGTGAAGGAGTTGGACTGAGTCATTTTCCAAACCTTATTGAAGAGTTTCTTGCAAGTTCAGTTTCTATGCTTCCTCATGAAGCTCCTCACGGAAGTGGCTTTCATCTAGGCCATTGGGCACTGGTTTTTATTTCCATTGGTGCAGCTTTTCTTGGTATCCTGATTGCCATCATTCAGTTTATGGTAATTCCAAATGTGCTTTCGAAGAAAGTGGAAAAGGGCAATATCATAAAAGGCCTCTACAAAGGTTCGCTCAACAAATGGTATGTGGATGAGATATACAATGATATTTTTGTTGAGCCATTTAATGATTTTTCCCGTCAGTTCTCAAACTTTGATAAATCTGTTGTAGATGGTGCATTAAATGGACTTAGTGATTCTGTTAAAAACCTCTCAAGAAAGATGAGTTCTTTTCAATCCGGGCTTACAAGATACTACGCTGTTGCTATGGTCTGCGGTGTTATATTGATAGTTGCAGTCCTGGTTTTTTAGTAAACTTAGCTTTTCTCCTCTTTTCTTCATAATCAATAAATTTTTCCAAACTCCAAAAAACGTTAATAATCAGTAATTTTGAGCAATATTAACGATTTCTTGATAAAAAATCGTTAATAGCATATACTTTTTGCATGAAATTAACGAAAAATAACAAAATTAAGATAAACTCTCTTAAAAAGGAATTTGAGAGTCTAAGCAAGGGAAAAGATTCTCTACTTGATATCATTTTTGAAGCAGAACTTCCTGAATCAGTATATAACTCGAATGCAATTGAAAATTCTACATTAACTATTGATGAGACCGAAAGGATTTTAATGGGACTTGAGGTTTCAAGAAATATTTCTATCAGGGAAGTTTTTGAAGCAAAAAATCTTGCCAGAATTTATAGTTATATAAAAAAAATAAATCAACCCAGGCCTCTTGATAAAGAACTAGTTCTATTTCTACATAATATGTTGATTACAAATATTGATGATGATATTGCGGGAAGGTTTCGGAAGGAAAATGAGTATGTGAGGGTTGGCACTTATATAGCTCCCCCACCCGATGAGGTGGAAACAATGATTGATGAGCTTTTGTTAAATTACAAGTTGGATACTGAGACTTATTTCCTTCAAAAAATAATAAACTTTCATCTTGAATTTGAAACTATACATCCCTTTTGTGATGGTAATGGAAGGGTTGGACGTATCTTAATAAATTATCAACTTATGGAAGCTGGGTTTCCTCCAATAATTATTAGAAACAAAATCAGATCAGATTACCACTTCTCATTCAGTGAGTATCAAAATAATAATAAAAGTGAGAGTATGAACAAGATTATCTATTTATCTCTTCTGGAGTCTTTTCATAAACGAGCTGCATATTTGAAAGGCAAAAAAATAGTCTTACTTAAAATGTATTCTGAAAATAGGAAAAGGTCTTTTAATTCGCTTCTAAACTCAGCAAGAAGACAGACCGTCCCGGCTTTTCGTGAAAAAGGTGTTTGGAAGATGGGTGTTGATTACAAATAAAAAAAGGGACACAGCCTTGTGTCCCTTTAAATAATAAGTTGTTATCCTAAACCAGCTTGAATCTATACATCAAAGTAGAGCATAAATTCATAAGGTACAGGCCTAAGTTTAATTGGATTCACTTCTTCACTTATTTTATACTCTATCCAGGTTTCAATCACGTCTTCTGTAAAGACATCACCTTTAAGTAAGAACTCATGATCTTCCTCAAGGGATTTCATAGCTTCTTCAAGTGAAGAAGGCACATTTGGTATTCCTGCAAGTTCTTCAGGGCCAAGTGCATAAATATCTTTATCGAGTGGATCACCAGGATTGATTTTATTTTGGATTCCATCGAGACCAGCCATTAACATTGCTGAGAATGTTAGATAACCATTACATGATGGATCAGGAAATCTGGTTTCAAGCCTTTTTGCTTTAGGGCTTGGAGAGTACATTGGTATTCTTACAGATGCACTTCTATTTCTGGCTGAATAAGCAAGGTTTACAGGCGCTTCAAAACCAGGCACTAATCTTCTATAAGAGTTGGTAGTTGGGTTACTAAAAGCACATATTGCCCTTGCATGTTTTAGTATTCCGCCAATATAATGCATTGCCATATCACTCATTCCTGCATAGCCATTTCCAGCGAAAAGCGGTTTATTTCCTTTCCAAAGTGACTGGTGAATATGCATACCTGATCCATTATCATCGAAAAGTGGTTTTGGCATAAAAGTAACTGTCTTCCCGTGGTTTCTGGCCACATTTTTAATTACGTATTTATACCACATCATCTGATCGCCCATATCTATTAGAGGAGCAAACTTCATATCAATTTCCTGTTGGCCACCTGTGGCAACTTCATGATGATGAGCTTCCACAATAATGCCGAGTTCCTGCAATACAGTTACCATTTCTGATCTTATGTCGTGCATACTGTCTGAAGGTGGTGCAGGAAAGTAACCTTCTTTATGGCGTGGTTTGTAACCAAGGTTTGGAAACTCTTCTCTTCCTGAGTTCCAAATACCTTCCATAGAATCAACAAAATAATATCCAGAATTTGCTGTTTGATCATATCTAACATCATCAAAAATAAAAAACTCAAGTTCAGGACCGAAAAAAGCCATATCTGCAGTTTTTGTTCCTTTCAAATATTCAATTGCTTTTATTGCGATGTTTCTCGGATCACGTGAATAAGGTTCTCTTGTAATCGGATCTTCAATATTACATATTACTGCTAATGTTGGTGCTTCCATGAAAGGATCAACCTTTGCAGTTTCCTGCTGCGGGATAAGTAACATATCACTAGCATTGATTGACTGCCATCCCCTAATACTTGATCCATCAAACCCAAGCCCTCCTTCAAATGTTTCTTTATCAACTTCCGATGCTGGGACTGTGAAATGCTGCCAAGTCCCTATAAAATCAAGGAACCTGAAATCAACAAATTCAATGTTGTTATCCTTTATAAATTTTGATACTCCAGCAGAGGTTGCAGTTGAACCTGAAGCTGCTTTCTTCTTTTTTGTTGCCATTATGATGAAACCTCCTAATAAAGAAATTTGAGAAAATGTAATGATCTATTATTACATTTTCCCAACTTACTCCATCTTATTATTTTTCTAAACTAATGTATGGTTAATTGTATTTCTGGAATTAAAGATGAAAATTAAATTGCGTCTTCGCCTCTCTCTCCAGTCCTTATTCTTATTACTTCTTCCATTGGAAATATAAATATCTTTCCGTCTCCGATTTTTCCGGTCTTGGCACTATCGGATATTGCATCTACAACCTTAACAACCATATCGTCAGAGACAACTATCTCTAATTTTATCTTGGGCAGGAAGTCTATAACATATTCGGCCCCTCTATAAAGTTCAGTATGGCCTTTCTGACGACCAAATCCCTTTACTTCAGTAACGGTCAGACCCTGTACACCAATTTCCTTTAGAGCTTCTTTAACATCTTCAAGCTTAAATGGTTTTATGATAGCCTCGATTTTTTTCATACTAATAGAATCCTCCTACTCATATACAAAATTATTTTACATTTATATATGGCAAACAACATACCATTTCTCGAATTATTAAGCTAGTAATGGCTAATTAGCCAGTATTCATAATAATTTCTATTCACAATAGTAACACAAAACTGGCTCTAACTACTAATGATTATTGATGATTTTAATATTTTGATTTTTTTCCATAGAACAAAAATAAATTTAAGTAGAGTTAAAAGCCCTTTCCAGTCAACTCTATTGATATTACTTTATTTGCACAATTATTAGGCAGGTCATTTTAAAAAATAGACAATGTGTTTGGCATTATAAAATTTCAAGTATTGATTTTAAATATTGTTGATGATAATTTTTTTGTTCATGATTGAAAAAAAGCTTGAGTATAAATTTAAAAGTTCTGAATTACTTGAAACAGCATTGACGCACAGCTCGTTTGCAAATGAAAGTTCAGTGGAAAGTAATGAAAGGCTTGAATTTTTGGGTGATGCCATACTTGGTTGTGTAACAGCCAAGGTACTTTATGAAAAATACCCTGGTGCTACTGAGGGTGAACTCTCAAAGATAAGGGCTGCTATAGTGAGTAAATCCAATTTCGCAAAATATGCCCAGGAACTAAAGATAGATAAGCAAATATTGCTTGGTAAAGGTGAAGAAAATACTGGCGGCAGAGATAGAAAATCAAATTTATGCGGAACTTTTGAAGCAATAATCGGGGCAATATACCTTGATGGCGGTTATAGAAAAAGCTATACGATAATATCAAGGCTTATAAATTACACTCTTAAAAACGATGATATATACACAGATTGTAAAACAAAACTCCAGGAGATAACTCAAAAGAAATTCAAAGAAATTCCGTCCTATGAAGTAATGAAGGAGGAAGGTCCGCCCCATAATAAAACCTTTTACGTTGAAGCTAAGATAGTTTCAAAATTTTTAGGTAAGGGAAAAGGGAAAAATAAAAAAGAAGCAGAGCAGTCTGCCGCAAAACAAGCTCTTAATAAACTTGATAAAAAATTATCCTGATTTTATTTCTAGCTCTTTTATTTTCTTTGATAATGTATTTCTGTTGATCCCCAAAATTTCAGCAGTCTTTTTTTTGTTTCCGTTAGTCTTTTTTAAAAGAATTTCAATCAGATGTCTTTCGAATCTGTTAATAACCATGTTGTAAATATCTTTTGAGTCGTAGTCTGCATCCTCAAGCAACTTTTCTATCTGATCACTAATAATTTTATCAATCTCACTTAATTCTCTTGCTTCATTTTTGTTTTGATTAAAATTTATTTCTTCGGTAAGTATTTTTTTGCTAATAATCCTGTCGGGGCTAAGCACCATCACTTTTTTAACAACATTCTCTAGTTCTCTTACATTCCCGGGCCAGTTATGGTCGACAAGCATCTGTTTTGCTTCATCTGAAAAAATCTTTTTCTCAAGATTTAGTTCGTCAGAATATTTGTTTGTGAAATGATCTATAAGCTTTGTGATATCATCTTTTCTTTCCCTCAAAGGTGGAAGGTTTACAGTGATAGCATTAAGTCTGTAAAAAAGGTCTTCCCTGAAATTCTTTTTCTCTACCTCTTCTTCAAGCTTTCTGTTGGTGCTTGCAATTATTCTTACATCCACCTCAACAGGGTTTTCGCTACCAAGTCTGTATATCTTCTTTTCCTCAAGCACCCTTAACAATTTGGATTGAAGATCGACCGACATCTCTCCGATTTCATCAATATTAAGTGTGCCACCATTTGCTTCTTCAAACCTTCCTTTCTTAAAGCTAACCGCCCCTGTGAATGCACCTTTTTCATGTCCGAAAAGTTCACTTTCAATTAATTCTTTGGGGATTGCTGAAATATTTACAGAGACAATTTTATTGTTCTTACGAAGGCTGTTGTAGTGAATGGCTTTTGTTATAAGTTCTTTTCCCGTGCCGCTCTCACCTGTTATCAATACGGTTATATCTTTGTCGGCCACTCTTCCGATAGTTTTATAAATATCAAGCATCTCGCCTGAGCTTCCAACAATTTCCGAAAGTGATATGCTCTCATCAGAAAATTTGTTTTCCTTTATTTTTTTTGCGCTTTTATAGCTTTCTATTGCCTTTTTAGCAACCCTGCCAACTGCTTCAAGGTCAAAAGGTTTTGCTATATAATCATAAGCCCCCATTTGAATTGATTCGATTGCATTGCTTACCGTATTTTGGGCTGTTATTAAAACTATGGGGGATTCTATATCACTGTTTTTAAGTTGAGTTAGTACTTCAAACCCATCAAGATCGGGCATATTTATATCAAGAAGTATCAGTGAATAATCTTTCGAAGATGCTTTATCCAGGGCCTGCGCGCCATTTTCTCCATAGTCAACTTTATATCCGGATTTTTCAAGTGAAGTCCCCAGGACCCATCTGATACTTTCTTCATCATCTACAATTAAAATATTGTGTTGCATAAATTACAGCCCTTTCTTTTGAGTTTTTATATAATACATATAACAAAAAAAATGGAAAAACTATTTTAGTTCCCGGTCGGAAGATAGATCTTAAACTCTGTTCCTTCGTCTGGTTTGCTGTCCACAAGAATAAATCCACCATGTTTTGTGACAATCTGATTGGATATAAAAAGGCCAAGTCCCGAACCTTTTTTCTTATTTGAGAAAAAGGGTGTGAATATCTTTTTTATATTTTTTTTATCAATTCCAATTCCATTATCCTTTATTGATATAAGCACACTATTTTTATCTTTTAATTTATAATCTGTTACCCACTTTGTGCTGAGAGTGATTTCCCCATTAGATTTTATTGCATCTCCTGCATTCTTGACAATGTTTATAAGCACCTGCTTAATTGAATCTTTATCTGCAATAATCGGGGGGATAGTAATATCAAAAAAGTGTTTGAACTCTACATTATCCTTTATCTTTGATTCAAGAAATATTATATCAAATAAAAGTTCGTGAATATTCACTTCTTTAAATGAACCTTTATCAAAACTGTCAATTCCCCTGATTTTGTTTGTAAGATCCCTTAATCTATCAACTTCCTTTACAATTATCTCAGAGCATTTGGATATCTCCGTAGAATTCAGCTCAGTGGATAGTAGTTGGGCTGCCCCTTTAATTCCGCTAAGCGGATTTTTGAGCTCATGTGCAAGTCCCCTGGCAAGGAATTCGTAGCTTTCTTCCATGTTTTCCTGTTTGTCCATTTTAGTAAGAAAATTGATTTTTTCTTTATCTTTTATCTGAATTGTAAGCCCAGAAACATTACCATCGCTACTATAAAAAGGTGATCCTGTAAATTCAATTTTTATTGTAGAATTTAGGGGTGTTCTGTAGATTAGTTCGTCTTCATAAATAATTCTTTCTTCTGAGATAACTTTTTTGCAGATGTCTGTTATCTCATCTGGAAAATATCTTGAAAGTTTTTTGCCGGTTGCCTTTTTTCTTGAGATATTAAGAAGATTTTCAGAAGATTCATTAACACTTATAATCTTGAGGTCTTTGGTGGTTATAATTATTCCGTCGGGGATAGAATCAAAAATATCTTTATATGGTATATAATTTTGTCCAACTTTTTCCATTAACTCAGTTGTTCAATCCTGATAAACATATGATCTGATAAAGGAAGTTTTGAACCTTTAATCTCTTTTAAAGCAGATAGAAGGTTCTTTTCTTTAGATTCATGTGTCATGATTATAACAGGCACTTCCCCTCCATCTTTTTCTCTTCCTTTTTGAATTACAGACTCTATACTTATTTTGTTTTTGCCAAGAATGCTTGTAATTTTTCCGAGCGTGCCGGGGCGGTCTTCAACCTGAAATCTTAGATAATATTTGTTGGAAGATTCTTTGAGATTCAATAGATTGATCTTTTCCTTATCCGAATAAAGTTTTGGAAGGTTGCTCTCTTTGCCACCAATGTTTTTTGCTATTGAAACAATATCACCCACAACAGCGCTGGCAGTTGGCATCATGCCTGCTCCCATACCGTAAAGCATTGTAGGGCCAACGGCATCTCCAACAACATATATTGCATTAAATGCCCCGCTCACATCTGCAAGCTGGGTCCCTTTTTTAACAAGTGCCGGATATACACCAGCTTCAAGCCCATTTTTTTTGGCTTTTGTGATTGCAAGAAGTTTTATCTTGTACCCTAGCTGATCTGCAAAATTTATATCAGTGGGCGTAATGTTTCTTATCCCCTCAACCTGAATGTCTTCAAAATCAAGAAAAACTCCATAGGAAAGCATTATTAGAATTGAAAGTTTATGTGCAGCGTCAATACCATCTATATCAAAAGAAGGGTCAGCTTCTGCATATCCTTCCTCCTGTGCCTGCTCTAACACATCATTAAAATCTCTTCCCTCTTCCGACATTTTATAAAGAATATAGTTGCATGTCCCATTAATAATTCCGTGAATAGATTCAATATTGTTTGCCACATAGCTTTCCTGACTAGCCTTTATTATAGGTATGCCCCCACCCACACTAGCTTCAAAAGCAACTTCCACACCATTTCTTTCAGCTTCACTGAATATCTCATCTCCATGATGGGCTATAAGTGCTTTGTTAGCCGTTACAACGTTTTTCCCATTTTTAATTGAGGCCAAAACAAGATCTTTTGCTATAGTCGTGCCGCCGATAAGTTCAATAATAATTGATATAGAATCATCATTGATTATTTCATTTGCATCAGTTGTGAAAAGCCTTTTAGGGATATCTACAGGGCGCTGTTTTTCAATATCAATATCGGCAATTCTAGTCAGGTTGAGTTTAATTCCAGTACGTTTTTCTATTATTTCACTGTTTTCATTGAGAATTTTGTAAACCCCGCATCCGATTGTTCCGGCTCCGATAAGCCCCACATTTATAGATTTCATCATTATCTCCTTCAGATAAAATAAAAAGGGAATTATACATAATTAAAAAAAGAATGTTGTATTATCTGGTCAGTACTATTAAATATTTATGGTTGACAATACAGTAAATAAAACTAAATTTATTAATCCTAAACAAGGGGCCGTAGCTCAGTTGGGAGAGCGCATGAATGGCATTCATGAGGTCGTCGGTTCGATCCCGATCGGCTCCACCAATATCTGATTTTGCTTTAATTCTAAGCAATATTTTTAATCCGCTTACTTTTTAAATCCGTATACATACACAAATCAAACAGGAGGTACATTCAAAATATGTACAACATTTACAGAACTTTAACAGCAGTATTATTTTTTGCAGTAACTCTTTCTTTTCTTACATCAAATGTTTTAGCAGATGGTCATGAAGAAAAAAAGATGATGATGAAAGACAACACGGTGATGGTAGGCGGCCAGGCAATGCTTCCCAAAAAGAACATTATTCAAAATGCTTCTAATTCAGCCGATCATACAACACTTGTTGCAGCGGTAAAAGCAGCAAAACTTGTTAAAACACTTAAAGGCAAAGGGCCATTTACTGTCTTTGCACCAACTAATGATGCATTTGAAAATCTTCCGGAAGGAACAGTTGAAACATTACTTAAACCGGAAAACAAAGACACATTAGCAAAAGTGCTTACTTATCATGTGGTTTCAGGAAATATTGATACAGCAGCAATTGCTGCAAACCTTTCTGAAGGCAATGGTACTGCAAAGCTAAAAACAGTTAGCGGCGGAACCCTTACTGTTACAACAAACGGTCCTAAAAATGTTGTTGTGATAGATGAAAATGGAAATCATGCAAACATTTCGACTTACGATGTTTATCAGTCAAATGGAGTGATTCACGTAATTGATACAGTTTTACTTCCAAAATAAGTAAAGAATCAACCCTCGATACACAAAAGGCGTATTCTCGTTTAGGGAATGCGCCTTTTTTATTTGAACTGGCTGCTGTAAAACCTAATTTCGTTTATTATTTCTCTTTCGTAGGCAAAAACCGGAATTATTGGATAGTTGATCTTAAAGCGAAGAATATCAAGGTTTGTACAGTTCCCAGGGTCGGAAAGGGCAACTTTAACTGCACCTCTTTCAGTGAAATCATATGGAATACACGGAAATTTGAATGCTGTAGTAATATTAATTATTCTCAAAGCATTTGTATCAATTTCCGTGCTGGAAAGGTCGACTGCTTCAACACCATGAAAAAGGCCAAGTGCTTTTCGAAGCTGATCTGTGTTTAGTAAATTTTTTTCGAGTAGAATCTGACCAATTTTTTTGGGAAACGCTCTTTGCTTCTGAATCTTTAGGGCGTAGTTAAGTTCAAAGTCTCTAATAAAATTTTCGTTTACTAAAAGTTCGCCAATTTTTGAATAGTTTCTGCCCATTAAATGCTCAATAAAGTTTGATAAGATTAGATTACAATAATTGTCATTGAGCGTCAATTATTGTTTTAAGTAATGAAAAAATGATAATAGAGCTAATAAATGTGATCCTTTATATGCTCTTCTTTTCCGTTATCTTCATCATCAAAATGAAGAACATCCATAGGGCAGACTGAAGCACACAAGAAAATATCAAGTGCTTCTTTTTTGAGTGGCGCCCTTTTACCCTGAATTAAAAGAGCTATATCGTCTTGATTCAGCCAATTATTGTCTGTCTTTTTAAATTTTGTATTTTTGAAAATATTTTGAATAAACTCTTTGCTTATAAATCAAAAATGTTCTATAATTATGACGGGTTCTGAAATATTAGTATAATTTTTTAGTTTTCATTCCCCATCCTCCATAGGGCAAGTCAGTGCTTGCATTGGCTTGCTCTATTTGTTTTTTTTTACGCACTTAAAAAAAATGAATTTGCTTTATCAGGTGGATATATAATTTTCTTTTCCCCTTCCTGCCACTGAACAACAATCATTTCATGTCCTATCTGTTTCCCTGTTTCATTTTCAACCTCAAAGCTTCCATAAAAAGTTGTGAATTTTGATTTAAGGGCTTCATTTAACATATCGCTTTCATCTACTCCAACTGTTTGAACCAGCTTTTCTAAAATGATACACATGTTATATGACTGAGCAGCCGTGTAGTCGGGGAAATAGCCAAATTCTTTTTTAAAATTATTTGAGAATTCTTCCGAGTTAGGTCCAAAAATTACATCAAATTTGAGTGAAGGTTCCCACTGGCTTGTGGCAACAAAATATTCACTGTCTTTAGCTAGCTGTAATTTAAACTCATTTATTGAGGCAGCAAGAGTTGCAGTAAACTTATATTTTATTTCAGGAGAATTAATAAGAGCTTTGCAGAAACTTATATCATCTGTTGCGCTTCCAACACAGAAGATGAAATCTGACTTGTAGTTTTTAATCTCAGCTATAATTTCTGTGAAACTGGTAGCCCCGCCTTTAAACTCAAATAATTTGGTACTGAGATTTTGATTTTCAGCATAAGAGTTTGCTCCGTTAGATACATGAGCCGAAAAACTGCTGTCTTTTTTTCTAACTATTGAAATCTTAGCGTTATGATTTTCAAGTGAAATGATGAGATCAATAATTCCCCTGAAATATCTTCCAGCTTCAGTTATTGAACTTACGATTTTTTTGTAACCGGTTTTGTGGATTTCATCCGAAGATCCACCCTGGTTCCAGACCACTTTTTCAAACGTAGATGCAGCTTCTATACAACTTAGGGTTAGGCTGCTGGAATAAGGGCCAATTAAAAGGTCGACTTTATCTTTTTCAATAAGGAGTTTTGTATTGTTCTTAGTTTTTTCAGGATTACTATTGTCGTCATAGTAAAAAAGTTTGGGAATTATTTTAAGATCTGTAGAACCTACACTTATTCCACCTTTTTCTTCAGCTTCTTTAAACCAAAGTTGAATCCCTTTGAAACATTCTTTTCCCTGAAGGCTAAGATCACCTGTAAGGGTTGCTGGAAAACCGATTTTTAAATCATTGGTTTTCATCAGAGAAGTTTAAGATAAGGATTTTACAGCTTCTTCAATCCTGTCCATACCTTTTTCTATATTTTCCATTGATGTGGCATAAGAAATCCTAAGATAGTTTTCCTTACCGAATGCTATACCTGGCACTACTGCTACTTTTGCCTTCTCAAGTAAAAACTCTGTGAAGTCGATAGATCCTGAAATGCTTTTTCCTTCATACTCTTTTCCAACAAAACCATTAATGCTTGGGAATACATAAAAAGCACCTTTGGGGTTAAAGCAGCTAAAACCTTCTATTTCGTTTAACCTTTTAACAATAAAATCTTTCCTTTTTTCAAACTCTTTGCACCTTTCATCAAGAACTTGCTGCGGCCCGCTTAAAGCTTCAAGTGCAGCCATCTGTGAAATAGATGTTGGATTTGAAGTGGATTGTCCCTGAAGTTTGGACATTGCGTTTATTACATCTTTATTCCCTGCTGCATAACCAATTCTCCAGCCTGTCATTGAGTATGATTTTGAAACACCATTTACAAGAATCGTCGATTCCTTTGCCTCTTTGCTTAGTTCACAGACAGATACATGTTTTGCACCACCATAAATTATCTTTTCATAAATCTCATCTGAGATTATTGTCAGCTTGTTTTCAAGCGCAATTTCCACAACTTCCTCAAGCTCATCTCTGGTGTATGTTGTGCCAGTGGGGTTAGAAGGGTAGTTAAGTATTATTGCTGAACTGTTTTCGTTTATGGCATTTTTAAGATCATCTGTTTTGAGTTTAAATTCATTTTCTTCAGTTGTCTCAATTATCACAGGTTTGGCACCAGTGAGTGCAATCTGATCAGGATATGAAACCCAGTATGGAGATGGAATTAATACTTCATCACCAGTATCAAAAAGTGCCTGCGTAATGTTGTAGATCGAGTGTTTTGCACCACATGAGACAATTATTTCATCCCTTGTGTACTCAAGCCCATGATCTTTTTTGAGGCTATTAATGATAGCATCTTTTAGTTCATTTATTCCACCAACAGGTGTGTATTTTGTAAAGCCGTCTTCAATAGATTTTATTCCCTGGTTCTTAACATTTTCCGGTGTGTCAAAGTCTGGTTCTCCAGCTCCAAAACCTATAATGTCAATTCCTTCGGCTCTGAGTGCTTTTGCTTTTGCAGTAATCGCGAGTGTGGCAGATGGTTTTAGGTTTTTAACCCTGTTAGAAAGTTTCATGTTATTAATTTTCCTCCTGTTTTCTTTGAAGTTTTTCTATTAATTTTTTTTCTACAATATCGGGCACAAGGTGTTTGGGCGAACCACCAAGAGTGACAATCTCCTTTATAAGTGAAGAACTTATGTATGTGAATTCACTGTCTGTTACCATGAATATAGTTTCAACGCTGTCATCTATTGATTTATTGGCAAGTGCCATTTGAAATTCATATTCAAAATCTGAGACTGATCTCATTCCCCTTAATATGGTGTTTGTTTTCACTTTTTTTGCATATTCTACAAGGAGGCCCTGAAAACTGTCGACCTCAATATTGGGACGGTCTTTAAAAATCTCTTTTATTATCTCAACTCTTTCATCAATAGTGAATACAGTTTTTTTTGAAACATTATGGGCAACAGAAACAATTACTTTCTCAAATACTTTTGAGCTTCTATTAATAATGTTTAGATGACCATTTGTAAACGGATCGAATGAACCGGGATAAATAACGGTGTTTTTATTCAAATGTCTCTCCAGAAATAACTGATCATAGTCTCACCATATTTCTTTGTTTTCACCTCAAAAAGATTATGAATTATTTCGTCTTTTTTATTATGTTCAATTATAAACATACCATTTTCATTTAAAAGATTTAGGCCTAAAGCAACAAGATTTTCTACAGACTCTTCTTCGTAAAGTTTATAGGGCGGGTCTATAAATATTAAGTCGAAATTTACGTTTTTTCTGCTTAGGAGATCCAAGGCTTTTTTGTAATCAAGCTCTAATACTTTTGCTTTTTTTTCAAGACCACAATTTGCTATGTTTTCTTTGAGGGTTTTTGCTACTGACCTGTTTTGTTCAATAAAAGTGGCGCTTTTTGCACCTCTGCTTAAAGCTTCTATTCCCAGGCTTCCAGATCCCGAAAAAATATCAAGCACTATAGAATTTTCATCAATAATTCCAATTGTATCAAAAATGGATTTTTTAATTCTGCCGGAAGTAGGTCTTACCGTATTTCCTTTCGGAACTTTAAGCCGCATGCCCCTTAGTTCGCCTGTCTGTACTTGCATTTAATAATCTATATTACACCCTGACATCGTATTTACAAAACAGGATTTAAAATGAAAAACAACAAATGTTGCAAATTTTGATTTCTATTACAAATATTGTAACATTTCGCATAAAGTTGCACTATAATTGTATTTATCAACTTATTTATAGAGAAAAAAATGGAAGAAAAAATACCAAATCTACTTTTAGTGGAAGACGATGAGTCGTATCTGGGGTTTTTGATAAAACTGTTTTCAGGTTCAAAAAAGACTACTTTTAACCTTAAAAAAGCATCCTGTTTAAGCAGAGCAGTGGATGTCTTGGTGAATGATTCTGTGGATGTAATACTTCTTGATCTTAATCTTCCTGATAGTAATGGGATAAATACATTGAGCACCATTAAAAACTGCGCTCATGATGTTCCAGTGATAATCCTAACAGGCGATGATGATAAGTCGCAGGCGATGGAAGCATTAAAACTTGGGGCACAGGATTACCTTCTTAAAGGTGAGGATTTTACAAGAAACATAGTATTCAAAGTGGAATATGCACTTGAGAGGCACAAATCGGAAGAAAATTTGCGAAGCCTGGTTTATATAGATGAGCTAAGTGGTTTATATAATTTCAGGGGTTTTAAGGCCCATGCGGAAAATTACCTTAAAAATTTCAGCAACTCTTTTTTACTTTGCTTTCTTGATCTTGATCATCTAAAAGATATTAATGACAGATGTGGCCACTTGATTGGTAGTGAAGCAATACTTCACACAGCCAAGATCATTAAGCAAACGTTCAGGGAAACTGATCTTTACTGCAGGTTTGGCGGCGATGAATTTATTGTGTTAGTGCTTAATGCAGATTCAGATGAAATTGAAGAAATGGATATGAGACTTCAAAGTAGTTTAGATGCTTTCAATGCTTCCGAAGATAAAGAATATACTTTAGCCGTAAGTAGAGGCTATGCCGTGTATGATCCTGAAAACCCTGTGACACTTGATGAATTGTTAAAGGCCGCCGATAAAAATATGTATGAAAACAAGAGCAATAAAAAGTTTCAGGATTCCTGATCAAAAATTAGTATTTACCCTCTTTATTTAGTATAATAATCCCACTAAACAAACTTAATAATTTTAATTCCAAGCAAAGCTCTAAACCTTTTAATTTAATCCAGGAGGATTAATCCAGATATGGCTAATGATCCACAGATTTTGCCCGTAAATATTGAAGATGAGATGAAGGAGTCTTATCTCAGTTACTCGATGAGCGTAATTGTCGGCAGGGCACTTCCCGATGTAAGAGACGGTTTAAAACCAGTACACAGAAGGATACTTTACGGCATGAGTGAGACCGGAAATATCTGGAACAGGCCATACAAAAAGTCGGCAAGAATTGTCGGTGATGTAATGGGTAAATATCACCCTCATGGTGATTCAGCTATCTATGATTCACTTGTAAGAATGGCGCAGGATTTTTCAATGCGCTACATGCTAGTAGACGGGCAGGGTAACTTCGGTTCTATTGATGGCGATAATCCTGCAGCAATGAGATACACGGAGGTCAGGCTTGAGAGGATCTCAAGTGAGATGCTCGAGGATCTTGATAAAGAAACAGTCGACTTTGTTCCAAACTACGATGGCGGTGAAATGGAGCCATCAGTACTTCCCACAAAACTTCCAAATCTTCTTTTAAATGGTTCTTCGGGAATTGCTGTTGGTATGTCGACAAACATTCCGCCCCATAATCTTGGGGAACTGCTAGATGGAGTTATAGCCCAGATACAAAATCCTGATATTACTGTTGAAGAATTAATGGGGTTTATCCCCGGCCCTGATTTTCCAACCGGTGCTTTTATAAGCGGAAGAGATCAAATCCGTTCAGCTTATGAAACTGGCAGGGGAATAATAAGGGTAAGGGCAAAAGCATATATTGAAAAACAAAAAAAAGGCGACAGGGAAATAATCATTATTAATGAAATTCCCTATCAGGTGAATAAGGCAAAACTTGCTGCCCGTATCGGCGAGCTAGTTAGAGATGAAAAGATTAAAGGTATTTCCGATGTAAGGGATGAATCTGACAGGGAAGGTATTCGCTTGGTAGTAGATGTGAAAAGGGGAGATAACGCCCAGGTTGTTTTAAATCAGCTCTACAAACACACTCCGATGGACACATCTTTCGGAATAATAATGCTTGCCCTTGTAAGAAATCAGCCAAAGGTATTATCACTAAAAGAAGTATTAGCACAGTTTATTGAACATAGAAAAGAGGTAATAACCCGGCGCACTCAGTATGAGCTTGCAAAAGCTGAAGCTCGCCTGCACATATTAGAAGGGTTAAAAATTGCGCTCGATAATCTTGATGAAGTTATAAAGCTCATTAGAGGTTCCGAAAGCCCTGCTATTGCAAGGCAAGGGCTTATGAGCAATCTTGGCCTTTCTGAAAAACAGGCCCAGGCAATTCTGGATATGAGGCTTCAAAGGCTTACTGCCCTTGAGAGAGGTAAAATTCTTGAGGAAAGAGCTGAGCTTGTTGAGACTGTTAAAAAGCTTAAAGAAATTCTTGGAAGTGAAATACTGATACTCGATATAGCAGTTGAAGAACTCACTGCAATTAAAGATCAGTATAACGATGTAAGAAGAACTGAGATAATCGACAGCCCGGGTGAGATTTCCATTGAAGATCTTATTGCTGATGAAGATATGGTTGTTACAACAACTCATGATGGTTATATAAAGAATACTCCACTCAGTGTTTATAGAAGCCAGAGAAGAGGCGGCAAAGGCAAAACAGGTATGAGCACAAAGGATACCGATTTTGTTAATGCCCTTTTTATTGCTTCACGGCACAACTACGTTCTTTTCTTTTCCAACTTTGGAAAATGTTACTGGCTTAAAGTCCATGAACTTCCTGAAGCTGGTCCCACTGCCCGTGGTAAGGCTATGGTGAATCTTCTTGATCTTGATAAAAATGAAACTGTGGCAGCCGTGCTTCCGGTAATAGAATTTAAAGAAGATGAATATATTGTGATGGGAACTAAAAAGGGTGTTATTAAAAAGACCAAGCTTATGGCTTATTCAAGGCCAAGGGCTGGCGGGATTATTGCCCTTAATATTCGTGATGATGATGAGCTTGTAGAGGCAAGTATCAGTAATGGTGCGCATCAAATACTTATTACCTCAAGAAATGGCCAGGCAATAAGGTTTAATGAAGATGATGTTCGTGACATGGGAAGGACTGCAACAGGTGTAAGGGGTATAAGGCTTGGGAAAGGTGATGAAGTTGTAAGCCTTGAGGTAATTAAAAACCCTGACGCACAGATTCTAACGGTTACTGATATGGGTTATGGTAAACGTACAAAAGCTTCTGAATACCGTTTAACCGGCAGGGGTGGTAAAGGCGTAATGACTATCAGAACAACCGGAAAAAATGGCAAAGTTGTAGGGGCCTTTCAGGTTACCAATGATATGGAAATAATGATTATTACTACTCATGGTGGAAAGGTAATAAGAATGAAAGTTTCTGAAATAAGTGTCTATGGAAGAAGTGCCCAAGGTCTCAGGTTAATTGATCTTAAGCAGGATGAGTTTGTGGCAGCTGTTACAAAAGTAGTTGAAAGTGATTAGCGATGCCAAGAGAAATAGAAAATGTATTTCTTGATTTCCCTGATAACAACTGCTTTGCCTGTCATCCGAATAACAAGCACGGACTTCAGCTAAAGTTTTATGCTGATGATGAAAAAGAAGAGGTCTTCACAAGAGTCAAACCGAAAGAATATATGGCGGGTTTCCCGGGGATTCTTCATGGAGGAGTTCAGTGTGCACTTGTAGATGAACTGGCTTTCTGGACTATGTTTGATAAAGTCGGAAAGATTGGGCTTACAACAAAAGTGGAGATCAGCTACAACAAAAAAGTAGATAGTGATATTGAGCTTGAGGTAAGGGGTAAGGTTACGAAAGTAAGAGGAAGGCACGTCTTTGTTGATGCAACTATTTATGATGAAGATGGTGTTGAGTGTACTAAGAGTTCTGTAGCTTACTTCCTTCCTAAAAAAGAAGTTGTGTTTGATGTATTAGGAAAAGAAAGATTTACCGGCAAATTTTTAGATTATATTTATGAGTAGTTAGGTGATAGGTATTAGGGATTAGGTTTTAGGGGTTAGTAAAATGAATTTAGACCTTAGTAATGATAAAATCTCTCAAATCTGTAAAAAATACAGAGTAAAAAGACTCTCAGTATTTGGGTCATATGAAAATGATGATTCTTTTAATAAAATAGATGTTCATTTTCTAGTTGCTTTTCTGGAGAAAAAAATAAAAGGAAGTTTTGATAGATATTTTGATCTCAAAGAAGAACTTGAGGCTATACTAGATAAAGACGTTTACTTGGTTAATAAAGAAAGAATACGAAACCCTTATTTTAAAAAGGAAATTGATTTAACAAAGCAGTTGGTTTACTCAAATTAAAATGATAAAACTATACGACCACAAACTTTCTGGAAATGCTTACAAACCGAGGCTACTTTTACATCAGCTTGGTGTGGAGTTTGAAAGGATAATAGTTGAACTATTTGAAGGTGAGCATAAAGGTGAAGAGTTCACCAAAGTAAATCCCAATCAAAAGATTCCTGTGATTGTGGATGGTGATTTTGTGATGTGGGAGTCAAATGCAATCCTTTTTTATCTTGCTAAAAAGTATTCTCCAAATTCATTTACTTCCGATAATCCTGAAACTTATGGGCATATTGCCCAGTGGGTTTTATTTGGAAAAACTTCAATTGATCCAAATCTTGCAATGGCCAGGTATTTAACCAAATTTGTTCCCGACCATGATCCTGAAGATATGAAAAAATTTCAAATGCAGGGTAACTCTGCTTTAAAAACTCTTGACGCGCATCTTAAAGGCAAAGATTTTCTTGTGGATAGTTACTCAATAGCAGATATCGCCTGTTATCCCTATATAATGCTCGCACCCGAAGGTGGAGTTGAACTTACCAATTATCTTAATATTCAAAAATGGATTGAGAATATAGAATCAACAGAAAACTTTCTTCCTTTTGGAGATTAGAAGAATTCTATTTTTATTCTCTCAAGTTACTTAACATCCAAACAAAAATTATCTATAATGCTGTTACCAAAGATTCAAATAAAACTAAGGAGGTAATACTATGGCAGTTGCAAGAATTACAGAAATTATTGGAGGTTCTTCAAAATCCTGGGATGATGCAGTTAATAATGCTTTGGAAAGAGCTAATAAGACATTAAGAGGATTAACAGGAATTGAAGTAACAAAGATGAATGCTTCTATTGATGATAAAGGTAATATTGAAGAATATAGAGCGCATCTAAGAATTACTTTTGTCCTCGAAGGATAAAAGAATACAAACTTATTTACGGCGGGTTTTTAATTGAGAGCTCGCCGTCTTCAAAAACTAATTTACAATATAGAATCAACCGAAAACTTTCTTCCTTTTGGGGATTAGTATAAACTCACCAGCTTTAATATTGAATATTATATAAGAATGATTACTTATTAATAATGGGACCATTTTTAACATTAGATAAATCCGCTTTTCAGACTTTTTCCACATCTGAATACTATACAATTAGTAAATATTATCACATTAATAATACACCTATACTCATAGGTGAAATTATTGCAGATTTGAGAAAATATCCAAGAGAAAAAGTTTCTAGCTTATCAAAAAGACTTTCAGTTTTTTCTGCTACAAATGAGATGTTTGACATATTGTTATTACAATCATTATTGGGTTTTGACTTTGTTATTGATGGCAGGCCAGTAGTTACTCCAACTAAAATAACGAATAATGGGGTACTTATAGATAGAACAGAAGAATCTTCAATGTTTATTAGATGGCAAAGGGGAGAGTTTAATGATTTAGAACTAGAATATGCTAAATCATATGAAACATATTTATCTAAAATTAATTTTGAAGATTTAGTAAGTAGCTTTGAAAAATTAATAAAAAAAAATGAAAAAATCAAAAATTTAGATGATGTAGTTAAAGTTACAGAAATAAAATTATCAAGTGAGAATCAAGCAGATCAGTTAGAGATGCTTATGTGGCTAGTTAATTCTTTCATTTTTAATGATGATGATAAAACTAAAATAATTAATAGATGGATTGATGGAAATCATAAAAGTATTAAAGTGTTTTCAGAATATGGGTTCTTTATTTTAAAAGCGTTACTTCTATTTTTTTATTCTCTTCTTTTTAGGGTTATTGGGACTAAGACTACCAATATTATAGATTTGCAATATTTATTTTATCTACCATTTTGTTACGTATTCTCTAGTTGCGACAAAGATCAAATTAAATTGTGCAAATGTTTAGTATCAGACTATCAAATATTTGTTGATACTAACGAATTGAGAAGTGATATTAATAGAATTTCGCAATGGTGGAAAAATTTGTCTGAATTAGAGAAAGAAAAATATTCGTCTGATTATGGAAATTATCCGCCAGAGCTTGATAATTCTTTTACACTAAAAGCTTGGAAAAGATTTTTAATTCCTAGACAAAAAGGATTAGGAAATCGAGTATCTAAAATGTCAAAAGAAGAGAAAGATAGGACTATGGATGATATTTTAAAGAAAATGAAAGCATTTGATACGTAGAATTAGCAAAATATTTTTTTCGTTTGTTAATTTTAAATGAAATAGTTCTATACCCAAAAACAAATCAAATAAACTTTCCTGAAACACTTTTCTTCTATTCTGGTTTGTATTATTGAAATTCAGGATAGGAGAAAGCGATGAAAATTCAACTGTTGTTAACAATACTCTTTTTACCTCTCTTAATTATTGGTGGATGTTCACTCGAAGAAAGCAGCTTTAATGATGATATGCCAGATTTTGAAACTCAGGTCTCAGCAACCAATTTTGAAACAGGTCTGTCTATAGAGCTAGATGCTTACAGAGATCATGAATATGTGGCTGGTAGTGGCGAACTTCTAATTGATGATTTCAGATTTGATATTGAGGTTCTTGATACTTATCTGGCAACCGATGGTTACTATGAAGAATCAATTCCAGAGGTAGAAAACAGTTTGTTTTACGACTTTGTTTGCACACCAAGATTTTCTGAAATGACAGTGAATTTAACTCCCGGAAATTATATTACAACAATTAAGCTTAATGAATGTGAAGCAAATAATGAAAGTGAGTTTTATAATGGGAGTTATGTTTACAATCCATGTAGCGGTTATGAAGTAATTGATTTTGATTTTTTTAATGGAGTATGTCTCGTAGATGAAAGCATTGGTGTTTATTACGGTGATGACACAATTGAGATTGAAGAATTCGGAGATTTTTGCGGACTAGATGTAGATAGATGTTTAATTCCAAAAGATGTTTTTATAAATGTGCTTTCTTCAGATCAAATTTTTAATAAATCTGATAAAAACTCAACAGATACTTCTGAAGAAAAATGAGTCATTAATTTAAACTGTTCGGATTAGTTATCTGTGGATGGCCTCCAGGGCGGCCTTTGCATCTTTATCTATAATTTTTAACAAAGCCTGAGCCGGGCCTTGAGGCACGCGTTGTCCTTGTTCCCATTTTCTTAAAGTAGATAAAGGAATGGAAAAAGCCTCTGAGAATTTCTTCTGACTCATTTTAGTTTTCTTGCGAATTTTTGCAACATCCATTGCAGTGTAAATATGAACTCGGGCACCAGTTTTTTTGCCCTTCTTCCATTCAATTGCTTCTTCAACACCTTTTTTGATTGATTCAAATATTTCACTCATTTTATTCTCCTAATTCTTCCCTTTTAAAATTTCTGCTAATTTTGTAAGTTCATTTCTTTCTTCTTTACTTAAATTGTCCTTTTCGTTTTTTCCGAATATATCAACAAGATGAACTTTTTCATCTATTTTTATATAAATTTGTATTATCCTAAATCCACCACTTTTCCCTTTACCTTGAATTCCTGCATAACGGAGTTTTCTGAAACCTCCTGTTCCCCCCATTACATCACCAGCTTTAGGATTAATAGCCAGAATGTCTGTTATATCTTGCATCTGGTCTGTTGTTATAACTCTTTCTGCACGTTTTATGTAATAAGAATGTTCTACAACAGTGACAAGTTTTTTATTCACAAGTATAGAGTAACCCAATGGGCTATATGTATCAATGTGCTATTTTAAACAGAATGTTGAATAAGTTTAAGAAAATTAAAAATTGAGCGGGAAACGGGATTCGAACCCGCGACCTTCTCCTTGGCAAGGAATTGATATAGTTTTTTGATACTAATATAGCTAATGGTGTACAAAGATTAATTCCCTTGAAAATACTTATAATATTGTTATTTTAGCATTGTGGCTAAAGGCATACTAAAAAATCTATTATCAGACAAAATAGACACCTATCCAGACACCCATTACATTAATCTTATATTTTGCGGTTATGAGAATTACAATTTAATAAAAGGTATTTTATATCAATTAATCAAACCTTTTATACCTAAATTACATGAAAAAGAAGATGTTGACTTATGTGTTGATTATCTCATATATGAGTTTGTTAGAGAGAAATCTAGAACAGATTTTGAAAAAATTAGAGTAGTTCAAGAATTGTTTGTGTTCACTAATGAAAAAAAAGAAGAAATAGAGTATTTTTTGAAACCACGGTTAATTAAAAAAGAGCTCTTGAGAAATAATAAATTAGTTTTTACTAATAAGTATTCAAATATATTGAAATTTTATATGCTTGCTTCAAAAATAATGAAGACTAAAGTAAAAAAAAGAGTAGACGATATTTTAGATCAATGTAAATTGCCATTATTAAAAACAACTAAAAAAGGTAAAGCATATTCATTTGACAGTCCACTATTTGAGTTGTTATTTGAAAATAATCAAGATTATTTTCAAATACATGTGAATTTATTAGCAACTAAGATCAAAGAATCTATGATGGAAGTAAAAAAAGGGAGAAAAATAATTACTGAAGATTCTATTAATTATGCTCATTTATCAATTTTTAATTCCGAATTAAATCAAGAACCAGATCCAAAATTTGAGATAAGTAAGGTTAAAGAAGTTGCAATATATTTTTTCTCAATAAAGTTAAATGTTCCTTATCATAGCTTGCGTGATTTCTACTACGAAAGTAGTGGTTAATAATTTTTAATTAGCCACCATCTTTCTAAGTCATTTTATTCTATCCTAAATAATACAAAAATATTTTAGGAGGAACTAAAAAATGGCTTCAAAAATTCATATTATAAAAGAATCCGAATTACCCTTACAAATAACATTTAAAAAGGCATCTCAAATATCTTCAATTCCTATGTGGACTTTAAGGAAATATGAAAGAACAGGGAAAATGCCCAGGGGAAGAAGGATAGGATCGAGAGTATATCTAAATACTAAAAAATTCTTGAAATGGTTAGATTTGGAGAATCAAATTGATGAAGAATAAAAAAAATACACCTTTGAGGAATAATTCTGAAACTTACGAAGTGGATATTTTCTCAGAAGTTAAAAAAAATCTCAATTTTGTAAATGTTGCCAAAGACTACGGCATCGATTTTAATAATAGAAAATCTTTATGTCCATTTCATGATGAAAAAGAACCTTCATTTACTCTTTTACCAGATAATCTAGGTGCAAAATGTTTCGGTTGTGAAAAAATTGTAGATGTAATAAGCCTAGTAAAAGAACTACACAGTCATAACTCTCAATTTGATGCAGCTAAATCATTAATCGAAAAATACCACCTTCCAATTGATTGTGAAGCAACACAAATAAAACAAATCCCTTTGGGTTTAATTTATACTCTCGAATTATACGTAAATAAAGCTCATGAAAATTTGTTAACTAACACAAATATTCAAGAATCTTTAAAACTTGAGAAAGGGATTACAATTGAGCAAATAGAAGACTATAAAATTGGCTATGTTGGAAAGAATATTTTTTCTAATTTTTTATCAGAAGAACATAAAGCCAATTCATTAGAACTTGGAATTATTAAAGAAAAAGGCAATCGTAATTCGTATGAAAGTTTTCAAAATCGATTAATTTTTCCAATTTACGATAAAGGTACTCCAATATCAATTTGGTCAAGACAATTTCCTATTGTAAACGACAGATACCCCAAATGGTTAGGACTTCCAAACAATGAACTATGTCCAAATAAACCCATAACATTTTCAGAAAATCTAAATAAAAACCTTTGCATAATTACAGAATCTATTCCCGATTCTCTAGCATTTATTAAAGCAGGATTTCCAAGCTGTTCATTATTAGGAAAAGAAGTTTCAGAAGCTAATAAAAGTTTGATAGATAATGCCACAAGCCATTTATATATATCATTTGATCCTGATAAAGCTGGAAAAGAAGCATCATACAAATTATCAAAAGAATTCAAATGTAGTGTTATTCAATTAGGAAATAAAGAAAAAGATGCTGATGAAATATTAGTGGATGTTGGAGTAGAAAAATTCAAAGAGATAGTCGATGAATCATTAAAAAAGGCTAAAACACATGAAAGCATTGTAGAGGAAGAAAAAATTTTTTCTTCCTCAGATAACAAAAAATACATACATTCTTCAATGAACTTTATTGATGGTGAATTGATGTACGGTCTTAAACTTAACGGTGAATGCTTATTTATATCTGACAACAAAGTAAGAAACTTAGAACAAGTTAAAAATGAATACTATTTAGAAGACAAACCAATATTTTCAAAATTTTCAGCTAAA
Source organism: Deltaproteobacteria bacterium (assembly GCA_029262295.1). Classification (GTDB taxonomy): domain Bacteria; phylum Desulfobacterota_D; class UBA1144; order Nemesobacterales; family Nemesobacteraceae; genus JAJCZR01. The sequence goes on along the minus strand of JAJCZR010000061.1, from coordinate 2,176 downwards.
GGAATACAAAAATACCTTCAAAGCAATAGTAATCCAGTGTCTTCATTTTTTATTTTTTCGGAAATAAAAGACATGCTAAATAAATTTGTCATATTCAAGGATGACTGGCAATCAGATTTAACCTCATTATGGGTAATGGGAACTTATTTACATAGAATTTTTCCCCTCTACCCTTTTCTTTGGATTAATTCTCCAACTAAAAGATGTGGAAAAACAAGATTATTGGAGCTATTGTCTGAACTTTGTTATAACGCAAACGGAATCGAAACAGCTCCGAGTGATGCTGTTCTTTATAGAGTGCCATCTATTACAGCAGGAACCTTGCTATGGGATGAAGCCGAGAACCTGATAAAAAAGAAAGAAACAGGCGAAAGACTTTCAATATTGAACTCAGCATATAGAAGACAAGGTTATATATCAAGATGTGATGGAAAGGAAAACAAGGTCAAGCAATTTTCTGTATTCAGACCTATTGTACTAGCTGGGATCAACTATCTTGAAGATGCAACAGCCGACAGAGCTATAAAAATTGAACTTATTAGAAAAAAAAGAAATGAGAAAGTTGAAAGACTACAGATTGATAGGATGCAGGGGATTTTTCATGGTTTAAGAGATAATCTACATATTTTTGCACTTAATAATGCCAATAAGATATATGAAGCATATTCAAATTTCAAAGATGAAATTATTTCAGAAAATGTTGATGATAGATTAAAGGATGGACTTGAGATTTTGTACTCAATTGCTGCAGTTGTACTTAATAATGTTGAAGATAAAGATACAATAAAGCTTTTTGAACAACTAAAACTAGCCTCAATTGGATTGAGTTATACAAAAGAAGAAAGCGAAGATAGTGCCTATTTTGTTAAAGCAATCGACATAATGAGAGAACATATCAATTCAGAAGGTTTAGATGAAATTATTATTACATCTGAAGAAGCTGTCCAAATTTTCAATAATGGTGGCATAGATTGGGTGGAAAAGAACAAAGATGCTCAATCCTTACTTAGAAAAATGGGTTCAAGATCACAAACACACAGAAAAGGACATGAGCCAATTAGGGGCTATAAATTAACAAAAAAGCAAATTGAAGACCTATCTCAACGCTGGGGTTCTTCTATAGAGCCTCAAAATGCGTTACATGCGTTACAAAAATAATATTATTAAATGATTATAAGCGTTTATGTTAATTTCTAGCAATCTAAAAAACCCTTACAAGTTACATAGTGTAAGGGGTTTTTTAAAAGCACATATAATGCCATAAACTACGGGTATTATTATATATTTTGCGAATTGTAACGGTTGTAACGGTTTTTGAGCTATATAGAGGGTAACCAACTATGAGTGCTATATGGGATAATATTTTAAATAAGATAAATCAGTCAGAAAAGGATATTTATGTTGATTCATTTTATGATTCATCCCAAGATACTATTACAGGAATTTCAAAACTTACTTTGAAAGAATTATCTAAAAGGGATATGGCAATACCTATATATTCTAAATTATTAAATGAAGAAATCTGGTTTTGTTCAAATCAGTATATGATAAAAACGGTAAAAAAAGATAATCCTAAATCTACTTGTTACTTGGCAAGCGAACTACTTAAAATTTTAAAAACAAATCCAAATAAAGAACACTTAATGAAATTACATCTAACAAAAAAGGTTTTTGAAGGGACTGTGTTAGATTAATATTTCTTAGCCTTTAGCAAAAATTATTTAGAACTAACATTAATTTCATTTTGCATTACGCAGGTGATACTTTCTTGGTTGCAATAAATTATCTTAACATTTCCAGTAATTTTATTAATAACTTCAACTCGATTGTAGGATACGCCTTGTTTTATATCAGTGGTTACAGTGATAATTTGCCTGTTCATAAAAATGTAGACGGCCAGTATTAAAATCACAGAAATAAGAATTGTTTTATTCATAATACATCCCCTATTATTAAAGTTTATATTTTATTTATATAAATTGTAATGCTGTTATTAGCATTGAATTCAATTAACCAGTTATGTCATCTAAAAACTTTTTCAGCTCTCTAATCTTATTTTTATTAATTGAATAAATTCTTTGCTGTCTCACTTTTTTATTACTCACCAAATCGGCTTCTTGAAGTATTTTAAGATGATTAGAAATAGCTGGTTTTGATATATCAAATTTATCTGCAA